>JBOHCT010000013.1:0-38064 GCA_050699055.1 Streptosporangiaceae bacterium | reverse complement strand
CTTACATCGAGCGCGCGACCCAGGCCAGTCCCGAGCACCCGGTCCTCGTCGACAGGTTCCTCGACGACGCGATCGAGCTCGACGTCGACGCGCTGTACGACGGCGACGAGCTGTATCTCGGCGGGGTGATGGAACACATCGAGGAGGCCGGTATCCACTCCGGCGACTCCGCCTGCGCGCTTCCCCCCATCACCCTCGCCGCGGGCGACCTCGAGCGGGTTCGTCAGGCGACCTGGGCCATCGCGCGCGCCGTGGGGGTGCTGGGGTTGCTCAACGTCCAGTACGCGCTCGCCGGCGGCGTGCTGTACGTGCTCGAGGCCAACCCACGCGCGTCGCGCACGGTGCCGTTCGTGTCCAAGGCGACGGCCGTGCCCCTCGCGAAGGCCGCCGCGCGGGTCATGCTCGGGGCGACGATCGCGGACCTGCGGGGCGTGGGCATGCTGCCGTCGGTCGGCGACGGAGGCAGCCTCCCGCTGGACGCGCCCCTCGCGGTCAAGGAGGCCGTCCTGCCGTTCGGCAGGTTTCGCGGCGTCGACACCGTGCTCGGTCCCGAGATGCGCTCGACCGGCGAGGTGATGGGGATCGACGAGGAGTTCGGGACGGCGTTCGCGAAGTCCCAGGCCGCCGCGTACGGTTCGCTGCCGACCAAGGGCAGGGCCTTCGTCTCCGTGGCGGGGCGGGACAAGCGGGCGATGGTGTTCCCGGTGAAGCGGCTGGCCGAGCTCGGCTTCGAGATTCTCGCGACCGAGGGGACGGCTCAGGTGCTGCGGCGTCACGGGGTCGTGGCGAAGGTGGTCCGCAAGCACAGCCTCGGTCCCGGTCCGGACGGCGAGCCGACGATCGTCCAGCGCATCCTCGACGGCGAGATCGACCTGATCGTGAACACGCCGTTCGGTGTCCCCGGGCACTCGGGCCCGCGCCTGGACGGGTACGAGATCCGCACCGCGGCCGTGCTACGCGATGTCCCCTGCAGCACGACTGTGCAGGGGCTGGCCGCGGCGGTTCAGGGCATCGAGGCGGTCTCGCGGGGAGAGCTCGACGTGCGTTCGCTGCAGGAGCACGCCGAGATCGTTCACGAGGGGACGTGATGGCGGCTCCTCGGCAGGTACGCGGTCAAGTGCTCACGCTGCGCCGAGTGGGGGCCTACCGCGCGATGACTGTGGTCGCCCCGGGGGTGCCCATCGAGTTCCGCCCCGGTCACTTCGTATCGATCGCGGTCGGCGGAGCGGGCACGAGCATGATGCTGCGCCGCGCCTTCTCCATCCACGAGGCCGACCCGAGCGGGATGTACGGCGGCACCATCGAGTTCGTCTTCGCGGTCTGCGGCCCTGGCACGAGTTGGCTCGCCACTCGCAGGCCGGGCGACACCCTCGATGTGGTGGGTCCGCTCGGGCGTCCCTTCGCCCTTCCGCGCGAGCCGGTGCATTGCGTGCTCGTGGGCGGCGGCTACGGCTCCGCGCCGCTCTTTCCGCTCGCCGAGATGCTCCGCGGGCGGGGGTGCAGGGTCGACTTCGTCCTGGGCGCACGGACCGCGGATCGAGTCTTCGGAGAGCGGCGCGCGGCCAGGACGTCCGACTCGGCGACCCTCACCACCGAGGACGGCACCCTCGGCGTGGCGGGGCGGGTGATCGACGTCCTGCCTCGCGTGCTCGTAGACACCGAGGCCGACGCCGTGTACGCGTGCGGACCGATGCCCATGCTGCGCGCGGTGGCCGCTATCGCCTCTGACCGCGGGTTGCCCTCGCAGGTCGCGGTCGAAGAGTCGATGGCGTGCGGCTTCGGCGTGTGCATGACCTGTGTCCTGCCGGTCGTCGGGCGCGACAGCGTGACGCGCATGGTGCGCTCGTGCGTCGAAGGTCCCGTGTTCCGCGGCGACCGGGTGCGGTGGGACCGCATCGGCACGATTCCGGAGGACGCGATCGGGGCGGGGGGAGCGCGGCCGTGAGCACTGATATGCGCGCCAAGCTGGCCTGGGTCGATCTCCCGAACCCCGTCCTGACCGCGTCGGGGTGCGCGGCCGCGGGACGCGAGCTCGCGCAGTTCTTCGACCCCTCCCTGCTGGGTGCCGTCGTGACGAAGTCGGTCATGCTCGGCCCGCGTGCCGGACGCCCGACCCCGCGGATGGCCGAGACACCCAGCGGCATGCTCAACGCGATCGGCCTGCAGGGGCCGGGGATCGACGCGTTCGTCGGACGCGACCTGCCCTGGCTGGTCTCGCGCGGCGCGCGAGTGGTGGTCTCGATCGCGGCCGGTAGCGTCGACGACTACGCCGAGCTGGCGCGCCGGCTGCGCGGCGTCCCGGGGATCACGATGGTCGAGGTCAACATCTCGTGCCCCAACGTCGAAGACCGCGGCCAGGTCTTCGCCTGCGACGCTGCGGCCGCGGGCGAGGTCATACGGGTGGTCCGCGCCACTACCGCGTACGACGTGCCGGTCTTCGCCAAGCTGTCGCCGGACGTGACAGACATCGTCGAGGTCGGGCGCTCATGTGTGGAAGCGGGCGCCGACGGCCTGTCCCTGATCAACACGCTGCTCGGCATGGCCATCGACACGGAGACGATGCGTCCGGTGCTCGCGGGAGAGACCGGTGGCCTCTCTGGCCCGGCGATCCGCCCGGTGGCCGTCCGCTGCGTGTGGCAGGTGCACGAGGCAATGCCGGACGTGCCGATTCTTGGCATGGGCGGCATCACCTGCGGCCGCGACGCGTTCGAGCTCGTGCTCGCTGGCGCGAGCGCCGTCTCTGTCGGTACGGCCGTCTTCAATGATCCCAGGGCGTGTCCGCGGGTCCTGAGGGAGCTCGAGGAGGCGCTCGCGGTCCGCGGTGTCGAGCGGCTCACCGACGTGATCGGGCTCGCCCACAAGCCCCTGTGAGAGCGGCTGTGAGAGGGGCTGTGAGAGGGGCTGTGAGAGCCGTGTGAAAGGTGTCACTGTGACCGGAGCCGATGATGTCGTCGATGTCGCGCCCATCGCCGTCGCGTTGGACGCCCCCGACCTCGACACGGCGATCCGCTGGACCCGCCGTGTCGCGCCCCACGTCAGCGCGGTCAAGGTGGGGCTTGGTCTGTACCTCAGATACGGCCAGGAGGCGGTCGACTCCGTGCGGTCGGCCGGCGCCGGGCGCGTGTTCCTCGACCTGAAGCTCCACGACATCCCCGCGACTGTCGCCGAGGCGGCGCGTGCCGTGTCCGCTCTGGAGCCCGCGTACCTGACCGTCCACGCGGCCGGTGGCGCCGCGATGATCCGCGCCGCCGTTGACTGCGCGGGTCCGTCGACCAGGATTACCGCCGTGACGGTCCTCACGTCGCTGTCAGGGGACGATCTGGTGGCATCTGGTGTGACGACCCCACCGTTGGACGTCGTCCTGCGACGGGCCGTTCTGGCCGTTTCCGCGGGGGCGCGTGCGGTGGTGTGCTCGCCGCGCGAGGTCGCGGCCGTGCGTGCGGAGGTCGGCCCGGAGGTGAGGTTGCTCACTCCGGGCGTGCGGCCAGCCGGGTACGCGTCACACGATCAGCGCAGGGTCGCGCCCCCCAGCGAGACGCTCGCCGCCGGCGCCGATCTGCTCGTCATCGGTCGCCCGATCACGGACGCCGCCGACCCTGGCGCGGCCGCGGGCGAGATGGCCGCCGAGTTGCGGAGGTGAAAGGCTATGGGGGGCCCGAAAAAGGTCTCGAATAAGTCAAACGATGGCAAAGTGTCGACTTCATGACACCCAATCATGCGTCTTGCGTTGCCGGAAGGGCCCTGGAGTCGCTAGGTTCCCCTCCCGTCCGAGTTCGTAGGCACGAGTTGGAAAACCGAGGTGAACCGGCGTGGCTCTTCCGCCCCTGACCCCTGAACAACGTGCCGCCGCGCTCGAGAAGGCAGCCGCCGCAAGACGTCAGCGTGCCGAGGTCAAGAACCGCCTCAAGCACTCGAACACTTCACTTGCGGAGGTCCTCGAGGAGGGCCAGACCAACGACATCATCGGCAAGATGAAGGTCTCGGCCCTGCTCGAGTCACTTCCCGGCGTGGGCAAGGTACGTGCACGACAGATCATGGACCGTCTCGGCATCGCCGAGTCCCGGCGTGTCCGAGGGCTCGGCGCCAACCAGCGGGCCGCACTGGAGCAAGAGTTCGGTAGTGGGAGCGACCGCTGACGAGACCCCGGGCCCGGGGGGACGGCGTGAGCCCGCGCGGCTGACCGTCCTCTCCGGGCCCTCCGGGGTGGGCAAGGGGACCGTGGTCGCGGAGATTCGACGCCGTTACCCCGCGGTGTGGCTCTCGGTGTCCGTGACGACGCGTCCACCCCGCTCGGGGGAGCGGCATGGCGTCGACTACTTCTTCGTCGACGATGCCGGCTTCGACGAGCTTGTCGCACGCGATGAGCTGCTCGAGTGGGCCGCGTTCGCCGGCAACCGTTACGGAACCCCCCGTGGGCCGGTCTTCGAACGGCTGGCTGCCGGTGTACCGACCCTGCTCGAGCTCGACCTGCAGGGTGCCCGTCAGGTCCGCGCCCACGTTCCTGAAGCGCTGCTCGTCTTTCTCACGCCTCCGTCGTGGGAGGAGCTGGTGCGCAGGCTCACCGGTCGGGCCACCGAGGAGCCGGCCCTCATCGAACGCCGGCTCGCGACCGCGAGGACCGAGCTGGCCGCCGAGCGCGAGTTCGACGTCACTCTCGTGAACACATCGGTCCAGGACGTCTGCGACAAACTGCTACCCTTGCTGGGGGTCGGGGCATGCTCCTGACCACCGTCCCTGTCTGTCATGAGGAGGGGAAAAGCTCACCGTGGACGGCACCGTTCCGCAGGCCGAAGGCATCACCAACCCGCCGATCGACGACCTCCTCCAGGTCACGGACAGCAAGTACAAGCTGGTGATCTGGTCCGCCAAGCGCGCACGCCAGATCAACGCCTATTACGCGCAGCTGGGCGAGGGCTTGCTCGAGTACGTCGGACCCCTGGTGGAGACCCACGTCCATGAGAAGCCGCTGTCCATCGCGCTCCGCGAGATCGACGAGGGCCTGCTCAACGCTGAGCCGATCGATCCTCCTCCGCAGCCCGGAGGGCCGGCCGACCGGGCCTCTTAGCCGAGGCTCGGATGTCGGCAGCAATGTCGGTAGCTGGGGCTCGCCCGCGCGTCGTTCTCGGCGTAGGAGCCGGCATCGCGGCCTACAAGTCCTGTCAGCTCCTTCGGCTGCTGATCGAGTCCGACCATGACGTCCGCGTCGTCCCCACGGCCGACGCGTTGCGCTTCGTCGGCGAGGCCAGCTGGTCCGCCCTCTCCGGCCACCCCGTACGCAGCGACGTCTGGTCTGACGTTCACGAGGTCCCGCACGTCCGCCTGGGCCGCGAGACCGATCTGCTCCTCGTCGCCCCGGCGACCGCCGACCTGCTCGCCAAGGCGGCACACGGCCGCGCCGACGACCTCCTCACATCCACGCTACTCACCGCCAGGTGCCCGGTCGTCTACGCGCCTGCGATGCACACGGAGATGTGGGAGCATCCCGCGACCAGGGACAACGTCGAGACGCTGCGCGCCCGGGGGGCGGTGGTGATGGAGCCGGCGGTCGGGCGGCTCACTGGCCCCGACTCGGGGACGGGTCGCCTTCCCGAGCCGCCCGAACTGTTCGAGGTGGCCCGCAAGGTCCTCGCCCGCGGGACTCAGGGCCTCCGGTCCGACCTCACGCAGCGCCGCGTCGTCGTGACGGCGGGGGGTACCCGCGAGTACCTCGACCCAGTCCGTTTCCTCGGTAACCGGTCGTCAGGCCGGCAGGGCTACGCGCTCGGGCGGACCGCCGTCGCCAGAGGGGCCGAGGTCGTCGTCATCGCCGCCGGTGTCTCCCTGCCCGACCCCGCCGGGTCCAAAGTGATCCACGTCACGTCCACCGAGGACATGCGTACGGCGGTTCTCGAGCAGGCCCGCGACGCCGACGCCGTCGTCATGGCGGCGGCCGTGGCCGATTTCCGTCCCGAGCGGGCGGCGGCCACGAAGATCAAGAAGTCCGACCGAAGGCCAGAGCCGATCGCGCTGGTCCAGACGCCTGACATCCTCGCCGAGGTCTCCTCGGCAAGATCCCGCGCCGGCCAGGTGGTCGTGGGCTTCGCGGCCGAGACGGGTGAGCCCAGTGTCATAGCCGCGGCGGGGAGGACCAAGCTCGCCCGCAAGGGCTGTGACCTCCTCGTGGTCAACCGCGTGGGCGAGGGCCTCGGATTCGAGTCGCCCGACAACGCGGCGGTCGTCCTCGCCGCGGACGGAGCGTCCCGTGAGATCGCGCTCGGGCCCAAGGAGGCCCTCGCGGACGTCGTATGGGACCTAGTCGCCGAGCGCCTTCCCACCAGAGGGCGTCTCAAATAGTGACCATGGCGACGCTCGCGGGTCCGACCCCGGCGAGGAACAGGCCGGCTGCGGACAGTCCCATGTCTGCCGCATGGTCGCAGGTCAGAGCGGCTTTCGAGGGAAACTGGCGACCTCCCCACGCGTCACCGGGGGGTTCACATACCGGGGGCTCCCACTAGACTCACGCCAAGTTGGACGACGCCATTGGGCGACCAACTGGACGATGTTGCCTACCCATGAGGAGACACGTGTCCCGTCGACTGTTCACCTCCGAGTCGGTCACAGAAGGCCATCCGGACAAGATGGCCGACCAGATCAGCGACTCGATCTTGGACGCCATGATCGCGGATGACCCCCGGAGCCACGCCGCCGTCGAGACGCTGATCACGACAGGCCAGGTGCATGTCGCCGGTGAGGTAACGACAGACACTTACGTCGATATCGCGAGCCTCGTTCGCGGCAAGGTGCTCGAGATCGGGTACGACTCGTCGAAGAAGGGCTTCGACGGCGCGTCGTGTGGCGTGTCGGTCTCCATCGACTCCCAGTCACCCGACATCGCCCAAGGCGTCTCCGACGCGTGGGAGCACCGCGAGGACGCCCTACTCGACGAGCTCGACCGACAGGGAGCCGGCGACCAGGGCCTGATGTTCGGGTACGCCTGCCGCGAGACGACTGAGCTGATGCCGCTGCCGATCATGCTGGCGCACCGCCTCGCCCGCCGCCTCGCGGCTGTGCGCAGGGAGGGGCTCGTTCCCTACCTCCGGCCCGACGGCAAGACCCAGGTCACGATCGAGTACGCCGGCGACAAGCCGGTACGCCTCGACACCGTCGTGGTCTCGTCCCAGCACTCCGCGGACATCGACCTCCGGACGCTGCTGCTGCCCGACGTCAAGGAGCACGTCGTCGAACCCGAGCTCGCGGCCCTCGACCTGGACACCTCCGGCTACTCGCTCTTCGTGAACCCGACAGGGCGGTTCGAGGTCGGCGGCCCGATGGGCGACTGCGGCCTGACCGGCCGCAAGATCATCTGTGACACCTACGGCGGGATGGCCCGCCACGGCGGTGGCGCCTTCTCGGGTAAGGACCCCTCCAAGGTCGACCGCTCCGCCGCCTACGCCACCCGCTGGGTGGCCAAGAACGTCGTGGCGGCCGGCTTCGCGGAACGCTGCGAGGTACAGGTGGCGTACGCGATCGGCAAGGCTCACCCAGTGGGGCTGTTCGTCGAGTGCTTCGGCACCGAGCAGATCTCGGGCGACAAGGTCCAGGAGGCCGTGCAGGAGGTCTTCGATCTGCGACCCGCCGCGATCATCCGCGACCTCAACCTGCTGCGGCCGATCTTCTCCCAAACCGCCTGCTACGGCCATCTCGGCCGCAGCGAGCCCGACTTCGCGTGGGAGAGCACGGACCGCGTCGAGGACCTGCGCAAGGCTGCCGGGATCTAAAGCCTGTTTGTGAACCACGCGGGCGTCGGCCCTACCGGGCCTCCTTGGTCGTGCCGGAGGCGCGCACAGAGGCATCGCGGTTCACGTGCTCCCGAGCCCCGCGGTCTTTCGGCCCGTGGCTGCCCCCGCCGGCCTCGGTGGCCCTCGGACGCCCCGCTCGGGAGGCTGCGCACCAGTCCGGGCGGTTCGCAAACACGTCTCGAGGATCGCTGTGGCTCATGCGTGGCTGACGGTCCCCTCTGGTAGGACGGGGAAGGTGTCGCAGCGTTCCGGGAGCTCCCGTCGGCGGGAGAAGAAGGAAAGTCCCCCCGCTGGGTCCCTTCCCGTTGCCCGCGTCGCGGTGGACGTCTCGCTGCCGCATCTCGACCGGCCGTTCGACTATCTCGTACCGGCACGTCTGGATGGTGCGGCGGTGCCGGGGTGCCGGGTGCGAGTGCGGTTCGCCGGTCGACTCCTCGACGGCTACCTGCTCGAGCGGGTCGCGTCGAGCGACCACGAGGGGCGGCTCACACCCCTCTCCCGGGTCGTGTCCGCCGAGCCCGTCCTGGCGCCGGACGTCGTCGCCATCGCCCGCCGGATCGCGGACCGTTACGCGGGGACGCTCGCCGACGTGCTGCGTCTCGCGGTCCCGCCCCGGCACGCCAGGGTCGAGGCCGAGCCGAGTCGTGCCGTGGCGCCGCGGCCCACTCCTCCTCCGCCTGGGCCATGGGAGGAGTACGCGGCGGGCCCGTCGTTCGTCAAGGCCCTAGCCGACGGCCGCGTCCCCCGCGCGGTGTGGAGCGCCGTTCCCGGGGCGTCCTGGCCAGAGGCCGTCGCCGGCGCGGTGCACGCCACCCTGGCGAGCGGCCGCGGCGCGCTCGTGGTGGTTCCCGACGGCCGCGACGCCGCCCGCGTCGACACGGTGCTGCGCGGCACCCTCGGCGCGGGCCACCACGTGACGCTTACCGCCGACCTGGGCCCGGCCGAGCGCTACCGCCGCTGGCTCGCTGTCCGCCGAGGCGCGGTGCCTGCCGTCGTCGGGACCCGGGCCGCGGCCTTCGCGCCGGTCGCCCGGCTCGGCCTCGCGGTCTGCTGGGACGACGGGGACGATCTGCACGCCGAGCGCCGCGCGCCGTACCCGCACGCCCGCGAGGTGATCATGCTGCGGGCGCACCTCGCACAGTCAGGGGCGCTCATCGGCGGCTTCGCGCGCACGTGCGAGTCCACCCGGCTCGTCGCGACAGGGTGGGCGCATCCGCTCGGCGCCGACCGCACGGTCGTACGGCGGGTGGCCCCCATGGTGCGCGTCGCCGGCGACGATGCTGAGCTGGCCCGCGATGAGGCCGCGCGTACGGCCCGGCTACCAACGCTGGCCTGGCGCATCGCGCGTGACGCGCTCATCAGCGGTCCGGTGCTGGTTCACGTCCCGCGGCGCGGGTACCTGCCGGCCCTGGCGTGTGCCCGATGCTGGGACCCGGCGCGCTGTGTCACGTGCAACGGCCCCCTCAGGCTGGTCTCGTCCCTCGCAGCGCCGTCCTGCCGGTGGTGCGGACGGCTGGCGGGAAGTTGGCGGTGCCCGTCGTGCGGCGCGGCGCGGGTACGTGCCCTCGTCACCGGGACGCGACGGACCGCTGAGGAGCTCGGCCGCGCCTTCCCCTCCGTGCCCGTGCGTACCTCCGGCCGCGACGGCGTGCTCGCGGAGGTCCCCCCGTCTCCCGCCCTCGTGGTCTCGACGCCCGGGGCCGAGCCGATGGCCGGCGGTGGGTACGCCGCCGCCCTTCTCCTCGACGGCCACGCCGCTCTCGCCCGCGCTGACCTCAGGGCGGCCGAGGAGGCGCTGCGCCGCTGGATGAACGCCGCGGGGCTGGTCCGCCGAGGTGGACGCGTCGTGGTTCTCGCCGACGGTGCCCTCCCGCCCGTGCAGGCCCTTGTGCGGTGGGACCCTGTCGCGCACGCCGAGCGGGAGCTGGCCGAACGCGAGGCTCTCGGCTTCCCGCCGGCCGCGTGCATGGCGGCGCTGACCGGCGCACCGGGCCCGCTCGGCGATCTCCTTAGTGCCGCCGAGCTGCCCGCCAGCGCTCAAGTCCTCGGCCCCGTACCGAGCGGTGGGGACGATGAGCGGATGCTCGTCCGGGTGCCCCGTCAGGACAGACTCGCGCTCGCGCGCGCGCTGCACACAGCGCAGGCGGTCCGCAGCGCGCGGCGCGGCGGAGGTGGGGCGCGTGTCCAGGTCGACCCGCTCGACCTGATCTGAGTTTGCTGGTGAACCTCGCGGGCGTCGGCCCTGCGGCCTCCTGGCTTCGGTTCACGTGCTCCCGAGACTTCGCTGCGGCCCTGCGGGCATCGGCCGCCTTCGGCGGCATCGTGCTCCTCGGCCCTCGGACGCTTCGCTCGGGAGCCTGGCGCTTCGCGACGCGTTTCCGTACAGCTTGAGTTTGCTGGTGAACCTCGCGGGCGTCGCCTGCCCGCCACCGAGGCGGTACGCCAACAGGTCCCGAGCCGGGTCGACCGGGACCCTAGACTGTGGGTCGACCCGGCATCGTCGAACAACGGAGCATGGTGTGGCTGTCCGGCCGATCCGCCTCTTCGGTGACCCCGTCCTCCGTACGCCTGCGGAGCCGGTCACCGACTTCGACAGGGAGCTACGCAGGCTCGTCAAGGACCTCACCGACACCCTGCTCGACGCCCCTGGCGCCGGGTTGGCCGCGCCACAGATCGGCGTGGGCCTCCGCGTCTTCACCTACCACGTCGACGAAGAACCCGGCCATCTCGTCAACCCGTCGCTCGAGCTCGCCGGCGACGTCGTTGTCGACGAGGAGGGTTGCCTGTCGTTTCCCGGGCTCTACTTCCCGACCCCGCGCCGAGCGCGGACAGTCGCGCGCGGCTACAACATGTACGGCGAACCGGTGACGATCGAGGGCGACGAGAGCCTCGCCCGCTGCCTGCAACACGAAACAGACCACCTCGACGGCGTGCTGTTCATCGACCGCATGGAAAGGGAGCAGCGCAAGCTGGCGATGAAGGCCATCCGCGAGGCCGAGTGGGCAGGGGAGCGCACACCACGCGTCAAGACGTCGCCGCACCCGACCTTCGGCAGCCCCCTATAGACAGCCCTATAGACAGCCCCTATGACAGCCCCTATAGACAGCACGGTAAACCCTACCCATGCGCCTTGTCTTCGCAGGCACTCCGGCCACCGCCCTCCCGAGCCTCGAGGCACTGCTGTCCTCCGGCCATGACGTCGTCGCGGTGGTCACGCGCCCCGACGCGCCGGCGGGACGTGGGCGGAGGCTCACGCCGAGCCCGGTCGCGTCCCGCGCGGACGCGGTCGGTCTCGAGGTGCTGAAGCCGGCGAAGCCGCGCGAGCCGGCCTTTCTCGATCATCTGCGGGCCTTGGAGCCTGACTGCTGCCCCGTGGTCGCCTTCGGCGCGTTGATCCCGCCGACCGCCCTCGGGATTCCGCGTTACGGCTGGGTCAATCTGCACTTCTCCGTGCTGCCCGCATGGCGGGGCGCCGCACCGGTCCACTACGCGATCCTGCACGGCGACGACATCGCGGGCGCGACAACGTTCGTGATCGAGGAGGGCCTCGACACCGGACCGGTGTACGGCGTCGTCACCGAGCCGCTGCGCCCCCGCGACACGACGGGTGAGGTCACGGAACGGCTGGCTCGCTCCGGCGCCGAGCTGCTGGTGCGGACGCTGGATGGTATCGAGTCGGGAGAGCTGACGCCGCAGCCCCAGCCCGACGTGGGCGTCTCATTCGCGCCGAAGGTCGCGACCGACGACGCGCGCGTCGACTGGACGAAGCCGGCGCTGCACGTCGACCGCCTCGTGCGGGCGTGTACCCCGTCTCCCGGCGCGTGGACGACCCTTCGGGGTGAGCGGCTCAAGCTCGGTCCGGTCGTACCGCTCGGAAACGGCCGGCGACTCCTCGCGGGCGGGCTGCGTGCCGAGCGTTCCAGAGTGCTCGTCGGAACGGGCGGCGGACCGGTCCAGCTCGACGAGGTACAGCCCCAGGGCAAGCGCCGCATGGAGGCAGGCGACTGGGCGCGCGGCGTGCACCTCGGCCAGGCCGACCGGTTGGAGTGAAACTTGGCCCGGCCCAGGCGCAGCGGCGGCGCCCGGCGCGTCGCCTACGACGTGCTGCGCGCTACCACAGAGCGCGGAGCGTACGCCAACATCCTGCTGCCCGCCCTGCTGCGTGAGCGGCGGCTCGACGGCCGCGACGCCGCCCTCGCGACCGAGCTGACCTACGGGACGCTCCGGGCGCGCGGCACCTACGACGCGATCCTCGCCACCTGCTCCGACCGTCCCCTCGCGGCCCTCGACCCGCCCATCGTCGACGCCCTGCGGCTCGGTGTCCATCAGCTGCTACGGACCCGCATCCCCGCCTACGCCGCCGTCGACGCGACAGTCGGGCTCGTCCGAACCGCCGTCGGTCCGGGCCCCGCGCGGTACGCCAACGCCGTCCTGCGGAAGGTGGCGCCGCGTGATCTCGACGGGTGGCTGGCCATCGCCGCGCCGGCCTACGACGACGACCCCATCGGCCATCTCGCGATCGTCCACAGCCATCCCCCGTGGGTCGTCGCGGCGCTTCGCGACGCTCTTGGGGGCGACCGCGACGAGATCGAGGCACTGCTCGCAGCCGACAACGTCCCGCCGTCGGTCACCCTCCTCGCCAAGCCCGGGCTGGCCACGGCCGACGAGCTGGCGGCGGCCGGGGCGAGGCAGGGCTGGTACTCCCCGTACGCCGCGCACCTCACGGAGGGGGACCCGGCGGCTGTCACCGCCGTCCGGGAGGGCCGGGCGGCGGTCCAGGACGAGGGGAGCCAGCTCGTCACGCTCGCGCTAGCGGACCTTCCCGTCGACGGGGCCGAACACAGCTGGCTCGACCTCTGCGCCGGACCCGGGGGGAAGGCGTCGCTGCTCGCCGGGCTCGCCCGGCCAAGGGGGGTTCGACTGCTCGCCGCCGAGCGCCGTCCCCACCGCGCGCGCCTCGTACGGGACGCGGTGGCTGGCGCCGCTGGCACGGCTCACGCCGTGGTCGCGGACGCCGGGATGCCCGCCTGGCCGGCGGGACGGTTCGACCGGGTGCTGCTCGACGCGCCCTGTACGGGGCTCGGGGCGCTCCGTCGTCGTCCCGAGCTGCGCTGGCGGCGCTCTCCCGACGACCTGATCGAACTGACGTCTCTGCAGCGCGTCCTGCTCGAGAACGCGATCGACGCCGCGCGTCCCGGCGGGCTCGTCGCGTACGTGACGTGTTCGCCGCACCTCGCGGAGACACGCGAGATCGTAGACGCGGTGTCGCGTTCGCGCCGGGATGTCGTGCCGGTCGACCCGCGGCCTGCCCTGCCCGCGCTCCCCGGTCTCGGCGCCGGACCCTACGTTCAGCTGTGGCCGCATCGACACGGCACCGACGCGATGTTCCTCGCGGTCCTGCGTCGGACCGTGTTGTAGCCGCACAATCCGATGTCCCGTCGACCGCGGTTCCCTGTGTACGGCTCCAGGACGCTGAGCGGCCCGCACGTAGACTCAGGGCCGATGACCGTACAGATCGCGCCGAGCATCCTCGCCGCCGACTTCGCGCGACTCGCCGAGGAGGCCGAGGCGGTCGCCGAGGCGGCGGACTGGCTGCATATCGACGTGATGGACAACCATTTCGTGCCGAACCTCACGATCGGCCTGCCCGTCGTGGAGGCGCTGCGCGCGTGCACCGCACTGCCGCTCGACTGTCACCTCATGATCGAGGCGCCGGACCGGTTCGCTCCCGGCTACGCGGAGGCTGGGGCGCGCAGCGTCACGGTCCATGTCGAGGCCGCCCAGGCACCGATCCGTACACTTCGGGCGATCCGCACGGAGGGCGCGCGTGCGGGGCTCGCGGTCAACCCCGCCACCCCCGTCGAGCCGTACGCGGAGCTGCTGCCCGAACTGGACATGCTGCTCGTGATGACCGTCGAGCCGGGATTCGGCGGGCAAGGCTTCCTCGACGTCGTCCTGCCCAAACTGCGACGGGCCAGTGAGCTGGTCCGTGGACGGGACCTCGCTGTGTGGCTCCAGGTCGACGGCGGTGTCGATGAGCGGACGATCGAGCGGTGCGCCGACGCGGGCGCGGACGTGTTCGTCGCCGGGTCGTCCGTGTACCGTGCCGAGGATCCGGCCAAGGCGGTACGGGCCCTCAGAGAGCGCGCCGAGCGGGTGCTGCGCTGACTTCCCCTCCGCCGCGGTCAGGGGCGACGCCCGCGAGGTTCACAGACAGGCCATGGTGCGGTGGGAATGCTGCTCGTGGCACACTAGTTGTTGCTACGTAACAAGCGCGCTCCGGGGTCGGTGAAACTCCGAACCGGCGGTGACAGTCCGCGACCCGGCCGATGCCATCGGCCGGTGGATCCGGTGCAATTCCGGGACCGACGGTGACAGTCCGGATGGGAGGCAGCGCGCGAGACATGAGGCGGCGCAGCGGCCGCCGTCTCCACACCCCGGAGCCGAGGGAGGAGGCCCGGGGTGGCACGCGAGGCGGAGATCGCCGCGATGCGCGGCGCGCTCGAACTGGCAGCCCGCGGCCTCGGGACGACCAGCCCCAATCCCGTCGTCGGCTGCGTCATCATGGATACCCATGACGCGGTCGTGGGGGAGGGGTACCACGAGTACGCCGGAGGTGCCCACGCGGAGGTAGCCGCCCTCGCTCAGGCCCGGGAGCGCGCGGACGGCGGGACCCTCGTCGTGACGCTCGAGCCGTGCAGGCGGGTGGGCCGTACCGGCCCGTGCACCGACGAGATCATCCACGCCGGTCTCCGGAGGGTCGTCTGTGCCGTACGCGACCCCGGCGCCAGCGGCGGTGCCGACACGCTGCGCGAGGCCGGGATCGAGGTGGAGCTGGGCGTCCTCGCGGACGAGGCTGAGCGCGTCAACGAGGCGTGGCTCTCGAGCGTGCGGCTCCGCCGTCCGTTCGTCACCTGGAAGTACGCCGCGTCGCTCGACGGGCGGGTCGCCGCCGCCGACGGTTCGAGCAGGTGGATCACGGGCGCGGAGGCGCGGGCCGACGCCCATCGCCTGCGCGCGGCCGCCGACGCCGTCGTCGTCGGCGCGGGAACCCTGCTGAACGACGACCCCGAGCTCTCGGCCCGTGTCCCTGACGCACGGCGGCAACCGCTCCGGGTCGTCGTCGACAGCGAGGGCCGTACGCCCATGGCTTCGCGGGTGCTCAACGCCTCCGCGCCCACCCTGATCGCGGTCGCGGAGGACGCGCGGACCACCCCGCTCGAGGGCGCCGCCTCCGTCGCCCGCCTGCCCCGCTCCGGCGGGGGCCTGGACCTCACGGCGCTGCTGAGCGAGTTGGGGGCCCGTGAGGTCGTGTCAGTGCTGCTCGAGGGCGGACCGACGCTCGCCGCCGCCTTTCTCGCGCGAGGCCTGGTGGACAGGGTGATCGCCTACATCGCGCCCGCACTCATCGGCGGGGGAGCGCCGCCGGCGCTGGCCGGGCCCGGAACTCCGACGATCGACGCCGTCCAGCGGCTGCGGCTCGACGAGATGGTGCGAGTGGGACCGGACGTACGCCTGACAGCCCGGAGGGTGACGTGATGTTCACAGGCATCGTGGAGGAGCTCGGCGAGGTCGCCGCGCGGGAGCTGAACGGTGACGGGGCGCTGCTCTCGGTGCGGGGCGGATCCGTGCTCGCGGACCTGCGGCCCGGGGCGTCCATCGCCGTCGACGGCGTGTGCCTCACCGTCGTCGAGGTGGGGGACGGCCACTTCGTCGCCGACGTCATCGGCGAGACGCTCGCGCGTACCGCGCTCGGTGCCCTGCGCGCGGGCTCGCCGGTGAACCTCGAACGCCCGCTCAGCCTCGCCGGCCGGCTGGGCGGCCATCTCGTGCAGGGGCACGTAGACGGTACCGGCGTGATCGAGACCCGCGCCCCCGGCGACGGCTGGGAGACCGTGCGTGTCACCCACCCCACCGATCTGACCGGCTACGTCGTACCCAAGGGTTCGATCGCCGTCGACGGGGTCAGCCTCACGGTCGTGGAGTCGGCCGACGGCGTGTTCTCCGTCGGGCTGATCCCGGAGACACTGCGCCGGACCACGCTCGGCGGCAAGCGGCCGGGAGACCCCGTCAACCTCGAGGTGGACGTGATCGCTAAGTACGTCGAGAAGCTGATGGAGCGCCAGGCCGACGGCCGAATGGCCGGCATGCGTGCGAGGGGGCCGCGGGGCGAGGGAGATGGCGAGCGCGACCGGAGGGACACGACAATGGAGGGCCAGCGGTGAGGACGAGCGGGATGTTCGACGAGATCGAGCTCGCGGTCAAGGAGATCGCGGCGGGTCGCCCGATCGTCGTCGTCGACGACGCGGCCCGCGAGAACGAGGGCGACCTGATCTTCGCCGCGTCCGGCGCGACACCTGAGCTGCTCGCGTTCATGGTCCGACACACGAGCGGGGTTGTCTGCGTCGCGATGGAGGGCGACGTCCTCGACCGACTCGGGCTTCCCCCGATGACGAGCCAGAACACCGAGCACCTGCGTACCGCCTTCACGGTCAGCGTTGACGCTCGTGCGGGCACGACCACCGGCATCTCCGCCCACGACCGTACGGCGACCATCCGGGCTCTCGTCGACCCGGGGAGCGGGCCCGCTGATCTCACCCGCCCGGGACACGTGTTCCCGCTGCGCTACGCCGAAGGCGGGGTGCTGCGGCGGCCGGGCCACACCGAGGCGGCCGTCGACCTCGCCCGGCTCGCCGGTACGGCGCGGGCCGGCGTCATCTGCGAGCTCGTCAACGACGACGGCACGATGAAACGCCTGCCTGACCTTCGGGCGTTCGCCGACGAGCACGGCTTCGTCCTCGTGTCCATCGCCGACCTGGTCGCGTACCGACGGCGGCGGGAGTCCCTCGTGCGGCGGGTCGTCGAGACCGACATCCCCACTCGTTACGGTACGTGGCGCGCGGTGGGGTACGCCGGGACCATCGACGGCACCGAGCACGTCGCCCTCGTCCTCGGGGGCATCCGTGATGGCGAGGACCTGCTCGTACGTGTCCACTCCGAATGCCTGACCGGAGACGTGCTCGGTTCGCAGCGCTGCGACTGCGGTGCCCAGCTCGACCGCGCGATGGCCGTGATCGCGAGGGAGGGCCGCGGTGTCGTCGTCTACCTGCGCGGACACGAGGGCCGCGGGATCGGTCTGCTGCACAAGCTGCGGGCGTACGAGCTCCAGGACAGCGGCGCGGACACGGTGGAGGCGAACCTGCTCCTCGGCCTGCCGGCCGACGCCCGCGACTACGCGGTCGGCGCGCACATACTGGACGATCTCGGCGTCCGGTCCACGAGGCTGCTCACGAACAACCCGGCGAAGGTGTCCAGGCTCGAGGAATGCGGCATCCGAGTGGTCGGCAGGGAGCCGCTGCCCGTCGCGACGACCGATCACAACATTCGTTACCTACGGACCAAGCGCGACAGGATGGGCCACGACATCCCCGGTCTGCCGGCTGACGAGCGGGCCACGGGACCCAGCGCCGACCGAACGCCGCCCGCCGACGAGCCCATCGCTGGGTGTGCGTGGTGAGAGAGGGGAAGCCGGGCCTGGAGGTCGTCGACGCGGCGGGGCTCCGTCTCGGTGTCGCCGCGACCCGGTGGCACGCCCGCGTCACCGACAGGCTGCTCGCCCGGTCCCGGGAGGCGGCGGCGAGCTGCGGCGTCGGTGAGCCCGTCGCCGTCCGGGTCGCGGGTGCGATCGAGCTCGCCGTTGTCGCCCAGCAACTGGCCCGCGATCTGGACGCGGTGGTGTGCCTGGGGGCGGTGATCCGCGGCGGGACCCCGCACTTCGCGTACGTCTGCGACGCGGTGACCGCCGGCCTCACCCGCGTATCGCTGGATGAGCGCACGCCGGTCGCCAACGGTGTCCTAACCTGTGACACGTTGGAACAGGCCCTCGAGCGATGTGGCCTGCCCGACAGCCGCGAGGACAAGGGATGGGAGGCGACCGTGGCGGCGCTGGACACCGCGCTGGTGCTGCGCGAGCTTCGACATCGTCCCGGCCAGCGCGTCCATCGGTAGACGCGCCCAGCGAACCGCTGCCATCTCGCGGGCGCCGGACCGGATGCCCGCTCCACGTCCCTCCACTTGTGAAAGGTTGCTCGTGCTGTCGCTGGTCCTGCCGAAAGGTTCGCTCGAACGCGCGACGCTCGACCTGTTCGAGGCGGCGGACCTCGCGGTGCGCCGGGGGTCCGACCGCGACTACCACGCGACGATCGACGACCCGCGGATCGAGCGCGTGCGTTTCCTCCGGCCCCAGGAGATTCCTCAGTACCTCCAGCAGGGGCTGTTCGATCTCGGCATCACCGGCCGCGACTGGATCGCGGAAACCGGGGCGGACGTCGTGAGCTTCGCGGAGCTCGAGTACTCCAAGGCCACCTCGCGCCCGGTACGCGTCGTGCTCGCGGTCCCGCGTGACCACCCGGCCGAGCGGGGCGACGAGCTTCCCGACGGGGTCCGGGTCTCCACGGAGTACCCGGGCCTGGCCCGTGCGTACTTCGACAAGGTGGGGACGCGGGCCGTCATCGTCCCGTCGTACGGCGCGACAGAGGCCAAGGTCCCCGACATCGTGGACGCCGTCGTCGACGTCACGGAGACAGGTTCGAGCCTGCGCGCGCACGGGCTGAAGGTCGTCGAGACGCTGCTGACGAGCCGCACCGAGCTGGTGGCGAGCCCGGAGGCGTACGCGGACGAGAGCAAGCGCGCGGCCATGCGCGACATCGCCCTACTACTCGGGAGCGCGATCCGGGCGCGCGGCAGCGTGTACCTCATGCTCAACGTCTCCGACGCCCAGCTCGGCTCGGTGCTCGGCGTGCTGCCCTCGATGGGCTCGCCGACCGTGACCTCGCTGGCGAACGGGGAGCACGCGGTCGGCAGCGTCGTGCCCAAGCAGGGCATCAACACGCTCATTCCCGCGCTGAAGGCGGCCGGGGCCCGCGACATCCTGGAGCTGCCGATCTCGAAGATCGTGGAGTGAGCACCCAGCGTCGGCTTCCTGTCGTGTGGCGTCCGCTGCTCGGGCGGCTCGTGCCGTACGCGTTCGCCCTGGCGGTCCTCGCCTTCGGAGGCGTGTTCGCCACGACCGTGCCGCCCACCGTGTCGCTCGCGATGCGGGCGCTCTTCGTGGTGATCTGCGTTCTCGTCGCCGCGGGCCTGCGGATGGTCGGCCGCTGCCGGCTCACCGCCGACGAGCGGGGGCTCACGGTCGTGAACATCGCCTCCTCGCGACGACTCGAGTGGGCGGAGGTGATCGGCGTCAGTATGGAGGTCGGCGCCTCGTGGCCGACGTTCGACCTCGCGGACGGGTCGGTGCTGGCGGTGATGGGGATCCAGGCGTCGGACGGTGCGCGGGCCCGCAGGGCCCTCGCCGAGCTGCGAACGCTACTCGACGAGCGCAGCGCCCACGAGCCCGGCGAGTAGCCTCCGGCCCCCTCCTCGCCCCCTCGTTCCCGCCGATCTTGAAGATATTGCTGTCTCAGCCGCTCAGGAGAGGTCAATATCTTCAAGATCGGCGGTTAGTGGGCGGTAGGGGCGTCGAGGGAGCAAAGGCTGGATCAACTAGCCTGAAGGCGTGGCGTATACAGGTGACGGCTCGCTGAGGGCGTATGATATCGACTCTCCACACGCGCTCTCCGCACTCCTCGAACGACACGCGTATCTCGCCGACGACGGCCTCGCGACCGCCTGCTACCTCGCTCTGCGGATGCGCCGTCCGCTGTTCCTCGAAGGGGAGGCCGGCGTCGGCAAGACCGAGCTCGCCAAGACCCTCGCCGACGCGTTGTCCGCCCCGCTGATCCGCCTGCAGTGCTACGAGGGCCTCGACGCCGCGCAGGCCCTGTACGACTGGGACTTCCCCCGTCAGCTGCTGCATCTTCGCGCCGCGGAGGCGGCCGGCGTCACCGACGTCGACCGGCTCGAGGCAGAGCTGTACGATCGTCGGTTCCTCGTCGCCAGACCGTTGCTCCAGGCGCTGGAGACCGTGCCGAGCGTGCTGCTCGTGGACGAGATCGACCGTGCCGATGACGAGTTCGAGGCGTTCCTCCTCGAGGTGCTGTCCGACTTCACGATCTCGGTACCCGAGATCGGCACGATCCGCGCCGAAACCCCTCCTGTCGTGGTCGTCACATCGAACCGGACACGCGAGGTCCACGACGCGCTCAAGCGTCGCTGCCTCTACCACTGGCTGGAGCACCCCGGGTTCGAGCGCGAGGTCGCGATCATCAGGCGTCGGCTCCCCTCGGCCAGCGACCGGCTGGCGAGCGAGGTCGCGGGCGCCGCCCAGGCGCTGCGTACCCAAGACCTGCTCAAGCCCCCGGGCGTCGCCGAGTCCATCGACTGGACGGAGGCGCTCGTCGCCCTCGGCGCACGGGAGCTGGACCCGGATACCGCGGCCGTCACGCTAGGCGCGGTCCTGAAGTACCACGAGGACCAAGAGCGGGTGCGCCGCCAAGGACTCGCGTCGATCGTCTCCTCCGACGGGGCCGCAGACGGGACCCCAGGCAGGAGCTGAGATGCGCGACGTCACGGCGACGATGGTCGGCTTCGCGCGGACCCTGCGCGCCGCTGGTGTCGACGCCAGTCCCGAACGCGTGCAGATGATGGTGGTCGCTCTCGACCACCTCGACGTGCTGCACGAGCGCGACGTCTACTGGGCCGGCCGGCTCACCCTGTGCGCGGGCCCCGATGATCTCCGGCGCTACGATCGCGCCTTCGCCGCGTACTTCTCCGGCAAGCGCGTCGACCTGCGTCGGCGTCCGCCGGCACAGGTCATCCAGCGTACGGTCCATCTCGCCGCCGAGGGCGGAGGCGACGTCGAGGACGGCGAGGATGACAGGACCGCGCAGGCCGCCGCCGCGAGTGACGTCGAGGTGCTACGCGAGCGCGATGTCTCGCGGCTGTCCGAGATCGAGCGTGCCGAGCTGCGCCGGCTGCTCGCCCTGCTCGACACGAGCGTCGCGCTGCGGCGGTCCCGGCGTTTCCGGCCCGCGCACCGGGGGCGCCTCGACCCGCATCGCACCGTACGTGCGATGGTCCGCCGCGGCGGCGAACCGGCTCGCCTGCATCACAGGGCACATCGCCGGCGTCCCCGCCGGGTGGTCCTCCTCGTCGACATCAGCGGCTCCATGGCGCCGTACGCCGACGCGCTGCTGCGCTTCGCCCACGCGGCGGTCCGCGCGCGGCCGACCAGCACCGAGGTCTTCAGCATCGGGACCCGCCTCACCCGCTTGACCCGCGAGCTGCGGCACCGCGACGCCGACACCGCCATGGTGGGGGCGTCCGCACTGATCCCGGACTGGAGTGGCGGCACCCGCCTGGGCGAGGAGCTCAAGGCGTTCCTCGACCTGTGGGGACAGCGCGGGCTGGCGCGCGGCGCGATCGTCGTCATCGCCTCCGACGGTTGGGAACGCGGTGACGCTGGAGTGTTGGGCGACCAGATGGCGCGGCTGCACCGGCTCGCCCACCGGGTCGTCTGGACCAACCCGCACAAGGCCCAACCCGGCTACGAACCCCTGACCGCGGGCATGCGCGCGGCCCTGCCGTACGTTGACGAGTTTGTAGAGGGGCACAGCCTGGGTGCCCTGGAGGAACTTGCGAAGGTGATCGGCCGTGCGTGACGTACTTGATCCCGTCCTGAAGTGGTACTCGTCCGGCGAGAGGTTCGGGCTCGCCACGGTCGTGGGCACGTTCCGCAGTGCGCCCCGCGGTCCCGGCGCGGCCATGGCGGTGTCGGGCGGCGGCGAGGTCGTCGGCAGCGTGTCCGGCGGCTGCGTCGAGGGCGCGGTGTACGAGGTCGCTCAGCAGGCCATCCAGACCGGCGAGCCGACGCTGGAGAAGTACGGGATCAGCGATAACGACGCGTTCGCCGTCGGGCTCACCTGCGGCGGCATCATCCACGTGTTCGTCGAGCCGGTCGACAGGGAGGGCTTTCCCGAGCTCGCGGACGTCGCCGCGTCGATCGACCGCAAGGAGCCGGTAGCTGTCGCCACGGTGATCGACGGCTCGGGTCCCGTCGGTGCCCGGCTCGTCGCCTGGCCGGATCGCACGTCCGGATCGCTCGGCGCGGAAGGCCTCGACGCCGCGGTGATCGACGACGCGCGCGGCATGTTGGTGCAGGGCGTCACGGGGCAGCGCCACTATGGTCCGCACGGCGAGCGGCGGATGGAGGACCTCATGGTCTTCGTCGACGCGTTCGCGCCGCCGCCGCGGATGCTCGTGTTCGGGGCGATCGACTTCGCGGCCGCTGTCGCGCGCGTCGGCAAGTTTCTCGGCTACCACGTGACAGTCTGCGACGCCCGCGGCGTGTTCGCGACGCCCAAGCGGTTCCCCGAGGCCGACGAGGTCGTCGTCGAGTGGCCGCACCGCTTCCTCCAGGGAACCGACGTCGACGAGCGCACGGCGATCTGCGTGCTGACCCACGACCCGAAGTTCGACGTGCCCCTGCTCGAGGTCGCGCTGCGGACGAAGGCCGGCTACATCGGCGCGATGGGCAACCGGCGCACCCACGACGAACGCGTCGCCGAGCTGCGCGAGCAGGGGGTCAGCGACGAATCGATGGCGAGGCTGCGTGCTCCGATCGGTCTCGACCTGGGCGCCCGTACCCCCGAGGAGACCGCTGTCGCGATCGCGGCCGAGCTCATCCAGCTCCGGTGGGGCGGCAGCGGCCGGCCGCTGACCGAGACCAAAGGCCGCATCCACGGCGAGCACGAGCTCGCGGAGTTGTGAGCTGGGCCGTGAGCAGAGTGGTGAGCAGAGTGGTGAGCAGAGCCGCGGGGTTGCTGCTCGCCGCGGGGGAGGGGGCCAGGCTCGGATCCCCGAAGGCCCTCGTGGAGCTCGGCGGTGAACGGCTCGTTGACCGCGGCGTCCGTATACTGCACGTGGCTGGATGCGTTCCGGTACACGTCGTCTTGGGGGCGGCGGTGGTCGACCTACCGCAGGCCGAGGTCGTCCACAACCCCGAGTGGCGTACGGGCATGGGCTCGTCGTTGCGGGCCGGGTTCGCGGCGCTGCCGGCCGACGCCGACGCCGTAGTCGTGACCCTCGTCGACCAGCCGCTGATCGGCGCCGAGTCCGTGCGCCGTCTCGTCGTCGCGTATGAAGGCGGTGCCCGCCTCGCTGTCGCCACCTACGATGGCGCGCGGCGTAACCCGGTGCTGTTCGGCCGGGAGCTGTGGGGGCCGGTGGGCGAGGCCGCGCGGGGAGACGTGGGAGCGCGCCCGTACCTGCGCGCTCACCCGGAGCTCGTGACCCCGGTCGAGTGCGGCGACATCGCCGATCCGGCCGACATCGACAGTCCAGCGGATCTCGCTGCCCTCCGCCGCTGAGTGGGCGCACGCGGCACGCTGGTTGCGCCCCCTGGGCGGTGTCAGGAGCCGCATGTCGGGGCAGGAGCGGGGCATGGCGGTCCGGCAGGTGCTGGTGAGGGGCTCGCCCGACGAGGTGTGGTTGGTACTCGCGGACGGGTACGCGTACGCCCACTGGGTCCTCGGCACGGGAAATATCCGGAGCGTCGACGCCAACTGGCCGGAGCTCGGCTCCAGCATCTACTTCACGGTCGGGCAACGGTGGCTGCAGTTGCAGGACCGCA
This sequence comes from Streptosporangiaceae bacterium, assembly GCA_050699055.1. Classification (GTDB taxonomy): domain Bacteria; phylum Actinomycetota; class Actinomycetes; order Streptosporangiales; family JBOHCT01; genus JBOHCT01. The sequence continues at coordinate 14,715 of JBOHCT010000013.1, read as the reverse complement.
CGACCGTGCGCGTGATCGAGCCCGGGCGGCGGCTCGAGCTCGAGGCGCACGCGTTGCGGTTGGGTACGGCGCGGGTGGCGATCCAGCTCATCCCGTGGGGAAGGGACACCCTGGTGGTCCTGGACGAGCATCCGGTGAGCGGGCCGGGCTCCCGCATGCACAGCTGGGTGGTGGAGTTGTTGCTGCACCTGCGGAACCGGAAGATGCTGACCGACCTCGCCCGCGTGGTCCAGGGCCGTCACCGCCAGGCACTCTAGGGGCCGGTGAGGAGGCGCTGGGCGGCGGCGATGCCGCGGGCGGCGATGACCCCGCCGACGCGCCGCTGCTGAAGGGCGGCGCGGGCGGCGTTCGACCCGCAGGCGCCGTGGACGCCGCCACCTGGGTGGGCCGATGACGACGCGAGATACAGGCCGGGGATCGGGGTCTCCGGGCGGCCAAGGCCCGGGGTGGGCCGGAACACGAGCTGTTGGTGGACGGCGGTGGTGCCGCCGTTCACCGCGCCGCCGACCAGGTTGGCGTTGTGTTCCTCCAGCTCCGGAGGGCTGGTGACCCGCCGTTCGGTGATCTTGCCGCGGAAGCCGGGGGCGTAGCGTTCGATCTGGGCTTCCAGCCGGGCCGCTATCGCCTCGCGGTCCCGCTGGTCCCAGCCACCGGTGATGCCCGCGTCGCCGGCGTCGCCGCGCACCTGTCGCGGCACGTGGGTGTAGGCCCACACGTACTCCGTGCCATCGGGTGATCGCGAGGCATCCGAGGTGGTCATCTGGCCCAGCAGAACGAATGGGCGGGCCGGCACCAGGCCCCTCGCGATGTCCGCGCAGTACTGTGTCATCTCGTCCATACCTTCGGCGAGGTGCACCGTGCCGGCACGGCCGGTCTCCGGCGCGGCCCAGGGGACAGGCCCGGACAGCGCCCAGTCGACCTTCACCGTCCCGGAGTCCCACTGAAACCGGCGCATGTCGTCGCGCATCCGCGGCGGCAGGTGCTCCCAGCCGACCAGCCCGCCGTACAGTCTCGGCGCGGCAACGTCGGCGAGCACCGCCCGGGAGGCGGGGACCTCGTCGCCGTCGCGGGTGCGGACCGCGACCGCGCGGCCACCGCGCACCACGACGCGGTTCACCGGGGTTCCGCAGCGCAGGGTGCCGCCTCGGCTCTCCAGGCGGCGGACGAGCGCGGCAGCCAGCTGCCCGGCGCCGCCCACCGGCACGGGGAAGCCGTACCGCTGTCCGAGCATGGTCAGTAGCCATCCGTAGATAGAGCTGCCTGCCGCCTCCGGAGACAGGTCGGTGTGCAGCGCACAGCCAGTGAACAGCAGTGAGCCCGACCCGCGGAACTCCTCCTCGGCCAGCCGGCGTACCGGAAGAAGGGCGAACCGGACAAGCCGCAGGCCACCCGCCGCGCGTACCTTGGCGGCGAGCCGCGCGCCGGCCACGACCGGCGGGAACGGCGTGAACAGCGCGTCCAGCAGGTCGTCACCGACTCTGTCCCACAGTCCGTACAGGCGGCGCCAGGCGTCCCCGTCGCCGGCCGCCAGCCGGTCCAGGGCCGCGGCCGTCTCATCGAGGTCACGGGACAGCAGCACGCAGCGGCCGTCCGGCAGCGGATGGGCAAGCACCGCCGGAGCATGCGACCAGCGCAGCCCGTACCGTTCGAGTTCCAGTACCCGCATCACGCGCGAGGCCACCGCCAGCGGGTAGAACGCGCTGCAGGTGTCGGTTACATAATCAGGCCCCAGGTCGTGGGCGCTGTGGACGCTCCCGCCGGGCTCCGGGCCCGCCTCCAGCACCAGCACGTCCCAGCCGGCGTCGGCAAGCACGTTCGCGGCGACAAGGCCGTTCGGACCGGCCCCGATCACGATGGCGTCGGGCATGTCGCTCTCCTGCCCGGGGCGCGGGACGGCCACACCGGACGCCGTCCTTCGATAGCCCGGGTCACCCGCCCGACCGCTCGAGCGCGGGCGCCAGCACGATCGCCGCCCCCGCCCCACTGCCCGCGGCGGCGGCGGCGACCCATCGCCCGGCGCGGGGGAGTGCAGGCCAGGCCAGCACGGTCGCCACCAGGTCGGCGCCGTCGGCCGCCGCTCCCGCCAGCACCCACCCACGGGACTGACCGTTTCGACTCAGCGCGGTCAGGGCACCGAGTCCCAGCGCCAGGTCGCGACCGCCCATGGCGCGGGCGAGCATGCGGGCCGCCGGCAGCTCCGCGGGCTGTCCCGTCCATGGCCGGAGCAGCGGACCGGGGGCGGCGAGGAGGCTGACCCCGAGCGCGACACGCCCGACCGCCAGCGCGGCTGCGTACTCGCGAGCGTGGCCCAAGCCCATGATCTGTGTTTACCCGCCTCGTCTCCTAGGCAGCCCTGGAACGGCCCTCTTCACCCGGCCTACGGCCTTCGAGACGTCCACGCTGCTCACGCCCCGTCCGCATTGACTCGTCCCGGGCGGACGCCCGGTACGAGGGCGGCAGCGTCCACTGCACGGTGTCGTCCATGATGCGCAGGGCTGCCCCTGCGGGCACGCCTGCGACGAACACGCCGGCCATCGCGTAGACGATCGGCCAGACGCCGAAGATGAGGGCGACACCGCCTGCGGCGAAGGCCGCGATCATGCCGCCGATCAACGCCCAGGACGAGAGTTTGCCGCGCGGGTGTCCATGCGACGAGAGCGGCCGCGGCTCGCTCGCGTGGACTGTCATATGACGCGAAGTTGGTGGTGGCTCCCGCATGAGAGTGCCTCCGCGGATTCGTGTCGAGTGGTCTGGCTCATCCGCCGCGCGGCGAGCCGGCGCAGGGGTTTCGTCAGCATGCGTGTGCCTCATCAAGAGGCTCTCTCCTGCGGCTCTCCGTGAAACACGCACGCCGCTCCCGATGTCGTGCCCTGGGGTCTCGGTGTGCTTACCCCGCAGCGAGCCCTCGGGCGGAGATCCGGCTCAGTACGAGCCGCCCCGCGGCGCGGCGGTCGGCTACCCGGCCCCGTAGCCGTGGCGCCCGAAGAGCGGCACGAACCGTGCCAGGGAAACTTCCTGCCGGCGGACCAGCTCCTCGCTCATGCGCTCGAAGAGGACGACTCGCTCGTCGCCGCCGGAACCGATGGGCTGTACCAGCCGCCCCCCTTGACGGAGTTGGTCCGCGAGCGGCGCGGGCACTTGAGGAAAGGCGGCCGACACGATGACGACGTCGTATGGTGCCCTTTCCCGGACGCCCTGCGAACCATCGCCTGTCAGCACATCGACGTTGGTCACGCCCTGGTCGGTCAGGTTCTCGCGGGCGCGGGCGGCCAGTACCTCCCATCGCTCGATGCTCACCACGTACGCCGCGAGCCGGGCCACCAGTGCGGTCTGATAGCCGTAGCCGGTCCCGATCTCGAGGACACGTTCCGTACCCGTGAGCCCGAGTGCCTCGACCATCCTCGCGACCAGAGAAGGCTGACTGGTGACCTGGTCATGGGAGATCGGTACGGGAGCGTCGACGTTCGCCTCGCCGGCGAGCTCGCGGGGTACGAAGCGTCCGCGTGGCAGGTCGCGCACGGCGTCGAGCACCCGCCGGTCCCGCACGCCCGTCGTGACGGCGGCTCGTACCAGGTCTTCTGCGCCGGACATGACTCCCTCTGTTCTGCCCCTCGACATCCGAGGTGAAGCAGCCCGACCCCGCGAGACCCCCGCCTGCGGCCCTCGAGCGGCGGCTCTCGCCGTGTCCGGACCAAGGCGTGGATCATCCGGCGAGGGCGCGCACGGCCTCGAGGAGGGCGTCCGCGTCGATGCCGGCTTCGTGCAACTGCTCGTCGGGCGTGGCAGAGGCGGGCATGGCCGAGACGGCGAGCTTCATGATTCTCGGGGAGGGCTGGGCGTCGGCGAACACGTCGAGCACGGCGTCCCCGAGCCCGCCTTCGGGCCAGTGGTCCTCCACGGTGACGATCCGTCCGGTCTCCTCGGCCGCGGCCCGGAGTGCCCGCGCGTCGATGGGTTTGATCGAGTAGGCGTCGAGGACCCGTACCGCGATGCCCTCGTCGGCGAGCCGATCGGCCGCGCGGACGGCTTCGTGGACGGTGACGCCTGCCGCGACGATGGTGACCCGGTCGTCCGGGGAGGATCGCGGCAGCCCGCTGCCGCCGATTTCAAAAGGTTCGTCCGGTTCGTACAGCACGGGGGTGTTGCCGCGGATCGTTCGCATGTAACAGATGCCGTCGTGATCGGCCATCGCGGCGGTCAGCCGCGCGGCCGCGTTGGCGTCGCAGGGGTGCAGCACGACGCTGCCGTGCACCGCACGGAGGGCGGCGATGTCCTCCAGCCCCATCTGCGACGGACCGTCCTCGCCGATCGCCACGCCGGCGTGGGAGCCGACGAGCTTGATGTTCGCCCGACTGATCGCGGCCATCCGGATGAAGTCGTACGCGCGTGTGAGGAAGGCGGCGAACGTCGCGGCGTACGGCACGAGCCCGCGTACCTGCAGCCCGACCGCGGCCGCGATCATCTGCTGCTCGGCGATGTAGCACTCGACGAACCTGTCCGGGTGGGCGTCCGCGAAGTACTGCCCGCGGGTGGAGTCGGCGACCTCGCCGTCCAGCACGACGACATCGCCGCGGGCACCACCGAGGGCGGTGACCGCCTCACCGAACGCGGTCCGCGTCGCCACCGCCTTGCCCAAGGTGTAGCGCGGCAGCCGCAGGACCCCGTCGGGGGAACGGTGCGGCTTCCTGCCGACATCGGGACGGGCGACCTCGACGCGCAGCGCCCGGTCGCCGCCGAGCTCCGCGATCGCCGCTTCGGCGTCGGCAAGCGGCTTGCCGTGGGCGCCTTCCTTGTCCGCGACGGCGTCGACGCCCGCACCCTTGATCGTTCGGGCGATGATCGCGGTCGGCCGGCCGGTCGCCTCCGCCTCCGCGTAGGCGGCGTCGACCGCCTCCACGTCGTGTCCGTCGACCTCGACCGCATGCCAGCCGAACGCCTCGACCCTGCGCCGGTAGGCGTCCAGGTCCCACTCGTGCCGGGTGGGGCCCCGCTGGCCCAGCCGGTTGATGTCGAGGATCGCCGTGAGCTTGGACAACCCCGCGACGCCGGCGAACTCCATCGCCTCCCAGATCGACCCCTCAGCGAGCTCGCTGTCGCCGCAGAGCACCCACACCCGATAAGGGAGACGGTCGAACCGCTCGCCGGCCAGCGCGACGCCCACGCCGACTGGCAGCCCCTGGCCGAGCGAGCCGGTGGCGACATCGACCCAGGGCAGCCGGGGAGTGGGGTGACCCTCCAGCCGGCTGCCCAGCCGGCGGAACGACAGCAGCTCCTCGTCCGAGATCGCCCCCCAGGCCTTGTACAGGGCGTACAACAACGGGGAGGCGTGCCCCTTGGAGAAGATCAGGTGGTCGTTGCCCGGGTCGTCCGGCGCGGCGACGCTGTAGCGCAGGTGGTTCGCGGCGAGTACCGCCATCAGGTCGGCGGCGGACATCGACGATGTCGGGTGCCCGGAGCCGGCCGCGTCGGCGGCCCGCACCGCATCGACCCGCAGCTGCTGCCCGAGCTCCCGCAACCACTCCCGATCGATCATCACGCGCCTCCCCTCACGGCCGCCGGGCCGGCGTCGGTCGGCGCGTTGGCGTCAGGCAGCGTCATGCCGCTGCCGCCGCGGGACCGCTGACTCACCCATGCGGACCGCTCCGTGCGGTCTTCGATGTCCGTCGTCTATTCCCCGGCCGGGCTCTGCGGGACCGCGCGCTCCACGTCGTCTCCGTTGTGGTAGACGCTGTCGGGCAGCGCGCGCAGCGCCTCCCGGGTCTTCGCGTCCGCCCCGCGGTCCTCCGCGTAGGTGGTGATCTCGCCCTTGCTCGCCGGGTAGCCCAAGCCATCCAGGGCCTTGCGAACGCGTCGCCTGTCGGCAGCTGTCACGACGGCTCCCTCCCGCGAGAGCGCCACGTTTGCGGCACGTTCTCGCTTGATGCCCGTCGAGTGAACGGCCACACGGCCGGCCGGCCGGCGGTAAGAAACTTCTCGCCGGGAGGCAACCCTCGGGGCGTGGTCACCGCCACGTCTGGGGCACGATGCACGGCCCCTTGTGGCCGGATGCGCCGCGACGGTGAGAGCCGCACGGGTCAGGGGAGCTCGACGGACTTCAGCGAGGGCAGTCCGGTGCGGTCGCGTACCTCGGCCTCGCTCACCGCGCCGCAGTCAACCGCGCGGCGAAGCTTGGCCAGCGTCGCGGCGATGGTGGCCGGTTCGTCGAGTATCCCGGCCGCGGCGCCGAAGCCCTGGGCACGGCCGCCGCCCTCCCGCCACGCGCGTATCCGTGCCGCGGCCTGGTCGAGGCCGGCGAGGTGGAACGCGTAGACGACCCCGAAGCGGGCCGGGAGATGCGAAGGATGGACGTCCCATCCCTGGTAGAAACCGTGGCGCAGCGAGTGGCGCACATGTGCCGCGTGAACGCGCCAGACCGCGTTGACGGCATTCCCGCGGGCCTCCCCGTCAGCGTCCCAGCCAGCGTCCCCGTCAGCGTCCCAGCCAGCATTGCCAGGGCCGTCGGGAACGACGTTCGTCGATCCGTCTGAGAGCAGAACATCGGTACCGGCAAGCGTCACCTGCATGATGTGGCGGGCGACGTCGCAGGCCGGATGGGTCAGGCGCTGTGCCTCCGGCGGCAGCCCGCAGGCGGCCGTGTAGTCGTGGACACCGAAGCAGGCGGAGCGCAGCCGGGGTCCGGCGGCGTCGACGATGCGGCGCAGCCCCACCTCCCCGTGGTGGTTGACGATCGATTCCGGGGTCTCCACCTGGATCTCGAAACGCAGCGCACCTTCGGGCAGACCGAGGGTGGCCTCGAGGCGGGCCAGCACCTCGGCGAAGACGGCGACGTGCTCGGGCATGACGACCTTGGGGAACGTCACGACGAAGCCCTCGGGCAACCGCCCTTCGCAGCGTTCGAGCAATCCGGTCAGGAACAGGTCGAGCGTGCGGATGCTCCGGTCGTGACGCCCGCCGGCGTACGACTTGATCCGTACACCCCAGAACGGTGGAAGCGCCCCCGAGTCCCGCGCGGCGGCGACCTCGCCGACGACGCGTTCGACCTCGTCGTCCTCTTCGGCGTCACCGCGCTCCCCGTAGCCGTCCTCGAAGTCGACGCGGATGTCCTCGACCGGCTCCCGGGCCAGCTTGTCGGCGACCCGTTCCCGCACGACCGGGACGAGAGCCTGGTCGCCGGTCCCGATCGCGGCCCCGAGGGTCGCGGCGTCGGGGGCGTGGTCGTCGAGGAGCCTGCGGGCTTGATCGCCCCAATTTCGGGCCGTCGCGGCCGTGAATCTGTCCGCGGGCACGCAGACGGTATGGACGGGCTGGCGTACGTCCTGCCTGCCGGGGTAGAGCCGGGCGTGTGACGCGCGCGCCCGCTCGATACGGAGGATGAGAGCGTCGAGGTCACCTGGGTCCAGGGAGAGCTTCATCGGGGACAGCTCATCGGGAAACTGGTCTCCTTCGTTCCTGCGTGGCGCGACGTGGCCGGTCAGCGGTCAGCGACCGCGACCCCCCATGTGCCGTCGGTCGATTCCCCTGGGCGGAGGCTGAGCAGCCCGGTGCCCGTGACGAAGGCATTGGGCGCGCACGACATCGGTTCCACGGCCAGGGCGGCGCGGCGCCGCTGCGGACACGGCAGCGTGTCGCCGGTAAATGCCTGGAACCACCCGAACGTCTCGTCGGCCCACAGCGAGACCGTGGCGCCCCCTGGACTCCGGAGGTGGGCCCACGCGCGGCCGTCCGGGTCCCGGGCGAGATCGGTGAACGTGTGGTCGATCGCCATCTCGCCAACCTGCCGTGCGGTGCGAAAGTCATAGGGTGTTCCCTCGACAGCTTCGTGGCCGGTCGGGAGCTCCCGCGCATCCTTGCGCAGCCGAACCGACGCGGGCAGGGTCAGCAGGCAGTCGTCGACGCACGGCAGGCCGACCGTGAGGTACGGGTGCGCGCCCTGCCCGTAGGGCGCCCGACGGGAGCCAACGTTGGTGGCGCTCATCCGCACGGTGAGCCCCGCGCCCGGGTCGAGGGCGTATTCCACGGCGAGGTCGAGCACGAAGGGGTAACCGGTGGGTCCATGGAGGCGATGGGCGAGACGCAGCCGGTGCCGCTCGTGCTCGACCGGTCGCCAGGCGGCGAAGCGCACGAGTCCGTGCAGCGCGGTATCTCGGTCGGGTTCGTTGATGTCGAGCTGATAGCGCTGGCCGTCGAAACCATAGCGCCCGTGATCGACGCGGTTTGGCCAGGGGATGAGCAGGTTCCCCTCGGCGCCGAGGCACGGCTGGTCCGCGTCGCACCCGTCGAGGACGTCTCGTCCGTCGACCGCGAGATGCCGCAGCGCGCCCCCGACCTCCGTCACGACCGCGTGATAGAAGCCCGCGGCGATATCGTACTGTTCTCCGGACAGCGCAACGCTCATGTCGGCATCTTCTCTAACCGGGTGTCTTTGGTCAGGGCGCGCGGGAGGCCGGGTCCGGCCGCGTCCGGTCCTCGTGACACTAGCCGAGGCGCAGCACGGCGAGACCCCCGACCAAGAGGCCGCAGGCGAGGTCGGGTCCTGAGGTATGGCCCGCGGCCAGCAGCCTGCGGATGGCGGGCTCCAGTGTCTCGTGCGCGGCGAGACCCCGCACGACCGCCGTCACCTCCGCCGCCGCCTGAGAACGCGCCGCGCAGGTGAGCAGCGAGCCGGCGAGCGCCGTAGTCCTCGTGTCGGCGTATGACGTGACCGCGGCGGCGAGCCAGTCGGCCAGCATCGTGGCGCGCCGTCCCCCGGTGTACCCCCTGCCGAGAAGCCGCAGGGCCAGGAGAACACCGACGAGCACGTCGTCCCCGCTCGGCGTCAGCCCGGGGCCCAGGCCCACCAGACGCTCCGCGGAGTCGACCGCCCCCGCGAGGTCACCTTCGGCGAGGGCACTCGCCAGCGTCTCGAGGGTGGGATGCGCCCCCAGCCCCGGCCGCGAGCCGCACCGTTCGAGCGTGTGACGGAGGGTCGTGAGCGCTCGCTCGAGACCGCGCCGGCTCGTCTTCGGGGGTTCGACTCGTGGATCCCACCAACGCGACGCGAGGAACCGCGCGTCTCCGGCCTGGACCAAACCGCCGCCAACGGTGACCAACTCACCCATGGCGACCCCGCCGGGCGGGTGGTGGTGGGACCGCGTGCCGAGCACGATGGCGACGGGGAGACGCACGGCGTCGGAGGTGACGACGGCCAGCACCCGCGGCTCGGCGACCCCTGCGACCTCGACGTAAGTCGCGCTCGGAAAGGCGGCGAGCACCCTTCCCGGTCTGCGCGGACCTTCGACGAGCGGGCGTACGGCCGTACTCGCGGCGCCCAGCTGGACGGCGGCTTTCTTGGACGCCTGGGAGCCGGCCGGAGAGCCGACAGCGTGGCGTGAGAGCGGCGCGACGCCGGGCACCTTATGCACCTCCAGCCGAGCTGCTGCATCGCCGAACGCACGGCCCGGACCCCCCGCGGCACGGCGCGATTCGCCGAACGTCGACCGTTCCGTCACCTTCGTCGTCACCTAAGAGTGCCACGGAATGCGTACGGAATGGACTGTCCGTCCCAACCTTTTTCCTGGGGCCAGGGCGTGTCCCTACCCCGCGAGCCAGCCCCCGTCGACGCCGAGCGCCTGTCCGGTCACGTAGTCGGAGGCGGGTGAGGCGAGGAAGACGACGGCACCGGCGAGGTCCTCGGGGGAGCCGGGCCTGCCCATCGGGATCCTGCCGAGGATCCACTCCCTGCGCTCGGGGTCGCGGAACAGTTCGTCGTTGAGGCGGGTGTGGAAGTATCCCGGCGCGATGGCATTGACGCAGATGCGGTGTGGGGCCCATTCGACCGCGAGCGTGCGCATGAGCGAGACGAGCCCGCTCTTGCTCGCGCCGTACGCGGCCGTCCCGCGGATGCCGATACGGGTTGTCAGTGACGCGATGTAGATGATCTTGCCACCCCCGTCGCGCTCCATCATGTCCGCGCCGACGGCCTTGGAAAGCGCGAATCCGGACACCAGGTTGACGCGCTGCACCTCGTCCCACTCCGCGACCGTGAGGTCGTACGCGGGCCTGCGGATCTGGGTGCCGGCGGCGTGTACCAGAACGTCGACCTTCCCCCGCTCCGCGACGACGCGGTCGACCAGCGTCGGGATGCGTTCGACGTCGGAGAGGTCCCACGGCAGGGGAAGGGGGTTGCCGCCCAGGCCCGCCAGGCTGGCCGTCGTGTCCCCGATCTCCGGCTCGCTGCGGCTCGTCGCCACGACGTCCGCTCCCGCCTCGGCGAGCGCCAGCGCCATCCCTCGCCCGAGCCCACGTCCCGCGCCGGTGACCAGCGCGACCTTGCCGGAGAGGTCGAAGTTCGGCATGTGTCCGCCTCGCGGGTCTCGGGGACAGGAAACGGCGCAGGTCGGATGCTACCCGGGGCAGGGGAGACGATCGACGCGCACGACAGCCCCGTCAGGAATCATGGGGTCAATAGGGTCAGCCGTTCGCCAGGAGGTCGCAGTGTCCGCACCGTCGTCTGGTCTCTCGTCCCGCCCGCTGTCTGGCCCACCCTCGGGCCCACCCTCGGGCCCACTGTCAGACGTTGTCGTGCTCGACCTTTCCCGTGCTCTCGCGGGACCGCACGCCGCCATGATGCTCGGCGACCTGGGTGCCAGGGTGATCAAGGTCGAGCGGCCCGGCCTCGGCGACGACGCGCGTGCCTGGGGTCCGCCGTTCGTGGGTCCCGACGACGCGAAGGAGAGCACGTATTTCTTGTCATGCAACCGCAACAAGGAGTCGGTCACCCTGGACGCCAAGACCGACGATGGTAGGGGCTTGCTCACCAGGCTCGTCCGCCGCGCCGACGTCCTCGTCGAGAACTTCCGGCCCGGCGTGCTCGACCGTCTCGGCTTCTCGGTCGAGCGGCTGCACGAGATCAACCCGCGGCTCGTGGTCCTCTCCATCACCGGCTTCGGCCATGACGGTCCGGACGGTGGCCGTACCGGCTACGACCAGATCGCTCAGGGGGAGGGCGGGTTGATGAGCGTCACCGGACCGTCCGCCGACCAGCCAACGAAGGTTGGGGTGCCGATCGCCGACCTGCTGGCCGGCATGGACGGCGCGTACGGCGTCGCGGCCGCTCTGCACGAGCGGCACCGCACCGGCCGCGGCAAGGTGGTCCGCACGTCGCTGCTCGCCGGCATCGTGGGCGTGCACGCGCATTACGGCACCCGCTGGACCGTCGCCGGCGAGCGGCCGCGGCCCTCAGGTAACCACCATCCGTCGATCGCCCCGTACGGCACGTTCCGCTGCGCCGATGGAATCGTGCAGCTCTCCGTCGGCAGCGAGGGCCTCTGGCGGAGGTTCGCGCCTGTGGTCGAGCTCGATCCCGCGGACCCGCGCTTCTCGTCCAACCCGGAGCGGGTCGCTCACCGCGAGGAGCTTGTCGAGGAGGTCGAGAAGGCGTTCGCCGCCGAACCCGTGACGCACTGGCTGCGGCGGCTGGCCGAGATCGGTGTGCCGGCCGGCGAGGTGCGCACGATCGACCGCGTGTACGACTGGGACCAGGTGCGCTCGCAGGGTCTGCTGATCGAGGCCGACCACGCGACCCTCGGACCCATTCAGCTGCCGGGGCCGCCGCTTCGCTTCGATGACGACGCCGGGCGCGAGCACCTCGCTCCGCCCACGCTCGGCCAGCACACCGACTCCGTACTGGCCTGGCTCGACGAGCGCGACCGGCAGGACGCCGCTGAGGGCGGGGCGTGAGCGACCGCCCCGGTGCCCTCCTCCGTACCGCCGCTGCACCCCACGAAAACGCTTCGCGTTTCCGCGGGGACCCTCAGCAGCGAAGGAGCTGAGCGCGTGGCGCCTTTGGAGCCCGCGCGAAGCGGTCGCGACATCAACATCGTGGAGGTCACCTCATGACGCTACTGCTCGGCGACGAGCGTGCGGCGGTCGTCAGGTACTGCGGCCGGATGCTCGGTGACCGGTTGGCGGTGGGCACCTCGGGCAACCTGAGCGCACGCACCGGCGACCTCGTCGCGGTGACGCCGAGCGGGGTGGACTACGACGCGTTGGCGCCGGAGCTCGTGGGCGTGCACCGCCTCGACGGCTCCCGCGTCGAGGGGCGGCTGGAGCCTACGAGCGAGATGCCGATGCACCTGACGGCCTACCGCGTGGTCCCGGGCGCGGGCGCGGTCGTCCACACGCACTCCACCTCCGCGACCGTGCTCTCCACCCTTGTGGACGAGCTGCCGCCGATCCACTACCTGGTCGCGATGTTCGGTGGGCCGGTACGGGTCACGCCGTATGCCACGTACGGAACGGAGGCGCTGGCCGCCGGCATGGCGCGCGCCATGGCGGGCCGCAACGCGGTGATCCTCGGCAACCACGGCGCGCTCACCGTCGGCGGCACCCTCGGGGAGGCATATAGCCGCGCGGTGTACCTGGAGTGGCTGTGCGACGTGTACCTGCGTGCCCGGGCGGTCGGAGAGCCGCGGCTGCTCCCGTCGGACGAGATCGAGCGGGTCCGCCACAAGCTCGGGACGTACGGGCAACCGCCGACCCACAACGGCTGACGGGTCGCCATCTGTCCCCCGGGACGGCCCGCGCACGGCAGGCGGTTCCCTCTAGGCTTCGTGCGTGCTCGTGTGGGTGGTTCTGGCCGGCGCGCTCGGTCTCGTCCTCGGGGCGTACGTCCCCTGCCTGGCGGCGCGGGCCCGCGACGGCGTGGCGATCCTGCGGCCGCCGCCGACGCCGCTGGGCAGGGCTGGCTTGGGCGCCCGCCCGGCCGACGTCGCGCCGCTCGTCGCCGTCGGTGTCCTGTTCGCGGTGCTCACCTGGCGGCTGGGTCTCGGCGCGGCGCTGCCCGCTTATCTGTACCTCACCGTCGTAGGTGTCGCCCTCGCGGTCATCGACCTGCGCACCAAGCGCCTGCCCGACCCGCTGACGCTCCCGTCGTACGCCGTCGCTCTCGTCCTGCTGGGCCTCGCCGCCTTGGTCACCGACGACGGCGCGCGCCACTTCGGCCTGGCGCTCGCCGGGATGGTCGCGCTGTACGCCCTCTACGCGCTGCTGTTCCTGATCCATCCGACGGGAGTCGGGTGGGGCGACGTCAAGCTCGCCGGGCTGCTCGGCCTCTACCTCGGCTGGCTGGGCGTGGACGTATGGGCGGCGGGCACGGTACTCGGGTTCCTCCTCGGCGGGCTCACCGGGATCGCGCTGCTCGCCAGCCGCCGGGCGACGCGGAAGACGGAGATCCCTTTCGGTCCGTTCATGATCGCGGGCGCCTTGCTCGCCGTCGTGGCAGGCTCGAGCCTGGGGGGCTGGGGAGGGTGACCGCGGCCACGTACGGCCGCGTGGCAGGATCATGACTATGGTCCGCTGGCTCACCGCGGGAGAGTCCCACGGCCCCGCACTCGTCGCGATCCTCGAAGGTCTACCGGCCGGGGTGGCGATCACGACCGCCGACATCGCGGCCGCGCTTCGCCGTCGCAGAGCGGGGTATGGGCGCGGCGCCCGCATGACGTTCGAACAGGACGATGTCAGCTTCCTCGGCGGCGTACGCCATGGCCGCACCCTCGGCGGCCCCGTCGCGGTGCGTGTCGGCAACACCGAGTGGCCGAAGTGGGAACGGGTCATGGCGGCCGACCCCGTCGATCCGGCCGAGCTCGAGGGACTCGGGCGGGGGGAGCCGCTCACCCGGCCGCGGCCGGGCCACGCCGATCTCGTCGGCATGCAGAAGTACGGCTTCCCCGAGGCGAGACCGGTCCTGGAGCGGGCGAGCGCCCGCGAGACCGCCGCACGTACCGCGCTCGGTGAGATCGGCCGCGCGTTCCTGCGCCAGGTCCTCGGCGTCGAGGTGGTGAGCCACGTCGTGGCCATCGGCGAGGCGACGATCCCTGAGGGGCTCCTGCCGCTGCCTGAGGACAGGGAGCGGGTCGACGACGATCCCGTCCGCTGCCTCGACCCCGAGGCCAGCGCGGCCATGGTCGCCGAGATCGACGCGGCCAAGAAGGACGCCGACACCCTCGGCGGGGTCGTCGAGGTCGCCGCGTACGGGGTGCCGCCCGGCCTCGGCAGCCACGTGCACTGGGACCGCAAGCTCGACGCCCGGCTGGCCGGCGCGCTGATGAGCGTGCACGCGATCAAGGGTGTCGAGGTCGGTGACGGGTTCACGACCGCCCGCCGGCGGGGCTCGGCCGCCCACGACGAGATCGAGCCCGGCCCTACCGGCGTACGCCGCCGCACCAACCGGGCGGGCGGCCTCGAGGGCGGTATCACCACCGGCGACGTCCTGCGCGTCCGTGCCGCGATGAAGCCACTGTCGTCGCTGCCCCGAGCCCTCGACACCATCGACGTGTCGTCGGGTGCGCCCGCGAAGGCGATCAACCAGCGCAGCGACACGTGCGCGGTTCCGGCCGCCGGCGTGGTCACGGAGGCTATGGTTGCTCTCGTCCTCACCGACGCCGCGATGGAGAAGCTCGGCGGCGACTCGGTCGAGGAGACCGCTCGCAATCTGGAGGGGTACCTGAAATCCCTGGTGGTTCGATGACTGACTCAACGACTGGTCCCATCGTCGTCCTCGTCGGCGCCCCCGGCTCGGGCAAGACGACAGTCGGCCGGACGGTCGCCGAGCGGCTCGGGGTCGGCTTCCGCGACACCGACGCCGACATCGAGGAACAGGCGGGCAAGGCCGTCTCGGACATCTTCGTCGAGGACGGCGAGGACCGCTTCCGTACGCTCGAGCGTACGGCCGTACGT
>JBOHCT010000012.1:0-39760 GCA_050699055.1 Streptosporangiaceae bacterium | reverse complement strand
TCGCTTGGGGAGTGTCGAGGTGTTGGACTATCGGCTCGACGACGAGCACGAGGCCCTCCGCGAGACGGTCGAGCGCTTCGCGAGGGAGGTCGTCGCCCCGCTGGCCGCGGAGTACGACGAGTCCGAGGAGTTCCCGTACGACATTGTGCGGCAGATGGGAGAGATGGGGCTGTTCGGACTCCCCTTTCCCGAGGAGTACGGCGGCATGGGGGGCGACTACTTCGCGCTCTGCCTGGCGATAGAGGAGCTGGCCAGGGTCGACTCCTCCGTTGCTATCACACTCGAGGCAGGCGTGTCGCTCGGCTCCATGCCGGTCTACCGTTTCGGCAACGAGAAACAGAAAGATGAGTGGCTGCCGCCGCTCGTGTCGGGTGAGGCGCTGGGGGCGTTCGGGCTCACAGAGCCCGGGGGCGGCTCCGACGTCCCGGGTGGGATGCGTACGCGTGCCGAGCTGCGCGACGGCGAGTGGGTCATCAACGGCGCGAAGTGCTTCATCACCAACTCAGGCACCGATATCACCCGCCTCGTCACCGCCCTGGCCATCACCGGCGAAGAGCCTGACGGGGGAAAGGAGATCTCGGCGATCCTGGTGCCGGTGCCCTGCGACGGGTTCAGCGTCGCGAAGAAGTACTCCAAGGTCGGCTGGCACGCCTCCGACACCCGGGGGATCGTCTTCGACGACGTACGCGTCCCCGAGGCCAACCTCGTCGGTGAGCGCGGCCGTGGCTACGCCGGATTCCTGCAGATCCTCGACGAAGGACGGATCGCGATCGCCGCGCTCGGTGTCGGTCTCGCCCAGGCGTGTCTCGACGAGAGCATCGCCTACGCGGGGGAGCGGCAGGCGTTCGATCGGCCGATCGCCGATCACCAGGCCATCCAGTTCAAGATCGCGGACATGGAGATGCGGACCCACCTCGCCCGGCTCGCCTATTACCGGGCCGCGGAGAAGATGCTGCGCGGCGAGCGCTTCAAGAAGGAGGCCGCGATCGCCAAGCTGTACTCCTCCGAGAGCGCGGTCACCAACGCCCGCGAGGCAACGCAGATCCATGGCGGCTACGGGTTCATCAACGAGTTCCCCGTCGCCCGGCACTGGCGCGACGCCAAGATCCTCGAGATCGGGGAGGGCACATCCGAGGTTCAGCGCCTCTTGATCGCCCGCGAGCTTGGGCTCTAGGGGGAGGACGATCCTGACGACCCGCCCCCGTTCGCCGATCTTGAGCAAATCGGGGACACTGATGACGAGTTACCGCCCGACATCGTCGGGGTCGGCGCGAGAAAGTACGCTTCTCTTCCGTGCGTGAGCGGTGGTACGACGGTGTGCCGGTCGTCGGCATGATCGGCGGTGGGCAGCTCGCCCGCATGACTCACCAGGCGGCGATCGGGCTCGGCGTGGGCTTTCGCGTCATGGCCCGGTCGTCTCGAGAGAGCGCCGCGCTCGTGTGCGGCGACATGCGCTTGGGCGATCATCGTTCGCTCGACGATCTGAGGGGGTTCGCCAAGGATAGTGACGTCGTCACCTTTGATCACGAGCATGTCCCGAGCGAGCACCTGCGCGCCCTCCTCGCTGAAGGGGTTCGTCTTCGGCCGTCGGCGGACGCCCTCCTCCACGCCCAGGACAAGGCAGTCATGCGTGCCCGCCTGTCCGCTATGGGCGCGCCCGCTCCGCGCTTCCGCGGGATCCAGGGTCCCTCCGACGTCGCGGAGTTCGCGGAAGAGGTTGGCTGGCCGGTGGTTCTCAAGGCGGCCCGCGGCGGCTACGACGGCCGCGGCGTATGGGTCGTCGGGTCGACGGATGAGGCGGAGCGCCTCCTGGAGCGGACAGCGGACCTGTCCTTTCTCGCGGAGGAGCAGATCGCCTTCCGCCGGGAGCTGACCGCGCTGGTCGCCCGCTCGCCGTACGGCCAGGCCGTGGCGTACCCGATCGTCGAGACCGTCCAGGAGGACGGTATCTGCCGCGAGGTGATCGCACCCGCTCCGCGGCTGCCGGAGGAGCGGGCGGTCACGGCCCAGCGCGTCGCGCTCGGCATCGGTGCCGCGCTCGACGTGGTCGGGGTGCTCGCGGTCGAGCTTTTCGACACCGGCGACGGCGTGCTCGTCAATGAGCTGGCCATGCGGCCGCACAACTCCGGACACTGGACGATCGAGGGTGCGCGGACCTCGCAGTTCGAGCAGCACCTGCGTGCGGTGCTCGACCTCCCCCTCGGCTCGCCCCACCAGACCGCGCCGCATGTCGTCATGGCGAACGTCCTCGGCGGTGACGACCCCGATCTCTACTCGCGGTACGTTCACGTCATGGCCCACGACCCGGCCGTCAAGGTCCACGTGTACGGCAAGGAGGTCCGTCCTGGGCGAAAGATCGGGCATGTCACCGCGCTCGGCGACGACCTGGAGGACGTACGCGCGCGGGCGCGGCACGCGGCCGAGTATCTGCGCGGGCCCCAGGGGCCAACCTCTGGGAAACCTCTGCGCAGACCTCTGCGCGAACGTCTGCGAGGTGAGCTGCCATGACCGACATCGAGCGGTCGGTGACGGCGGTGGGCGACGGCGATCCCCGCGTCGGCATCGTGATGGGCAGCGACTCGGACTGGCCGGTGATGGGGGCCGCGGGCGGGGCGCTCGAGGAGTTCTCTGTCCCGTACGAGGTCGGCGTCGTCTCGGCGCACCGGATGCCGCGGGAGATGCTGGAGTACGGCGCGTCGGCGGCAGGACGCGGCCTGCGGGTCGTGATCGCCGGGGCCGGCGGAGCCGCGCATCTGCCGGGGATGCTCGCGTCCCTCACCCCGCTGCCGGTCATCGGGGTGCCGGTACCGCTCGAGCACCTCGATGGGCTCGACTCCCTGCTGTCGATCGTGCAGATGCCGGGCGGTGTCCCGGTCGCGACCGTCGCGGTGGGGGGCGCGCGAAACGCCGGTCTGCTCGCCGTGCGGATTCTCGCTGCCTATGACGAGGACCTGCGCCACCGGATGGAAGCGTTCCAGCAGCACCTCACGTCCGCCGCCAAGGCCAAAGGGGAGGCCCTTCGAGACCGTCTCGGGGACGAGGCGGTGGCGGCGTCGGCCAGATGGATCGAGGACAGATAGCTCTCCGGTGGTCCCAAAACCAGGCCAATGTGTCGGCGAGCGTGGGCGAACATCTCCTCGCTGTGGGCGGCGCCAGGCCCTAGAACAACCCGAAGCGCAGCACGATCCCGGTGCCGCCGGCTGCGGCGAACCGGTGGGTGCTGGCCTCCGCGGCATGGTTGCCGGCTGTGGCCGGATATCGGTCGACTGGGGCGTCCTCGCCGACCCAGCGTGTCCCGTGGTCGCGGTAGAGCATGGCCACCGACTCCTGCCCCAGCCGGTCGACGTCGGCGGCCAGCGCGGCATCGACCACCGCCGCGGAGCCCTCGGTCCGGACACGTTCAGTGGCCCGCCATGCCCGCTGGATCACGAACTGGGTCGTCGACGGCATCGCTGTGGCCAGGTTCACCACCGCGTCGTGACCGGCGAAGGCGTCGGCCGGCGCGGACGGGTCGAACAGCG
This sequence comes from Streptosporangiaceae bacterium, assembly GCA_050699055.1. Classification (GTDB taxonomy): domain Bacteria; phylum Actinomycetota; class Actinomycetes; order Streptosporangiales; family JBOHCT01; genus JBOHCT01. The sequence continues at coordinate 36,239 of JBOHCT010000012.1, read as the reverse complement.
ACACCGGGCTCGCGCCCTGGGCGTTGAGCACGGCCGCTTTCTCCGGAGTGCGGGCGACCGCACTGACCGTGTGACCCTCTTTGAGCAAGACTGGGACCGCGTGACTGCCGATCGCACCGGTCCCGCCGGTGACGGACACCTCATCGCTCGACGCTACCTTCCTGGGAGCGACCGGGCCGTGCGTGGCGGATGGAAAGGCGACGACTAACCGGGGCCCAGGCGGGGCCACTCGATCGCGGGGCAGCGATCCATGATCATGTCGAGGCCGGCGGCGCGGACCCGCGCCGCGGCGTCCTCGTCGACCACGCCGAGCTGGAACCACACGGTCTTCGCGCCGATCGCGATCGCCTCGTCGGCGACAGTCCCCGCCGCCTCGGAGCGACGGAAGACGTCGACGACCTCCACGGGGAACGGGATCGCGTCGAGAGAACCGTACCCAGGCTCACCGTGTACGGTCGCCGCCGACGGGTGCACAGGCACGATCCGCTTGCCCTGCCGTTGCAGGAAGGCTGCCACGCCGTACGCAGGTCGTCCGGGGTTGTCGCCGAGCCCCACCACAGCCCAGGTCTTCGCTTCGGCGAGGACGCGCCGGATCGTGTCGTCGGTGAACTCTCGCATGATCGCGAATCTCCCTGCGATGCTTTCCGTCTTGGTCTCTGGTCCCGGGAGTTCGACCCGCCACCTCACGGTCTCCCCGGTGCCCGGAAGCGCCAGCCGGCGGCGCGCCAGCACTCGGCGTCGAGGACGTTCCTACCGTCCACGATCGCTCGCTCGGCCGTCAGCTTGCCGAGGCGGCCCGGATCGGCGTCGCGGAACTCCGGCCACTCGGTGAGGTGGATCGTCACGTGGGCGCCGCGTACGACGTCGTCCATCGACTCGACGTATTCGAACGCGGGGTTGGTCCGCTTGGCGTTCGCGCCCGCGACGGGGTCGTAGATGGCGACGGAGGCACCCTCGGCCTGGATGTGCGCGGCGATATCGAGAGCGGGGGAGTCGCGGACGTCGTCGGAGTGCGGCTTGAAGGCCGCGCCGAGCATCGCCACGCGGCGCCCGCTGAAGAAGCCGCCCACCAGGTCACGGGCGAGGTCGGTGACGCGTATACGGCGTCGCTGGTTGATCGCGTCCACTTCCTCGAGGAGCGCGACCGCCTCGCCGGCACCCAGTTCCCGTCCGCGCGCGATGAACGCGCGCATGTCCTTGGGCAGGCACCCGCCCCCGTAGCCGACGCCGGCGTGGAGGTACCGCCGGCCGATGCGGTCGTCGTAGGCGAGCGCCGCCGCGAGCTTGATGACGTCCGCACCTGCGGCCTCGCACACCTCTGCCACGGCGTTGATGAACGACACCTTCGTCGCGAGGAACGCGTTGGCCGCGCTCTTGACCAGCTCAGCGGTCGCGTAGTCGGTGACGAGGAAAGGCACACCGGCGTCGATCAGCGGGGCGTAGACCTCGCGCAGCGTCGTCTCCGCCCGCGCCGAGTGGACACCGGCCACGATCCGGCCTGGGCGCAGGGTGTCGGACACCGCCTTGCCCTCGCGGAGAAACTCCGGGTTCCACGCCAGGTCTACTTCCTCGCCGGCAGGGGCCAACCGGGCGATCTCCGCGGCCAGCCGCTGCGCCGTACCCGCCGGCACCGTGGACTTGCCGACGACGACACACTCGCGCGTGAGCCGCGGCGCCAGGCTCGTCACGCAGTCGTCCATCTGGCTGAGGTCAGCGGCGTACGAGCCCTCCCGCTGCGGCGTCCCCACACAGAGGAAATGTACGTCGCCGAAATCGGCAGCTTCGTCGTAGGAGGTGGTGAAGCGAAGCCGTCTCCTCTCCAGCCCTTTGCGCAGCAGCTCCTCCAGCCCCGGCTCGTGGAACGGCACCCGGCCCGCCGAGAGGGTCGCGACCCGCTCCGGGTCGACGTCGAGTCCCACCACCTCGTGCCCCAGGTCGGCCATGCAGGCCGCGTGGGTCGTGCCGAGGTAGCCCGTGCCGAGGACAGTGAGGCGATACGGCACAAGCCTCCCCTCCGGGTTAAGGAGCGCCGCCCGCATGTTACCGGGCTGCCCTCCGCGGCGGCGGTCCGAGCGCGGCCCTCGTCGGTTGGTCGCGCTCGCCTTCTCGCTCGCTGCGCGGCCGGGCCGCCTGCGCGGACCGTCCACTCCGCTCGCTCGGCGGCTCGCCGCTCCGTACGATCGGGGCATGACGCCGGGCTTCGACCTTTATCAGCTGTCCGAGGAGCACACCCTGCTCCGTCAGGCCGTTCGCGCGCTCGCCGACGACAAGATCGCGCCGCGAGCCGCGGAGGCCGACGAGTCGGCGGAGTTCCCTTGGGACGTGTACGACGCGCTCGTCCAGGCGGGCTTCCACGCCGTGCACATTCCCGAGGAGTACGAGGGGCAGGGCGCCGACGCGCTGGCGACCGCGATCGTGATCGAGGAGGTCGCCAGAGCCTGTGCCTCGACCTCGCTCGTGCCCGCGGTGAACAAGCTCGGCACGATGCCGCTGCTGCTCGCCGGGTCGGAGGAGCTGAGGCGCAGGTACCTGCCGCCGGTCGGCCGGGGCGAGGCGATGTTCTCCTACGCCCTGTCCGAACCCGAGTCCGGCAGCGATGCCGCCGCCATGCGCACCCGGGCGGTCCGCGATGGCGACTCCTACGTGCTGAACGGCACCAAGAGGTGGATCACCAACGCCGGGCTCTCGACGTACTACACGGTCATGGCCGTGACCGACCCGGGGGCGGGGTCCGGCGGCATCTCGGCGTTCGTGGTCGAGAAGGACGATCCAGGGTTCTCGCTCGGAGCGCCGGAGAAGAAGCTCGGCATCAAGGCATCGCCGACCCGGGAGCTGTACTTCGACGCCTGCCGCATCCCCGTCGAACGCATGATCGGTGAGGAGGGCACCGGCTTCAGGACCGCGCTCGCCACCCTGGACCACACGCGGGTCACGATCGCCGCTCAGGCGCTCGGCATCGCCCAGGGGGCACTCGACTACGCCACGGGCTACGTCAAGGAGCGTGAGCAGTTCGGCAAGCCGGTCGCCGACTTCCAGGGCGTGCGGTTCATGCTCGCCGACATGGCGATGAAGCTCGAAGCGGCGCGCCAGCTCGCATACGCCGCGGCGGCGAAGTCCGAGCGGGCCATGTCCGGGGGGCCCAGTGCCGACCTGACGTACTTCTCCGCCGCCTGCAAGTGCGTCGCGTCCGACGCCGCGATGGAGATCACGACCGATGCCGTACAGCTTCTCGGCGGGTACGGGTACGTCAAGGACTACCCGGTCGAGCGGATGATGCGGGACGCCAAGATCACGCAGATCTACGAAGGCACCAACCAGGTCCAGCGCCTCGTGCTGGCCCGCGAGATGCTCCGGTGAGCGGGCTCGACGCCGCGTGCGGGGGGCCGTGGGCGGGCTCAGGAGCCGGAGCAGACGTTCTGCGCGGCGTCGCGGGTGTCGAAGCCTTTACCTGCGGACGAACCCCGGGTCGCGTGTACGGCTTCGGTACCGGAGTACGAGGACCCCACGATCACCCGCAGGCCGTCCCCGAGCGACGGCACCCTCTGTACGTGTGAGCCCGGGAGCGCGGCGTGCACCGTCCGTGCCGAGTCGTCGCGGCTCGGGCCGTACTGGACCACCGTGGCCGTCGCGTCCCGCACCTGAGCGTTCCGTGGTGGGTCGTCGACGATGAAGCCGACCCCCCGCAGTTCCCTGGCGGTGCGCGAGGCGAGTCCCGCCGCCGTCGTGCCGTTGTAGACGGAAACCGCGATGCGTTCAGGCGAAATCGTGACACTGGGCCCGCCGCCGCGCTTCGCCGGATGGCGACCGTGCACGATCGGCTGGTCGTTCCTCAGGTCCCGGAAGATCGCGCCGGCCCGTCGGTCGTCCCAGAGCACCGATCCTCCGTTGAAGTTCGAGTCGGAGAGCGGGACTGTCAGAAACCGGATGTTGCCCGGCGAGACGTCGCGCAGGCCGAGCGCGAGGTCACGCATGTCGCTGGTCGAGAAGGCCCGGTCGGCTCGTACGGTCGACAGCGCCGCGTTCAGGAAGTGCGTGAACCTCACCGGGTTGAGCATGGTGCCGCTGCTGGTCGCGCGCTGGACCATGGCCGCGAGGAACTTCTGCTGCCGCTGGATCCGCCCGAGGTCACTGCCGTCGCCGATGCTCTTGCGGGCGCGGACGTATTCCAATCCCTGTACGCCGGACAGGTGACTGCGGCCGGCCGGAAGGGTGAGGCCGCTCTTCGGGTCGTGGATGGAGGATGGTGTGCATACGTCGACGCCCCCAAGGGCGTTGATGACCTTGACGAAGCCGAGAAAGTTGACCTCGACGTAGTGGTCGACGCGAAGGCCCGTGGCGTGCTCGACAGTCGAGACGAGGAGCCTCGGGCCACCATAGGCGTACGCGGCGTTGAGCTTGTTCTTGTCTGGGCCGACCCGCTTACCGTCCGCGGTGCGGTGGGCGGGGATCGTCACCCATGAGTCCCTGGGAAGGCTCACGAGCACGACGCGGCCGCGGTCGCGCGAGACGTGGGCGAGGATCATCGTGTCCGAACGCCGGCCCGCGTCATCGCCGAGGTGAAGCCTACGCAGCGCAGACGCGGGGATCCCCTCGCGTCGGTCGGAGCCGACGAGCAGGATGTTCATCGCCCCGGAAGCGTCGGACCCAGGGCGGTGGTCGAGCCCTCCGAACGCGTCGACCCTGTCGATGCGCCCGAGCGCGTAGCTGCCGAGGGACCAGAGCGCGGTCGCGCCCAGCACGATGACGAGCGAGATCACCCCGCAGGCCATCAGCAGGCGGCGACTCAGGCGGCCAGGCCGCCTTCGCGGGGTCGGGTGGCTGCGCCGCATGCGGGCCGGAAGCGCTGAAGAATGGCGTGGGCCGCGCGCTGTGTCGCGGCGGTCGTTCATAGGTGACGATCCTCGCGGCTGCGGTCACTGGCAGGGGCGACACGTTGCCCGTCCGCTCCCGAACGCTCCCGGTCACCCACTGGAACGCGCGAGCGAGGCGAGACGTTGTCGCGCTGTCGTTGGCGTTCCGGCGGGCGTCCGTGCCGCGCGCCCCCTCGAGTACAGTACCGTGACCTCCACATGAACCCCTCGGACGACACACGGGCGTGGCCGCCGGTTTCGGTGGTCATGCCGGTGCGCTCCGAAGAACGCCATCTCGCCGCGGCGGTCAGATGTGCCCTCGATCAGGCCTACCCAGGCGAGGTCGAGGTGGTCGTCGCCGTCGGCCCATCGCGGGACCGTACCCAGCAGATCGCGGCCGACCTCGCGGCCCGCGATGCTCGCGTGCGGTGGGTCTCGAACCCTTCAGGGGCGACCGCGGCCGCGCTCAACCTCGCCGTCGCGGCCGCACACCATCCGATCATCGCCCGGGTGGATGGACACGCGATCCTGCCGCCCGACTATCTCCGTGTGGCGGTGGGGACGCTGGCCGATACCGGCGCCGACAATGTCGGGGGCGTCATGGCCGCCGAGGGGATCACTCCTCTCGAGCAGGCCATAGCCAGGGCCATGACGTCGAGCTTCGGCGTCGGCCACGCGCCCTTCCACACCGGCGGCAGGCCCGGGCCCGCCGACTCGGTCTACCTCGGGGTGTTCCTCCGACGCGCGCTCGAGCGCGTCGGAGGCTTCGACGAGAGGTTCGTTCGGGCCCAGGACTGGGAGACCAACCATCGCATCCGCCAGACGGGCGGGACGGTGTGGTTCACCCCCAGGCTGCGCGTGGCCTACCGCCCTCGTTCGTCTCTCCGCGCTCTCACCCGGCAGTATTTCGACTACGGCCGTTGGCGACATGTCGTCGCCCGCCGGCATCGTACGGTCACGTCTCGCTACCTCGCGCCCCCTACCGCCGTGGTCTTCATGGTCGCCGGCGTCGTTGCCGCGCTGGCCGGGTTCCCGCTCGGCCTCGCCGCTCCGGGGACCTATGTCGTGACGGTCCTCGGCGCGTCGGCGTGGACAGGGCGGAGGCTCCCGCCGCGTGCTCTCGTGTGGCTTCCCGTGGTGTACGCCACGATGCACTGCTGCTGGGGAGTGGGGTTCCTTGTCAGCCCGCCCCATCTGGGCTTCCGCGCGAAGGCGCCCGGCGACCCGGAGCAGCGTGGGGAGCGTCCCGCCAAGGAGTCCCCCTGAGTACGTCCAGGACGCCTGGCACGTCATTCACACAGAGGGCGTCGACTCCCGACCGCGCCAGCTCGACGGCCGACGGTACGTCCGGGCACCAGGCGAGGACCTCGATACCCGCTCGGTGCGCGATGTCGACGGAGTACGCGGGCGGACGGTGGACGGGTCCCCGCTCGATCCGGTTCGGCCCGAACGAGCCGTGGTGCAGAGACACCATCCGCATACCGAGGTGGACGGCGGCTGGTACGGCGTGACGCAGCGGGAAGTCCGCCCATGTGATCAGGCCGAGGGGCATGTCAGGCGCCCGCTCGCGCAGGTCGAGCAGGAGTGCGGGGTCGAACGAGGTGGCGAGTACGCGGCGGCGTGCCGTCTCCTTGGCGAGCACGGCGGCGAGCAGGCCGCCCGTGCGTCCGTCCGGCTCGGTCACGGCGTCCTCGAGCTCGGTCTTGACGTCGACGTTGACCCCGACCTCGGGGGGCAGCGCGTCGAGAAGCTCGGTCAAGCGCGGTATCCCCCTGGCGGTGACCTCATCGGCGGTCTGTTCGATGACGAACGCGCCGTCCGTGGTCGTCGGGTTGTGGTGCACCACGAGCTGGTCGTCGCGGCTGCGGCGCACGTCGAACTCGATCCATGAGAGCCCGTGCTCCACGGCCGCGACAACGGAAGCCACCGTGTTCTCCGCGTATCCGTTCTCGCTGTGCCGACCGAAGCCTCGATGGCCCATGACAACGGGCCTGGGTTCGAAGAGCCGCTCGGCCATGGGGTCCAGTGTCCTCTGGTTGCCTTCATCCTACCGGCCGTCGGCCCCGCGTGTCCTGAGTTCGAGCAGCGTCTCCGCGAGAAACACGTCGACGGGGTGGGTGATCTTCACGTTGCGCTCGCTGCCCTCGACGACGTGGACGGCAACCTCCGGCAGGTAGCGGAGAACGACGGTGCAGTCGTCGGTCACCGCAAGGTCCGGATCGGCCACGGCGAGGTCGTGGGCGCGGCGCAGCGTGGACAGGCGGAATGCTTGCGGGGTCTGCACGCGCCGCAGTCGGCCGCGGTCGGGCACCTCGACGATGGCATCACCTTCGACCGCGATGATCGTGTCTGGCGAGGGGATCACGACGCCCACCGCGTCGTACGTACGCAGCGCCTCGACGCAGTCCGCGACGATGCGACGGTCGACGAAGGGCCGGACGGCGTCGTGCAGCAACACCCCTCGCTCCTCGTCGCCCAGCGCACGCAGTGCCAGGTACGTGGACTCCTGTCGGGTGGCCCCGCCCTCGATCACCTGTGCGACCTTGTCGTAGCCGACCTTCTCGACAATCCGCTCGACGTCCTCGACGAGCCCTGGGGTCATGACAACGAGCATCTCGTCGATCTCAGGGCAGGCGTGCAACGCGTCGATGGTGTAGTCGATGATCGGCCTGCCGGCGACTTCGAGAAGTTGCTTAGGCATGCCTCGACCGACGCGCTCCCCTCGCCCTCCAGCGAGCACCACCGCCACGATGGGCAGCCGTGGACCGGGAGACGCGCCGGCGCCGCTCATCATGAGGTCCACCGTTCCCGGACTCTACCGCTCCAGTCGGCCGCATCCGCGTGAGACGCGCATTGATTCGGGTACGAGCGGTGAGAGGTCGCGGCGGATGTGGCGACCTGCCAGCGTGCCGATCGACGCGGAGGACGCGGAGGAACTGTGGCCAAACTGGGCCTTCTCGGCAAGCGATACCTCCCGGTGGCGCGCCGTGCGTGTCAACCGTCACGGAGAGGGAGAGCATGACCGCGGCCAGGCCGGGTGGTGATGGCGTGCTCGGCGTCGCCATCGACAGGATCGACGTGAGTGTCTACACGATTCCGACCGACCAGCCGGAGTCCGACGGCACCCTGGAGTGGGACGCGACGACCCTCGTCCTGGTCGAGGCCGGTGCGGGCGGGCGTACCGGCCTCGGCTACACGTATGGTCCTCCGGCGGCCGCTGACGTCGTCCGGAGCAAGCTGGCCGGCGCCGTCATCGGACGGGACGCGCTCGATGTCGGCGGAGCATGGGCCCACATGGTGCACGAGGTCCGCAACCTGGGCCACCCCGGTGTCGGGGCCATGGCCATCTCGGCCGTGGACATCGCACTGTGGGACCTCAAGGCACGGCTGCTCGACCTCCCGCTAGCCGTGGCGCTCGACGCCGTGCACGAGCGGGTTCCCGTCTACGGCTCGGGCGGCTTCACGTCGTACGGCCTTGACGACCTCACGGCTCAGCTCGCGGGATGGGCCGAGGCTGGGATCCCCCGGGTGAAGATCAAGATTGGCAGGGAGCCAGGGGAGGACCCCGCGCGGCTGCGTGCGTCGCGGAAGGCGATCGGCGACGACGTGGCGCTCTTCGTCGACGCGAACGGCGCCTTCACGCGCAAGGAGGCCCTCGGCTGGGCGGACCGCTACGCGGACTTCGACGTGCGGTGGTACGAGGAGCCGGTCAGCTCTGACGACCTCGAGGGCCTGCGGCTGCTCAGGGACCGTGGCCCGGGCGGCATGGAGATCGCCGCGGGGGAGTACGGCTACACGCTGCCCTACTTTCGTCACATGCTCGACGCGGGGGCCGTCGACTGCCTACAGGCCGACGTCACCCGCTGTGGCGGGATCACGGCGTTCCGGCGTGTCGGCGCGCTCTGTGCCGCCCGCTGCATGGACCTGTCCGCCCACTGTGCCCCGTTGGCGACCGCGCACGTCGCGGCGTCGGTCTGGCATTTCCGGCATGTGGAGTACTTCCACGATCACGTGCGGATCGAGAGCATGCTGTTCGACGGCGTCCTCGCGCCTGGGAACGGCGGCTACCTGCGCCCCGATCGCTCCAGGCCCGGACTGGGGGTGGAGTTCAAGCGCGCGGACGCGCAGCGTTACCGCATCCGATAGGTGACGACACCAGGTGGTGCCCGCCTCGCGTGCTTTGGCCCGCGCGGTCGGGTGCCCGAGTTTCTTGGGGGAGGTACCTTCGTACCCGCATGAAGAACACCCGGTCAGTAGGCGAGCGAGTACTCAGGCGCGGCGAGCGGGAGCAGCGGGTGCCGGGCCTGCTCGCGACGCTGGCCGCGTGGTCGTGGCGGATGCTCCTGATCGGCGGCGCCACCTACGCCGGCGTGTGGGTGCTGTCCCGGCTCGCCCTCGTGGTGCTGCCGTTCATCGCGGCGCTCCTCATCACCGCGCTGCTCCGCCCCGTTGTCGTGCTGTTCCGACGGTGGATGCCGAGAGCGGCCGCCGCCTGGCTGACCCTGGTCTTCGGGGTGGTCGTGATCGGCGGCATCGGATATCTCATCGGCCTGCGCGCCGCCGCCGAGTGGCCCTCGCTGGTGACCCAGCTCATTCACACCGCACGTCAGCTGCAGAACTTCCTCTCGTCGAGTTCGCTGAACATCGGGGGCGGGCAGCTCGCCCAGCTCCAGGGCAAGTTCGTCCAGTTTCTCCAGCAGAACCGCGGCCAGGTCGCGAACATCGTGAGTCAGGGCGCCGGTTACGCCGCGGAGTTCGCCACTGGCCTGGTCCTGACCGTCTTCATCATGTTCTTCCTGCTCCACGACGGGGAGGGCATCTGGCGTTGGCTGCTCCGACCGTTCTCGGGAGAGGCCAGGGACCGTGTCGACCGTGCCGGTCGGATCGCTTGGGACACCATCACCGGCTACGTCCACGGGACCGCGGTCATCGCGACCATTCACGGCATCGTGATCGGCTTCGTCGTGTTCATGCTGGGTGTGCCGCTCGTGCTGCCGCTCGCCGTGCTCGTCTTTCTCGGCAGCTTCATCCCGCTGCTCGGCGCGATCCTGGCCGGCGGTGTCGCCGTTCTCATCGCCCTGGGTACGCAGGGATGGGTCGCGGGCCTGATCCTCCTCGGGGTACTGATCGCCGAGAACCAGCTCGAGGGCAACCTCCTGCAGCCGTTGATCATGGGCAGGTACGTACGCTTGCATCCGCTCGCCATCGGCCTGGTCCTCGCGGTGGGCACCATCCTCGTAGGGCTGGTCGGGGCGATCATCGCGGTGCCCGCGGCCGCCGTCGCAAACCGCGTCTGGCCTGCCCTGACAGGCCGTGACGGGCAGAGCGAGGAGGGCGAGGAGAGCGAAGAACCCCCGAGGACGCCGGACGCGGAGAGGAGACCACGCCGCTAGGACGCGGTGGCGCGACCAGGGCAGCCCCCGGCTCGCGTGCCTCCCGCCCGGGAAGGCGGCAGGCCTACGGACCAGCCCGTTAAGTCCGGCCGCGCTCGCCGTGACCGCCGAGCGCCCGCCATACCTCTTGCACGTCGCGGAACTCACGGCGGGCGGGCAGGACCCCGAGCGCTTCGCCGCGTTGTCGTAGGGGTACGACTACCGGGCCACCCGGCGCTGCCGAGCCGCACACGCCGGGTGGCCCGGTGCAGGTCCCGCGGCACGAAACCGGACGTGACAGATGATCCGGGCGAGGTGGAGGGACGGAGTCCACCGTTGGGCGTTATGCTTGCGTGGGCTGCAGTCGAAGTTCGTGCACGTTACATCAACGCCCGCAGGAGTTTGACTGCGGGCGTTCTCGTGTCCCGGGCCTGTCTCGGAGGCGAAGGCGACCGCACGCAGCCTGGAGCCCACGAGGTGTGGGTCTCCCGCTTCGTCCCCAAAGGGAGCAACACATGACTCAGGGAACCGTGAAGTGGTTCAACCCTGACAAGGGGTATGGGTTCATCACCCCAGACGATGGCGGTTCCGACGTCTTCGTCCACTACTCGGCCATCGACGCCACGGGCTTCCGCACCCTGGAGGAAAACCAGCGGGTCGAGTTCGAGATCACACAGGGCCGCAAGGGCCCACAGGCCGAGCAGGTCCGCACGGTCTAGGTTTTCCAGGTACACCATCCCTACCGATGGGCGGCCCGCGTGCGGCGGGTCGCCCATCGGGGGAATGGACAGCTCACAAGGCCGTGTCACGCCCCGTCGGGTTCGTCAGGAGGATCGGAGGCGGCGACGGCGGCCGAGGGGAAGATCGCGAAGTACCAGTCGAGTCCTGTGGTGCGCAGGGCCTTGCGCACCGCCCACTGCGGGCCGGTGAGACGAAGTTCCCCCCCGAACTTGGCGGCCTGCCGGTCGGCCCGGATCAGCACCGACAGCCCCGTCGAGTCGATGAGCGGGACGCCCGCGAGGTCGACGATCAGGTGCGGGTGCGCCTGTACGATGGCTTCGAACTTGTCGCGGAGCTCCAGCGCGTTGCTGAGGTCGAGTGCGCCGCGCACCGTGACCACCGTGTAGCCGCCTAATGCGTAGGTAGCGAGGTAAAGCGCCACGGCCCCTCCCCAGTCGACGCTCCCCGAGAACTCGGCGGAGCAGGGGGTCGCGCGGGACCGCACCTGCTAATCGTCAGTCTAATGTCGCGGCGGAACGTGTTCACCCATCGCCATCGTGTCGTTACGCAGGCGTGACGCCTTCCCTACCGGCCGAACGCGCCTCCGCCGCGTGCGGGTGACGACGTCGGCGCGGGGCAGAACTCATCCATACTCACGCATACTAGCGTTCATACCGTCGCGCGGAGGAGGTGTCGTTCCGTGAACCTCTCGTTTCTCGCGCCGCTGTACGACAGGCCGGGTCCGTACGCCAGCGTCTACCTCGACACGAGCCGCACTGTCGAGGACGCGTCCCACCAGATGGAGCTGCGCTGGCGGGCGGTGCGCGGCGGGCTCGCCGAACAGAGGCGCCGATGAGACCGCGCTGCGCGCACTCGACGGCGCCGTGAGCTTCGGCCTGTGGGAGCAGGCCGCGACCGAGGTGGCTCGTGAGGTCGACCGGCTTGCGGCGATGATCTCCCCGAGGCTTGTGCTGCTGGCCGGTGAGGTGCGCGCCCGCCAGCTCATCGGCGGGCACCTGGCGCAGCCGGCGTCGGAGGCCCTCACCGAGGTGGAGGAGAGCGGACGAGGAGCCGGCGACCAGGCGGTGGCGACGCTCTCGGCGCGGGCCAGGCGGCTGTGCGGTGAGATCGCCGCGGGGGAGGCCGCGGCAGCCGGGGAGTGGTACGCACCGCTTCGCGGGGAGCGCGACCTCGTCGTCGTTCCGGACGGTGAGGGACGGCGTACGGCGGGCTTCGACGAGGTACGCCACTTCGCGCGCGCGGCGGCCGAACTGATCGCCGCAAAGGATCCCGACAGGTTCACCGTCGAGCGGCGCAAGGACCAGCGCGGTAACCGCGTCTTCCTGGACTACCTTCGCAACGCCTACGCCCAGACGTCCGTCGCTCCCTACGCGGCGCGTGCCAAGCCGGGCGCCCCGGTCGCCACCCCGCTTCACTGGGACGAACTCGAGGACGTCGAGCCATGGCGGTTCACGACCCGCAACCTTTTCCGGCGGCTCGACAGTACCGGCGACCCATGGTCGACGATCGCCCGGCGCGCACGATCGCTCGCGGGACCGGCGGCGAGGCTGCGTCGTGACCAGAACCAGTCGGGTTGACCGGCGACAGCCGTCCCGCCCTGGACTGCGACGACTGATACGCTCACGCCGCCCCGGAGCCGCGGTTGTGGAAGGCACCGGGTATCGCCAGTACGCTGATCGAGTGCCGTGAGGCGGCACGAAGCCGCACGGAGGTGAGGCATCACCCAAACAGGGAGGCCGCCTTTGGCGTCCAGCGCCGCTGCCGTGTGGAATCACCGTGAGGTCCTGGCGTTGTTCGTCCGGCGGGACCTCAAGGCGAAGTACCAGCAGTCCGTGCTGGGCTACGCGTGGTCCATGCTCGAGCCACTCCTGCTCACCGGCGTCTACTTTTTCGTCTTCGCCCAGATCCTGCACGCGGGTACGGAGAACTACGGGTTGTTCCTCGTCGCGGGCATCCTGCCGTGGCTGTGGTTCAACAGAGCCGTACACCAGAGCACGAGAATCCTGCTCGGAGACGCCAGGATCATCACAACCATGGCTTTGCCCAGGGAACTCTTTCCGCTCGGCACGGTCGGCGCCAAGTTCGTCGAGTTCATCCTGAGCCTGCCGGTGCTTGTGGTCTTCGCGGTCATCGCGTGGGTGCCGCCGCATGTCACGATCTTGGGCTTCCTTCTCGCCATTCCGCTGCAGGCCATCCTGACGACCGGCATTACGATGATCTTGTCGTCGGTGACGGTGCTCGTCCGTGACGTGCAGCGGGTCATCCAGGTGGCGCTGCGGATGACGTTCTTCATGTCGGGGGTGCTCTATCCAGTGGACAAGGTGCCCGAGAGCGTCCGAGGCGTGTTCGAGCTCAACCCGCTCGTCACGATCTTCGGCCTGTACCGCGCCGCGTGGTTCCCCGAGGACTTTCCCTCTGCCCACCTGCTCGTCGAGACTTCTCTCATCTGCCTCGCCGTCTTCCTCGTCGGCTGGTGGATGTTCCACGCACTCGAACCTGCCGTGCTGAAGGAGCTGTAGGACACTGTGGGGAACTGCAGGGACCCGGTAGGAACACGTCTAGAGACACCGCCTAGAAGACACCGCCCATGCCCGAGCCCATTATCGAGGCGCACAACCTCGGCATCTGCTTCGCCAAGAGCCGGCGGCGCAGGATCCGGCTGCGCGAGCTGCTCACGCACGGCCTCAGGCGGCAGCCCAAGGGCACGTTCTGGGCACTGCGGAACGTCTCGTTCAAGGTCCAGCCGGGCGAGGGGGTCGGCGTCATCGGGAGCAACGGCACAGGCAAGAGCACGCTGCTCAGACTCATCGCCGGCGTGCTGCTGCCCGATGAGGGGGCGGTCACCGTGCGCGGCGACGCGGCGCTGCTGAACCTGCGCGCCGGGCTGTCAAAGGACCTTACGGGGCGGGAGAACGTCTACCTCGTCGGGGCACTACACGGGCTCGACACCCACACCGTTGACGCGTGCTTCGACCAGATCGTGGAGTTCGCCGAGGTCGAGGACTTCATCGACGCCCCGATCCGGCACTACTCCACCGGGATGCAGGCCCGGCTGGGCTTCGCCGTGGTATCCCAGGTCGAGACGCCGATCCTGCTCATGGACGAGGTCCTCGCAGTTGGCGATCGGTCGTTCAGGAAGAAATGCTACGCGGCTCTCGAGAAGATCCTCGCCGATGGGCGTACGCTCATCCTCGTCTCGCACAACGAGCGCGACCTGGAGCGATTCTGCGGGCGCGGGTTGTTCATCCAGCATGGTCGCCTGGCCGTCGACGGCACCGTCCAGAAGGCGCTCGCCGCCTACAGTGAGTCCGACGACAGGGAGCGCGCGGGCCGCCGATGACAACCGCTCTTCTCCTCGCGGCGGACGACCCCGAGTGGCAGGGGGCCGGTGCGGCGCAGGCCTCGGCCCTCTCGCGACTCGCCGACCAACTCGCGTCGATCGGCGTCGACCGCGTCCGTGTCATCGCCCCACCGCGTCGGGCGCGGGAGCTGAGAGAGGCATCCGGGGCGGAGGTCACGGAGTGCGAGGACACCGTCGCCGCGCTGCGGACGGTCACGGCGATCGCTCGGACGAGCGACCAGGCACTGGCGGTGCTGCCCGCGGACCTCGTGGCGCATCGGGAGGCGCTGGCCCGGCTGCTCGCCGACCCGCCGCTCGCGACCGCGGGGTTGTTCACCAGCGATGTCGTCGGCGAGGGGGGCCTGGGGAACAACCCCTGTCGGTTGGCCCGCGGGCTCGTCGTGTCGGCAGGATCGTCGTACCATCACGTGAACGCGCCCAACGCGGACTTCACAGGCGCGCTGCGGGTGGCCGCCCGCGACGCCGCGACTTTGGGTGACGCGGCCGACGGGCTGGCCGCCCTCGCCGAGAAGGAATGTCTGACCGACGCCTGCTCGCTGCTTCTCGTCGGGCTGGTCCGCGCGGGCGTGGCGGTGGCCGCGCGCGATCTCGGGAGCCTGTACTGCCGGCGCGCCGTTGACCGCGCGGGCGCCGTGGCGGCGACGCTTGCCCTGCGCGAGGTCGACGAGGAGCGACTGCGTCTCGACGCGGCCGTGAAGACAGACGACGGTTTCTTCGCGACGTACTTCGTGAGCCCCTACGCCAAGCACGTCGCCCGCTTCGCCGCGCGGCACGGGCTCGCCCCCAACGCCGTCACCCTCGTCTCCCTGGGTGTCGGTGTCGCGGCCGCGGCCTGTTTCGCTCTCGGTTCGCGTGTGGGCCTCGTCGCCGGCGCGTTGCTCGTGCAGGCGGCCTTTGCCCTCGACTGCGTTGACGGCCAGCTCGCCCGCTACACGCGGACGTTCTCGACGTTCGGCGGTTGGCTCGACGGGGTCACCGACCGGGCGGAGGAGTACATCGTCTACGCCGGCCTCGCGGCAGGCGCTACCGGCGTGTGGCCGCTCGCCGTCGCCGCGCTGACGATGCAAACCACCCGCCACATGATCGACTTCGGTTACGGTGCCCTCCCGCAGGCCCCGGCGGCCGGACCGCCGTCGCGGTCTCTCGTCCAGCGCGACGACGTCCCCGTCCGCGGTACGTCGCATCCGGCCGAAACTTCCGGTACGGCCAGCGGACGACGGGTGGGCGCAGCGGCGGCCGGACTGTCCGCGCGGCTGGAAAGCCACGGCGTCGCGCGTTGGCTGAAGAAGATCGTGATACTCCCCGTGGGGGAGCGGTTGCTGCTGATCTCCGTCACCGCCGCGTTCTTCGACGCGCGTGTGACGTTCCTCGCGCTGCTGGTCTGGGGCGGGCTCGCCGGCCTGTACATGCTCGGCGGCAGGTTCGCCCGTTCGCTGGCGCGCGGACCCGAGGAGGCGAAGGCATGAAGGCGCGGACCGCCACGCTCCTCTACCGTGACGACGGTCCCGTCGCCCGAGCTGTCGGAGGACTGTGGAACGCGCCGTCGCCGCCGCTCTTCCCCACCATGCTGGGGGTGGCGCTTCCGTTCGCGGTACTCGGAGCCGAGCCGCGGCCCGGACTTTCCGTCTTCGCCGCTGGATGGTGCGCGATCATCGGTGGGCTCGTGGCCGGACACGCGCACGCCGGTCGGCTCGACTGGCTCGTCGTGCCGATGCTGCGCGCGGCGGAGTACGCGTTCATCGGTGGCCTGGGTCTCGGCCACGGTGTCCCCCCGGCGTTGGTCCTCGCCCTGCTGGGGGCCCTCGCCTTCCACCACTATGACACCGTCTACCGCGTCCTGCAGCGCCGGGAGCCCGCTTCCCCGTGGCTCGGTCTCGCGGCCCTGGGATGGGATGGCAGGATGCTCGTCGTCGCTCTCGGTGTCATGGCCGGGGTGCCGACCGTCCTTTTCGCGGTGCTCACTGGAGTGCTGTGGCTGCTCTTCCTCGCGGAGAGCACGATGAGCTGGGTGCGTGGTGTCGGGGCCCGACGGGCCACCGCCGACGTGGAGGGAGACTGACGTGATCGGCGTGGTGCTCGCCGCGGGGGCGGGGCGGCGGCTTCGTCCCCTGACAGATGGGCTGCCGAAGGCCCTGCTGCCCGTCGCCGGGGAGACGACGATCCTCGACATCGCTCTTCGCAATCTCGCCGCGGTCGGCGTGACGGAGGTCGTCGTGGTCGTGGGCCACGCGGCCGACGTCGTACAGAGGCGGCGGGCGGCAATGGAGCGGCGGCACGGCGTCGGTCTGACGCTGGTCGACAACGATCGTGCCAGCGAGTGGAACAACGCCTACTCCCTGTGGCTCGCGCGGAAATACCTCGCGGAGGGAGCGCTCTTGGTCAACGGCGACACCGTCCACCCGGCGAGCGTGGAGGAGGCGCTGCTCGCGGGGGAGCCCGGGCAGGATGTCCTGCTCGCCGTCGATACCGTGAAGCCGCTCGCCGACGAGGAGATGAAGGTGACCTTGGACCGTGAGGGGCGGGTCCGGCGCGTCACCAAGCGGATGCCACCCCGCGAGGCGGGCGGAGAGTACATCGGTGCGGCGCTCATCGCGCCCTCCGGCGCCGCACCGCTCGCCGACGCGCTCGAGGCGACCTGGCGCCTGGATCCGGGCCTCTACTACGAGGACGGCTTTCAGGAGCTCATCGACCGGGGCGGCGCGATCGGTGCGGCATCCATCGGGACCGTCGACTGGGTGGAGGTGGACGATGCCACGGACCTGAGGCGCGCCCGGGAGATCGCCCCACGCTGCTAGTGCCGTTCTCGTGGGACGAGGTTGCCAGTATTCTTCGCGTTCGGACCGCAAACGAGGATCACGCCACGATGCTGCGAGAGGCGCCCACGGTTGCCGAGTTGCGGGCCGCCTGCCAGCCCGCGGCGATGATGGCGCGGCGCAGCGGCGAGCACTGGGCGGGCCTGCTGTATATGCGTCGCCTCTCGCCATACGCGACCTGTGCGTTCGTCCGGCTGCGTGCGGCCCCCAACCAGCTCACCGGCCTGATGATCGTCTGCGGTGTCGCTGGCGGGATCGTGGTCGGCCTGGGCGGTCTCGCGGCCGCCGTGGGGGGTGCCCTGCTCATCCAGGCCTACCTTCTCCTCGACTGCTCCGACGGTGAGCTGGCCCGGTGGACCGGGAGGACCAGCGTCACTGGCGTCTACCTCGACCGCGTGGGCCACTATGTCACCGAGGCCGCGCTGCTCATCGGGCTGGGCGTACGCGCCCAGGCGGGTGGGCTCACCGGCGGGTGGGTCGTGATCGGCCTCGCCGCGGCGGTCGGGGCGATCCTGATCAAGGCCGAGACCGATCTGGTCGACGTCGCCCGGGTCCGGTCCGGCAAGCCGGCCGCCACCGAGGCCGCCGCGTCGCCGCGGAACCGGGGGTTGGGTCTCGCCAGGCGAGCCGCGGGAGCGTTGCGCTTCCACCGGATCATCCAGGCGATCGAGCTCTCGCTGCTCGTCCTCGCGGCCGCGATCTACGACACCGTCACCGGCGGGCTGCTCGCGACCCGGGTACTCGCGGCCGCGTGCGCCGTCGTCGCGGCGATCCAGCTGGTCCTGCATCTCGTCAGCGTGCTCGCCTCGCGCAGGTTGGACGCGAACGGAGCGGGCTCGGCGCGGGAGCGCGGCGAGTGACTCCTCCCTTGCGGCTGTCGTGCGTGATACTCACCGCGGGTGGTCGCCAGGCGGAGCTGGACCGGGCCGTCCGCAGCGTCCACGCGCAGGAGGGCGCGGACGTCGAGGTGGTCGTGGTCGGCAACGGCGCAGCCGTGCCGCGGCTGTCCGAGCCGGTCAAGGAGCTGCGGCTGCCCTCGAACGCTGGCATCCCCGGGGGACGCAACCACGGGGTGGCGGCCTGCGCCGGCGACGTGGTGCTGTTTCTCGACGACGACGGCTGGTATCCGTCGCGGGGACTCGCGGCCCGCGTGGCGCGGGAGTTCGAGGCCGGCCCGTCGCTAGCCGTCCTGTCGTTTCGCGTCCAGGACCCCGAGGGCCGCGGCCCCGCCCGCAGGCATGTGCCTCGGCTGCGTGCCGACCCCGACCGGTCCGGGGCGGTGACGACGTTCCTCGGGGGCGCCTGCGCGATCAGGCGTGCGGCCTTCGAAGCCGTCGAGGGACTCCCCGGGGAGTTCTTCTACTCCCACGAGGAGACCGATTTCGCCTGGCGGGTGCTCGACGCCGGGTACCGCATCCGCTACGACGCCGAGGCGGTCATGTGCCACCCCGCGGTCACCCCCTCCCGGCATGAGTACTTCTACAGACTGAACGCCCGCAACCGGGTATGGCTGGCCAGGCGCAACCTCCCGTGGCCGCTCGCCGCCTGCTACCTCGCCGACTGGGTGGCGATCACGCTAGCCAGGGAGCGTTCGACCGCCGCGAGGCGCGCGTGGTTCGCTGGGTTCGCCGAGGGCTGGCGCGCTTCCTGCGGCCCGCGGCGGCCGATCTCGTGGCGCACGGCGTGGACCATGACGAAGGCCGGGCGCCCCCCGATCGTCTAGGGCTGCGAGGGCCGCGCCGTGCCAAGATCCACGTTTGCGGTCCGCGTGGGCAGCCGGCTGCGCGTTGCGACCGCAGAGGTGGATCTTGGCAGATGCCGTGCCGCTGGCCCGATCTAGGCAGCGGGGTCGGCGGCACAGCGCAGGCCGGTGTGCCCGGTCGTGCTGTCGGGAGTGTTCGAGGTGCGTGCGGCGACGCGGTAGCGGTTGCAGTACGACGCGTGGCAAAGGTAGGAACCGCCGCGGATGACCCGAGACTCCCCTTCTGGGGGGCCCTGCGGGTCGACCCTGGTCTCCGGACGCTCGTCCGCGTGCCACGTCGAACTCCACCGGTCGGCGCACCACTCCCACACGTTGCCCGAGGTGTTGTACAGCCCGTAGCCGTTCGGCGCGAAGGCGTCCACCGGCGCGGTGGCGAGGTAGCCGTCGTCCGCGGTGTTGTGGCGCGGGAAGCTGCCCTGCCAGATGTTGCAGCGGTGCCGCCCGCGTGGGGCCAGCTCGTCGCCCCACGGGTAACGGACCTGGTCGAGGCCGCCGCGGGCGGCCATCTCCCACTCGGCCTCGGTCGGCAGCCGCTTGCCCGCCCACGCGGCGTACGCGCGCGCGTCGTGCCAGGACACGTGGACGACCGGGTGGTTCGGCCGCTCGCCGATCGACGAACCAGGCCCGTCGGGCGCCCGCCAGCACGCGCCCTCGACCGCCACCCACCACGGCGCCTCCGGTACCGTCGCCTCCCGTACGGCGTCGCGTGCCTTCGGGTGCACCAGCGCGTAGAACACGAACGACCAGCCGTACCGCTCCGCGTCCGTGACGTACCCGGTGGCCTTGGCGAAGGCGGCGAACCTGCGGTTCGGTACCGCGTGCGCGTCGATCCGGAACGGCGACAGCCGCACCGTCCGTACGGGCCCCTCACCATCCGTAGGAAACGCGTCCGGGTCAGCGCCGCCCATGCGAAACGGCCCACCGGGGATCTCGACCATCCCCCGCGCCACCTCACGCGTGGAGCGCCGTGGTGGGTCGAACGGCAGCGCCCGCACGTCCGTCGCCGACGCTGCACGGCCCCCACCTGGGGTGCAACACGCGTTACCTGTCACTCGCTCTCACCGACCGTCTCGCCTGGGCCGGCTATCCGCCGGATGATCTCCGAGATGCTCAGGCCTTCGAGGGCAGCGCGGCGGACGATCTCTTCCCGTACCTTTGGGTCCACGCATACCGTTCCGACCGCCCTGCCAGGCGTGGGCAGCTCCACTCTGGGACAGGCGGTGCGGGCGGTGCGTCGCTCGTCGACGTCGTCACCGAGTTCCTTGGCCCGCTCGCCCATCCGGCGGGCGATTGGCACGTCCCTCTCCTGGTGCCTGTGGGCGCGTCGGTTCATGGTCTACTGTGACCTCCGGTCGCGCGGACGCGCAATTGACGCGGAGGTGTCGTCGATTCGTGCGGGCCAGGTCTGATGGACGATCGTCACCGGTCACCACGCGATGGTCAGCCGGGCGCTCGGCCTGTCGATGCGGTAGCCGTGGGAAAGCTGGTCGTCGGGCGTACCCGCTGGATGAGCGATGATGACTGGCAGCGAGGGGCGTGTGGAGTTCCAACGGTGCAGCAGCTCGGCGGTCTGGGCAGCAAGCTGTGTACAGCTGGGTCCGTGCGCGACGATACCGAGCTCGCTCGATTGACCGCTGTACGGGCGCACCGCGAGGTACGCGACCGTCCCGGCGTCGCACAGAGCTGCGCCTGCCCACCGCAGCGCGGGGTTGGCCAACCCGCCCTCGCGCGCCTTCGGCCCGACAGCGAGCCGGGCCAAGCCGCTGGCCGCGGCAGCGTCGATATCGACGCTGACCACGCGGCCGGAGCCGAGCCGCTCGCACAGGAGCGCGGTGTTGTAGCCGGTTCCTGTCCCGATCTCCAGGACCGTCTGCCCGTCCGCGACATCGAGCGCCTCCAGCATGGTCGCCATCAGGCTTGGCGCCGTGGAGGACGAGGTGATGTCATCGCGGGTCAGCAGAAGCCGATTGCTGTAGACGGCCGCGAGCCAGTCCTGACGGTCGTCCGGTTTCGCTCCGTCGACAAGCCGGTTACGCAGCTCACCAGCCTCGAAGGTTTGTTGGTAGAAGCTCGGCGCGAACACGTGTCGAGGGACCTTCTCCAGCGACCGTCACGCTGTTTTGCCGCGACTGCGGTCCGCTACGTACAATTTCCTGTACGTAGGAGGTGGATCGTGAAGACCATGTCGTACTCCGAGTCGCGAGCGCGGTACGCCGAGACGCTGGACACCGTCACCGACGACCGCGAGGAAGTGGTCATCACCCGCGCTGGCCACGAGCCAGTCGTCATGGTGGCGCTCGACGATTACGAGTCGTTGAAGGAGACCGCCTACCTGCTCAAGAGCCCCGAGAACGCCCGTCGGTTGCTGGCCTCCATCGACCGGCTCGAAAGCGGTGGAGGGATCCGGCGGGACCTTGCCGAGTGAAGCTGGTCTGGGACGAGACCGCTTGGGATGACTACGTCTGGTGGCAGACCCAAGATCGCAAGATTCTCAAGCGGATCAACACGCTGATCAAAGACATCCAGCGCAACGGCAACGAGGGCATCGGTAAGCCCGAACTGCTCAAACATGGCTTCCACGGCTACTGGTCTCGTCGAATCACCGACGAGCACCGGCTCGTATACAAGGTCAGCAACGACGAGGTCCGCATCGCTGCATGCCGATACCGCTAGGGAGCTGGCGTCTGTCCGGAAGGGAACCTCGACAACCGGACGCTGACCGGCACGGCCCGGTCATCGCGTTGCGCAGGCGTGTAGGGCGTCTTTGAGGGTGGGGTGCACGAACGCGTGTCCGACCCGGCTGAGTCTGGCGGGTATGACGCGGCGGCCGCCGAGCAGGGTGTCGGAGCCGGCGCCGACGAACACCCGTGCGAGCAGGGCTGGGGTTTGCCGTGGCGGAGTCGAGCCGACCACTTGGGTGAGGGTGTTGGCGAACTCGCGGCTGCGAACTGCCTGGGGCGCGACGAGGTTGTAGGCGCCGCACCAGCGCTCCTCCGCAAGAGCGTGCGTCACGCAATCGACCACGTCGTCCAGGTGGATCCAGGGCAGCCACTGCGTGCCGGGCGCGAAGTAGGCCGCCTTGCCCTTGCGCGCCTGCTGAAGCTGCCACGGCAACCCACCGCCGTCGGCGCTGAGTACGTATCCCATGCGCAGCAGCACCACTCGTGTCTGCGAGCCGGCGGCCGCGGCGGCGGCTTCCCATGCGGCCGATCCTGCGGCATAGCGGCCGGGTAGCGGCGTGGTGTCCTCGTTGACCTCCTCGTCGGAGGGCCGACCGAACCCGTACACCCCGACCGACGAGGCGTTGATCAGGGTACGGGCACGCGCCGGTGCCGCCCGCAACGCCGCGACCAGCCGTTCGGTCCCGGCGATCCGCTGCTGGGTCGCCTTGTGTAGGTACCTGCGCCCGGTAAAGGGTCGAAACAGCGAGGGGCCAGCCAGGTTCACCACGTGATCGACGCTAGCCAGCAGCGCTGCCCAGTCGCCGACGGCCTCTTGCTCCTGCTCGTAGGCCACGTAGTCGGCGGCGCCGGGGACGGATTCACGCGCCCGCTGCGGGTCGCGGGTCAGCACCACGACCTCGTATCGGCGGGCCACCAGCGCGGCGACCACGGCGCTACCGACCAGCCCCGTCGCGCCGGTCACAGCGACCCGCTCATCCGCCTCGTCTCGCTCAGCCATTGCCGTGCCCTCCTTCGGGTGCCTCGGCGGCCAACAACTTCGGCAACTGGTCGAGCAGCTGGTCGTGCCAGTCGATCTCCGCGCGCAGCCGCAGCGCGGTGTGGACGAAGGTCATCGGCTCCAGCCCGCGCAGATACGGTTCGGCGCGTTCCCGCTGGTGCTCCCACGCCGCCAGTTCCGCTGCCAGGGCCGCCCGCCGGTCAGTAATCAACCTCCGCAGTTCCTCCTCGGCCAGGTCACCGGTGTACTGCAACGCTAGGTCCACCGGGTCGGGGTGCAACCCGGTCTGCTGGAGCGCCTCGTCGCGTTGCGCGGCCAGCTCCTGGCGGCCCAACTGGGTCAGCGCATACACCGTGCGCGCCGGCCCGCCAGACTGTTCGGTGCGCACCACCTCGATCGCACCCTCGGCCACCAGCCGGTGCAGCGCCGCATACAGTGACCCGGGCTTGACATCCGCCCACAGCTCGGTGCGATCCAGCTGCGCCTCCCGGCGGATCTGATGACCATGCATCGGACCCCGAGCGAGCTCGCCAAGGACAAACAAGCGGGTGGCATTCACCCGGCTAGTCAAATACGAGTAGACTGCTCTAGTCAAACACGAGTAGTTGAGCCCTGGCTCGCCCACCTGGCACTGGACGCCGACCAGGCCGTGGGTGACGGCTCGTCACCGCTGGCCGACAAGACCCCGTGCGCTGCTGCCCAGCGTTGCGTACTACGCTTACCCTCGTTACCGTCATACATATGGGGCGAATCCGTGTGCATCACCGAGATCGAGGTGGACAGCGGCAACGAATCACATCTCACCCGTCACGGCGTTTCCATAGCTGAGGTGCAGCAGGTCTTTGCCAACCGTCCAGACATACGGCGTAACCGTAAGAACAGGGCTGGCACGCACGTCGCGCTCGGGTCACTCACGGCGGCCGTCGTGTACTTGTTCCGTTCGTTGACCAAGGTGCTGGCCGAATCCGACCGATCACTGCGTGGGAGGTTGGCAAGTGAGTGACTACGGCACCAGGGCTGAGCGGAGCGCTCTCGAAGCGGATTTCGATCAGCTCCCAAGCCAGCGCGGCACATCCGCCGGTGAGGTATCCACAGTGGTCTCGGTGCGGCTGCGGGGAGATGAGCTGGCCGCCGTGGAGCGGGCCGCTGCCGAAGCGGACATGCCGCTCAGCACCTTCATCCGACAGGCGGCCCTCGGAGCCGCAAGCCCGCTCGATGTGCGCGCTGCGAGTGCCCGCGCGGAAGCTATCCAGAAAGAAGCCCGCAAGCTCATCGCCTTGCTACACGGCGAAGCTGCCTGAACAGCGGCGGATTCGATTAGCTGCTCCACGGCGTTGAGCAGCGGGATGCCCGCGATGCAGGAGAGTCAGGCCCAGGCCAAGAGCCACCTCCGACGGCAGCCGCTTTACCGGTGCCTCGGGCACGAGCTGGGCGGTCGAGAGCGCTTGAGCCTGACCAGGTACCCGGAAGACGAGCTCATACAGGGGCATTCAGGCAGCCGGGATTACCGGGTCGAACACCCAATCACCGTCCGGCCCACAGCGATACACGTGTTGCGACCCGTCCGGCTGGTGACGCCAGGACTCGACCAGGTCGCTCGTGTCTCGGGCTCGTAGCCGAGCGTGAGTCGCCTCGACCTCGGGGTCAGGGTTGAGCAGCGCGCAAGCCTTGGGCCCACCAGCGTCCGACCAGTCGGTCGATACGGGTGGTGTCGAAGTCCTCGTCGGTCGCCGTCATCGCGATGTGGAACTCAGCCGCGAACTTCTCGGACAGGTCAGGTCGGCGATCGGCGAGTGCGCGGCGCACCGCCGCGGCAGTCTGCGGGATAGTAACGGACGCGGCTAGGGTTCCCACAGCTGCCATAACACCACAGACGCCGCCGCGGGACGGCTGTGACACGCAGAGGGGGCGCCTCATGTAGAGGTGGTCCTCCGTCTGACAGCACCCGTTGTCCACGAGCACCGGTAGTAAGTCGGCGCCGGCCGCTTCCTCGCGGGCCGTCGGGTGAGGTTGGCTGGCTGGCAGCTCGACGCTCGGTCGCGGTGGGGTGGTCTGCTCGTCGAGGAAGACGCGCCGCACCACGCGTTCGGCCGCGTGCCCGTCGTCGTACTGGCAGAAACGCCGGCGGAACGCCGCCCTGGCCTTGGCCGCCTCATGGCCGGTCGCCGCGCCGGAGCGAAACACCTCGATCAGCTCGTCCTCCGTCGCCGCCACGGCTCCCGGGGGCTCGGCGAGCAGGTCGAAGTACACACCGCGGGCGCGCACGTAGGTGTCCCAGTCGTGGGCGTAGATGACGATGGGTCGGTCGAGGTTGGCGTAGTCGAACATGGTCGAGGAGTAGTCGGTGAGCAGGATGTCCGCCGCGAGGTAGAGGTCATCGACGCTCGGGTGGGTGGAGACGTCGATGATGTCCCGGCTGGCGTGCAGGGCACGCAGCTCGTCGTCGTCGCTGTAGAAGTAGTGGGCGCGTACGAGCACGATGTAGTCGTCGCCGAGTGCGCGGGAGAAACTGGCCAGGTCGAACGGCAGCTCGAAGTCGCGCTGGTAGTCGCGGAACGTCGGGGTGTACAGGACGGCCGTGCGGCCGGGGTCGATGCCGAGCGCCGCTCGGACCCGCGCGATCTCGTCGTCGGTCGCCGTGCGCAGCCGATCGTTGCGGGGATACCCGCTCTCCAGCGACTCGTACCGGCAGGGAAAGGCCCGCTCCCACACCTCGGTCTCGAACGCGCTGGTGGACAGGTTGAAATCCCATCGGTCCGCGCGTCGGAGGAGGTTCTTGAAGCTCATGTTGTTCGCGCCGACCGGGTAGTCCTGCAGGTCGAGCCCCATCGTCTTGAGCGGTGTGCCGTGCTGCGTCTGCACGTGCACCGAGCCCTTACGCTTGACGATCTCGTTCGGGAAGTTGACGTTGTTGATCAGGTATCTCGCGCGGGCGAGCGCGCGGTAGTAGCGCAGCGTGTTCGCCCGGACGTGGTCGATGCCGGCGGGGAAGGCCGCCTCGTCCTGCGGGCGGACGACCCACACCGCCCGCACGGAGGGGACGAGCTCGCGAGCCTTCTCGTCGATGGCCGCGGGGTTGCAGGCGTACCCGCGGAACCAGTACGCGGCGTAGACGGCCAGGTGCTCGTCCAGCGGCAGGCGTAGCTGTGCGTGGTAGTAGAGGAGTCGGGCGCGGGTCCGGGCGGCACGGGCGAGCCTCCTCGCACCTCGGCGCGCCCTTCCCGCCCCTTCGAAGAGCACCAGGCGGACCCTGCTGAGCGCGCTCGCCACCGCGTAGACGAGGTACCAGTCGTGCGCGATGAGCCAGAGCTTCATGGCGAGGCGTCTGCCTTCGGGATCAGGAGGCGGCCGCTCCGGTCGGTATCGCACGGAGTAGTCGTGTGCCCGGTGGAAGAACTCCGCCCTGGCGTCCGGCGGCAGGCGATGTCCCTTGGTGAGGATCGTCACGCAGTGTTGCAGCATGCGCCCGTAGAGGAAAGGGCGCCAGTGCTCGATCTCGGGATGGTCGTCGACGAACGCGAAGACCCGGTCGTACTGGGCGAAGACGTCGAAATGCTTGCGGCTGCGGCTGCCGAGGATGTTGCCGCCGCGGCGTTGGCGGTACAGCACGCAGACGCGGTCGAGCACGGCGATCCGTTCGGCGGTCAGCAGGAGGGGATAGGTCCACGGCAGGTCTTCGTAGTAACCCGGATAGCAGCGGAAGCCGTGCCGCTCGATGCACTCACGCCGGTAGGCCTTGTTCCATACGACCATCAGCAGGCTCAGCAGGTCCGGCCGCTCGTCGATCGAGAACACCTGTGGGTCGGTCTCGACGAGAAGCTCCGCGAGATGGTCGCGTGTCTGCCTACCCCACCAGTACCAGCGGGCGTAGTCGAAGACGAGGACGTCGGGAGAGGCGGTTCTCTCGAGACGGTCGGATATCGCCCGCAGCGCACCGGGTGCCAGCTTGTCGTCGCTGTCGACGAACACGACGTACTCGCCGGTCGCGACCTCGACGGCGGCCTGCCGAGCCATCCCGAGCCCGACGTTGTCGTCGAGGTGGAGCACCCTGACGCGCGGGTCCCCGAGCGCGTACTCGTCGAGAACCGCGCCGCAGTGGTCCGGCGAGCGGTCGTCGACCGCGATCAGCTCGAGGTCGGCGAACGACTGCGTGAGGATCGAGTCGAGGCACTCGCGCAGATAACCAAGGACCCTGTACACGGGCACGATGACGCTGAACCTCGTCACGTGCTCGGCCCCGGCACCGGCGGCTGCCCTACTCACGGTCACGGAGACGCTCACAGTGCCCGGGTGGGCTCACGGAGGTACCCCCAGGCTACGGCGATCTCCCGCAGCGCCTCGGGGACGACCGTGTCCTCCGGCGTGCGCGCGGGCCGGATCTGTCCCGACTTGATCTGCTCACCCCAGTCGCCGAGACCCGGCCGGAAACCGCCATGGTCGTCCTGGCCGTAGTCGAGCATCCGCGGATCCCACTCGACCTCGAGGAAATCGCAGATGCGCCGGGTCTCGCGCTCGGGGTCGGCGGTCAGGTCCTCGTAGCGGACCGTGAGACCCGGGTGGTTCGTACGGGCCTCCTCCACGGCGTTCATGTATCGGAGGATGTCGGCGATCGCCTCGTCCATGCTCAGGTACGGCCGGGCCTCCTGCCACGACCTCGCGGTCGCGACGGGGTGGCGGAGCAGGTAGATGAACCGTGCGTCCGGCCAGCACTTGACGATGCGACGCCAGATCAAAGCGTCGCTCGGTGTCTTGTTGACGATGTAGCGCTTTCCGCTGTGGCGTAGCTCGTGATGCAGTACACGGTCCCACAGCAGGTGCTCGAGCTCGTTCCGGCTGATCCCGAGCGCCCGCATGGACCTGGAGACGTATTTGGAGGTCTCGTTGACCTTCAGGCCACGCAGGTGAAGCTCGACGGGGGAGTGGAGCTCGGGGTGGCTGTCGAGCAGCACCCGCAGCAGCGTGGAGCCGGAACGCACCGAGGACAGGACGAAGACAGGTGCCGTCAGTAGCCGGTCAGGTTGAGGGCGGTGGGCGGGCCGCCGGGTCGGCGCCGACCGGGGGCTTTGTCGAGGGACGTGCCGGAGCTCAAGACCGGTGACGCGCCTGAGCGCGCCGTTGATTCGCGCCTCCCAGCTCATGGGCGGGAGGATACCGAACCACGCGGCCGATGCCGCGCCTCCGCCCCGTCGGCGTCCCCTGTGGGGGAGCGCTACGCTGTGGGATGCTCGCACTGACCGTTCGCGCTCCGACGTGGTGCCGCGCCCCTATAATCTTGGCTGCTTTCTGTACGGCGGCTCGAGGTGCTGGCCGCCGGCACGCAACCCGACCGCTTCGCATGAGGGACCCAGCATGAGGGGCATTGCATGACACCGGCCACCGGCTATCGCATTTCCCAGCTGCAGACGCTGGAGGCGGAGTCGATCTTCATCTTCCGTGAGGCGGCCGCGGAGTTCGAGCGCCCCGCGTTGCTGTTCTCCGGCGGCAAAGACTCCCTGCTGATGCTGCGCCTGGCCGAGAAGGCCTTTTGGCCGGCGCCCATCCCGTTCCCCGTCCTGCACGTCGACACCGGCCACAACTTCCCCGAGGCGCTCGAGTTCCGTGACCGGCGGATGAAGGAGCTCGGCGCCAGGTTGGTCGTCGCCTCCGTGCAGGAGGCCATCGACGAGGGGCGCATCATCGAGGAGGGCGGACGTAACCCGAGCCGCAACCGCCTGCAGATCCAGGTCCTCCTCGACGCGATCGAGTCGAACAGGTTCGACACCCTTTTCGGCGGCGGCCGGCGTGACGAGGAGAAGGCCCGCGCGAAGGAGCGTATCTTCTCCTTTCGCGACGAGTTCGGCCAGTGGGACCCGAAGAAGCAACGGCCCGAGCCGTGGATCCTGTTCAACGCCCGCATCCGTCCGGGCGAGCACGTGCGGGTCTTCCCGCTCTCGAACTGGACAGAGCTGGACGTCTGGGAGTACATAGCGGCGGACCAGCTCGAGGTCCCCTCCATCTATTTCTCCCACCGCCGCCGCGTCTTCGAGCGCGACGGCATCCTGCTCGCCGACAGCCCATACGTGCAACGTGACGACGACGAGCAGCTGCTCGAGGCCACTGTCCGCTACCGCACCGTCGGCGACATGAGCTGTACAGGCGCGGTCGAGTCGAACGCCGCCTCGGTGGAGGACATCATCGCGGAGATCGCCGCGACCCGCGTCACCGAGCGAGGCGCCACCCGGGCCGACGACCGCTTCAGCGAGGCCGCGATGGAGGACCGTAAGCGCGAGGGGTACTTCTAAGCACATGGATCAGGAACAAGACCAGGCGGCCGAGCGCGTCGAGCTGTCGCCACAGGAGTCGGCCGCCGTCGCCTCGGGCCTGGAGAAACAGCGGGATATGCTGCGCTTCGCGACGGCGGGCTCGGTCGACGACGGCAAGAGCACGCTGATCGGCCGGCTGCTTTACGACTCGAAGACGATCTTCGAGGACCAGATGGAGGCCGTGGAGCGCACCAGCCGGTCCCGCGGCGACGAGTACACCGATCTCGCGCTGCTCACCGACGGTCTGCGCGCCGAGCGGGAGCAAGGGATCACGATCGACGTGGCGTACCGCTACTTCGCCACGCCGAAGCGCAAGTTCATCATCGCCGACACACCTGGCCACATCCAGTACACCCGCAACATGGTGACCGGGGCATCAACGGCCGACCTCGCGATCGTGCTCGTCGACGCCCGCCACGGCCTGCTGGAGCAGAGCCGCCGCCACGCGTTCCTGGTCTCGTTGCTCCAGGTGCCGCACCTCGTGCTGTGCGTCAACAAGATGGACCTCGTCGACTACGACCAGGGCGTCTACGACCGGATCTGCGAGGACTTCACCGACTTCGCCACGAAGCTCACGGTGCCCGACCTCACCGTGATCCCGATCTCCGCCCTGCACGGCGACAACGTCGTCGAGCGGTCGGAGCGGATGCCGTGGTACGACGGGGCGCCGCTGCTCCACCACTTGGAGCATGTTTACGTCGCCTCCGACCGCAACCTCGTCGACGTGCGCTTCCCCGTGCAGTACGTCATCAGGCCGAAGTCCAACACCCACCACGACTACCGCGGCTACGCCGGACAGGTCGCGGGCGGCATCTTGAAGCCGGGCGACGAGGTCATGGTGCTGCCGTCCGGGCTGGGCACCCGCGTCAAGGCGATCGAGACGCTGGAAGGTCCCGTCGAGGAGGCTTTCCCTCCGATGTCGGTGGTCGTGCGGCTCGAGGATGACCTCGACGTCTCGCGCGGCGACATGATCTGTCGGCCGCACAACACGCCTGTCGGCACCCAGGACATCGAGGCGATGGTGTGCTGGATGAGCCCCGACCGGGAGGTACGGCCCGGAAACAAGCTGGCCATCAAGCACACGTCGCGCACCGCACGGGCAATGGTGCGTGCCCTCGAGTACCGGCTCGACGTCAACACCCTGCACCGCGACCAGCCGGTCGAGCGGCTGACCCTCAACGAGATCGGACGGGTGCGGCTGCGCGTAACCCAGCCGCTGTTCTGCGACGACTACGCACGCAACCGTTCCACCGGCGCTTTCGTTCTCATGGACGAAGTCACCAACTACACGGTCGCAGCCGGCATGATCATCGACACTTCCTGAGGACGATGATGGACACCGCTGCCGCGAGAACATCCTCACGGTACGCGGGCGCGTCCGACCGCCCGGTGTTCATCGGCGCGTGCCCGCGTTCGGGTACGACCTTGCTGCGTACGATGCTGAACTGCCATCCGGGCCTGGCGATGCCGCGCGAGACGCGCTTTCTCGTCGACGCGTGGCTGCAACGAGCGACGTTCGGTGATCTGGCGAGGGCCGCGAACCGCGGGCGGCTGGCGGCATGGATCTTCCGGCGCAAGAGCACCACCAAGGCGGGCCGCCTCGAGATCGATTCCGGCGAGGCCATCAGGCGGCTCGTCGCCGCGCCCCCCACGCTGGGGTCCCTGCTGGGCACGTGCTTCCTGATGTACGCCGAGCAGCAGGACAAGCCCCGCTGGGGCGACAAGCGGCCGCAGTACGCCAGGTACCTTGACGCGATCTTCGCGATGTTCCCCGACGCGCAGTTCATCAACCTCGTGCGCGACCCGCGGTCCTCTGTGGCGTCGATGCGCAAGCTGACCTGGTTCGACGGCGACGTCGTGCCCGGTCTCGAGCTGTGGGAGCGCACCCTGCACGCCGTCGACCAGTGGCGGCGCAGGCTGGCAGACGACCAACTGCTCGAGATCCGCTACGAGGATCTCGTGGGCGATCCCGAGGCGACGTTGGGCCGGGTCAGTAGCTTCCTCGGCCTCGCGCCCGAGCACGTGCAGACGATGCTGAGCTACCACCAGCAGGCTGACGTGCCGCGGAACAAGTACCACTGGCGAGTCTCCCAGCCCCTTACCGTGGCATCGACGCACAGCTTCGAGGAGACACTCAGCCGCGACGAGATCGCGTTTGTCGAAGTAGCGGCGTCCGCCGCGATGCGGCGATACTCCTACGAGCCTCTCGCCCACGGCGCCGGGGTGCCCGCCGAGTTCCGGCAGGCGCTGCGAGAGCGTCGGCGGGAGAAGGCGAAAGAGTTCCGCTCGCTGCGGGTGGAGAACGTGAAGACGCGCGTCACCTACCGCCACCCGGTCGCGGCGCGGTTGACCAGCGGCCAGCATCGATACCTGCCTCGATAACCGTGGGACGCACAGGCCGGGACTCCCAGGGCGCGCCCTCCCCCTTCGCGGGCGCGGGGGACCGCCCGGTGTTCATCGGCGCGTGCCCGCGTTCGGGTACCACCTTGCTGCGTACGATGCTGAACTGCCATCCCGAGCTGGCCATCCCCCGCGAGACGCGTTTCCTCATGGAGGCGTGGCAGACCCGGGCCACCTTCGGCGACCTCTCCGATCCGGCTCACCGGCGCCGTGCCGCGCGATGGGTCTTCCGGCGCGGGCAGACGAGGTGGCAGCGGCTCGGGGTGGACCGGCGCCAGGCGATCGCGCGCCTCGTCTCGGCGCCGCCCACGATCGGGTCGCTGCTCGGTACCTGCTTCCTGATGTACGCCGAGCAGCGGGGCAAGCCCCGCTGGGGCGACAAGCGGCCGATGTATGCTCAGCACCTCGACGCGATCTTCGCGATGTTCCCGGACGCGCAGTTCGTCAACGTGGTGCGTGACCCGCGCGCCACGGTCGCCTCGATCCGCAGATTGGGTTGGAGCGACGGCGACGTGGTTCCTCCGACCGAGCTGTGGTCGAGGTCCCTTCGGGCCATCGACGGGTGGCGCGGTCGGCTCGCGCCCGACCAGCTTCTCGAGATCCGCTACGAGGAGCTCGTCACCGAGCCGAGACCTACCCTCGAGCGGGTCTGCGAGTTCCTCGGCCTCGCGCCCGAGTACATCGAGGACATGCTGGCGTTCCATGCTTCCGCCGACGTGCCGCGGAACAAGTACCACTGGCGCGTGTCACAGCCAGTGACGGCCAGCAGTGCGCGGGGGTGGGAAAAGACCCTCAGACCGGAGGAGGTCGCGTTGGTCGAGCGGGCCGCGGGTGCCGCGATGCGGCGGTACGGTTACCCGCTGGAGGCCGGCGGGGTGGACGTTCCCCGCGAGTTGTGGCGGACCTTCGCACGCAGACGACGCAGGAGAGCCGCGATTCACCTCCGCGACGCGGCTCACGAGACCGCCCGCGGGTTTAGTTACCGCCGTCCTGTCGCGGCGCGGCTGACCGGCGGCCAGCGCCGCCGGGCGAGCCCGGGCGCAGCCAACCGTGCGTGACCAGCCAGTCGATGACGCGTGCCACCGCTTCTTCGGGTTGGAGCGTTGTGGTGTCGAGGACAAGATCCGCGTCGCCGGGTGGTTCGTACGGGTCGGAGACGCCGGTGAACTCCTTGATCGTGCCCGCCCTCGCCTTCGCGTACAGACCCTTGCGGTCGCGTCGCTCGCACTCCTCGAGCGGGGTGGCGACGTACACGAGCACGAACCCACCCGTCTCCTCGACCATGCGGCGCACCTCGGCGCGGGTGGACGCGTACGGCGCGATGGGAGCGCAGAGCGCGGCGCCGCCGTGCCTGCTGATCTCCGCGGCGACGTACCCGATTCGGCGGATGTTGGTCTCGCGGTCCTCGCGGGAGAACGTCAGTCCTTTGGACAGCAGGCGACGTACGATGTCGCCGTCGAGCAAGGTGACGGTGCGGTCCCCTCGTTCGAGGAGGGCATCGCGCAGCCCCCGCGCGATGGTGGACTTGCCCGAGCCGGACAGGCCGGTGAAGAAGACGGTGACCCCGCGCTCGTACCGAGGCGGCAGGGCGTGCCGTAGCTCCCGCTCGACCGTGGGGCTCACCGTGCCGGGCGGGAGCGGCTCGCCGGCGTCCAGCAGGGCCGAGATGTCGTCGAGCGAGGAGCTCATGCCGGCCACACCCGACGCGTCTGAGACGTCGAGAACGCTGGTCGCGCCGTAGGCCAGAGCGAGGTGCCGGCGCAGCCACCGATCGGCCTGTGGCTCGCGCGCGGCGAGCGGGACGGGTACGACCAGCGGCCGGCCAGGTAGTTCGGCAGACGCGGCGAGCACGGCCCGGATCAGGGCCTCCGCGCTCACCAGCTGCGGGCTTCCTTGCCCGACCGTCGGCAGCAGGAGGACCTCGGCCGAGAGCTCCACCGCCCGCGCGCCGATCAGGTCGAGCTGATGCTTGAGCGGTGGTGCGGTGAGCGGTACCCCGAGCACAGGTCCTCTGGAGAACGTCTTCGTGACCTCGTCGGGCGAGCGGTACAGCGACCGGAACGCGCCATGGACGGGCGCGCGGATCCCCGAGACCTCTCCCGCCACCCCGTGGCCTCCGCCGTCCGTCCGCCAGGTATCGGTGATGTCGACGACGGCGAGCGGGGTGTTCTCGGGATCACTGAGGACGAGCCGTCTGGCCTCACTCGCCGCGGCAGCGGTCTCGGCTGGCACGGTGAGCGTGATCGGCGCCAGCCACGGGGTCCCGTCCGGGAGGAGCCCGCGGGAGGTCACCGTCTCGATCGCACGACGGTCGAGGAAGCCGCGCAGTGGCGCGAGTGCCCCCGCCAGCAGCAGCTCGAGGTCACCGAGCTCCCGCGGTGTCGGGCTCCACGAGGACAGCGGGGAGGACGGGGAGGACCCCGCCTCGAGGTCCCGCGACGGTGTTGTCTCCTCGCCGGCGGACGAGGTCGGCCGGTCGCACTGAGAGATCATCGCCTCCGGGTCATCTGGTGAGCGCGCCTGTCTTGCAGGGGTTCTGGTTGGCGGTGATGCCACCGAGCCGCTTGGGCAGGTGGCCCGGCGAGGGTGCGGGGCTGTTCACGATGTCGGCTCCCTCGGCATCGGTCCCCAGCACGACCGTGACGGTGCCAGGCGACCCCTGGCCGCTGGACTGCGCAGCGGATGGGGTAGCGAAGGGCACTGCCTTGGCGACGGTGTTGGCCTGGGCCGATGCTGTCGGGTCATGGGTGATGAGCGTCTTGTCGTGGTTGTGTTCCGGGGCGTTGCCCACGTGGACTACGCGGAACCCTGCCTCGCGCAGCGCGTCGGCCGTCCGCCCGGCGAGACCGGAGATGTTCGTACCGTTCAGTACCCGCACCTTAACCTGGCTCGCGGGCACGGTCGGCGGGCGGGACCCGTGGTCACCTCCCCGGCGCACTTGCTCGTCGCGCCTAACCGTCTCGAAGAGCTGCTTCGCGGCTGGCTGCCGCCAGGCCACGGTGGCGCCATCGGCGCGGTCGTAGACGGGGACCGTGACGAACTTGACGTGCTTGGGGTCGAGGCCCTTCAGGCTCTCCCCGATACGCCGGAGATCGTCGACGGTGAGCTGGTTGTCGGTCGTGACCGACCGGGTGGCGACGTCGAGGAAGTGGTAGAGCTTCTGCGGGTTGAGCAGGATGCCCATGCTGGTGGCCCTCTTGACCACCGAGGCCATGAACTCCTGCTGGCGCTGGATGCGCTCGAGGTCCGAGCCGTTACCGATGTTGTGGCGTACCCGGACGAACGCCAGCGCCTGATCGCCCCGCACCATGTGTGGCCCTGCGGACAGGTTGAGTCCGCTCTTCGGGTCGTGGACGTCGACAGGCAGGCACACCCGCACGCCGCCGAGGGCGTCGACGACGTTCTTGAAGCCCGCGAAGTCGACCTGGATGAAGTGGTCGATATGGATGTTCGTGTCCTGCTCCAGCGTCTTCCAGGTGCAGGCCGGACCGCCGGTGCTGAACGCGGCGTTGAGCCTGGTCGTCATCGGGGCGGACATCGTGCCGTCCGGTTTCTGGCACCCGGGGATGTGCACCCACGAGTCGCGCGGGAAGCTGATCAGCAGGGCGCGGGTCCGCTTGGGCGAGAGGTGCAGGACGATGACCGTGTCGGAGCGCGCGCCCGAGATGTCCTTGCCGTAATGCGCGTCGCCGGGCTTCTGCCGCGTGTCCGAGCCGATCAGCAGGATGTTCTGCGCTTTGGTCGGCTTGTCGGGGCGGTGGGGGCCCAGTTTGGAGAGGGCGTCGATGTGGGTGATGTTGCCAAGGAGTTTCCGGTAGGCGCCGTAGGCGGTGAGGCTAGTCACGACGAGGGCCGCGGACATGCAGATGGCGACCCAGGCAAGCACCCGTCGTGTC
The DNA here is from genome assembly GCA_050699055.1 of Streptosporangiaceae bacterium. Lineage (GTDB taxonomy): Bacteria > Actinomycetota > Actinomycetes > Streptosporangiales > JBOHCT01 > JBOHCT01. Next base: position 1,061 of record JBOHCT010000012.1, on the reverse strand, counting down.
CGCCGCCGTCGTCTCTCCGCGCGGCGATGGGCCTCCTCGCCTCCGGCTCTACGCTTCGTCACACTGGCGACTCTCGTCGGGTACAGGGCGTCGGGTGCCGGATGCCGGCCTCTTGCCGCGCCGCCGCTCCGGCTGGGGCGCGCAATGCGGGCGTGCCTTCTGTGCCCCGATTGGCAGCGCGACCGTGAAGGCGCAGGAAGACACGCCCCAGCGGGGTACGAGGGTAGCGGGAACGGGCGGACGTCCGGTGCCTGTCCGCGAAAGCTTGCCGATAACGGCCGTGACTCGTTCCACCTCACTACCGCCAGCCCCGTCAGCCATCTCACCACGTTTGACGACCTGCTGCCCGGCCAAGTTCCGGCATGACACCGAGGGGACCTGTGGTGAGGGGACCTGCGGTGAGCCGCGTACAGTCGAAAGCGGAAGATACCCACTCAAGCCGATGACGTCACGCCGATGCCTCCTCAGTCAGAGTACCGCGAGAGCGGCGGCCTCGAGATCGCGCCCTCGAAGGGGCAGATGCAGCTTCCTTACGATCTTCCGGCCGAGACCCCCGGAATTCGGGAGGCACCCGCACTGCCCAGGAACGACCACGACGCCGTATGGGCGCTGGGGCTCGCGGTCGCGGCGATCCCCATGCTCTATTTCCTCGGCATGGGGCTCATCGTGGCCGTCGTCTCGCTCATGCTCGTTCGCACAGCGAGACGCAACATCGCCCGGTCCGGCGGCACGCTCGGCGGTGAAGGGCTGGTGTCGACGGCCGTGACGCTCGACCTGGCGTGCTTCGGACTGTTCGCGATCATGGTCGTAGTGGCTGTGCTGTTGTACTGACGGCTCTCATTGGCCAGCCGCGCCGCCAGCCCACGCCCCGACTCGCCGGGCGGACGAGGCGCACGAACGACGCCGCGGCCCCCGCGACGTACGGCGCCCCGGACGGGGGCGTGTATGGCGTCACCGGTGCGGGGCCGGCACGACGATGAGGGGCGCACCGGCGATCATGAACGACGCGACCGCCACAACCACATCTCGAGGATGGCTCGCGGACCCTCTCGGACTTCCTA
>JBOHCT010000011.1:0-40690 GCA_050699055.1 Streptosporangiaceae bacterium | reverse complement strand
GCATCGAGGTCTCTACTCCTCCACACGTTCGAGAACGCTACCCAGGATTTGAACCTCACCTCGCATCCTCTTGTCAAGAGGGACCAAGAGAGACATTGCCTGGGACCCGACGCCCGCGGTCGGGCGGCCGACGGTGAAGCGGCCGCGACTTTCCGCAGAAACAGGGTTCGACATTTGTCGCATTGACACGTGGCCGGCCCCCCTGTTTCCAATATTGGGAAAACGGTGGTCGTGCGCTGGCGAGAGGACGTGCGCGCTTGAAGACGAGAGCAGCGGTTCTTCGCGAACCCGGTCGGTGGTGGGAGGTCGAGGAGCTCGAGCTCGACGAGCCCAAGGCGGGCGAGGTTCTCGTCCGGTTCATGGCATGCGGGCTGTGCCACTCCGATGACCACATCCGCAGCGGCGACGCGCCCGCACGGCTGCCGATGGTCGGCGGGCACGAGGGCGCCGGCGTCGTCGAGGCGGTCGGGCCCGGCGTCACCCGGGTGAACCAGGGCGATCACGTGGTCTGCTCGTTCATCCCGGTGTGCGGCACGTGCCGGTACTGCTCGACGGGGCGCCAGAACCTGTGCGACGCGGGCCTGAACGCCGGGGTGGGGTGCCTGCCGGACGGCACGTTCCGCTTCCACTCCACGGACGGCGAGGACCTCGGCGGGATGTGCGTGCTGGGGACCTTCTCCGAGCGCGCGGTGCTGTCGGAGACCTCCTGCGTCGCGATCGAGCAGGACATCCCGTTCGAGCTGGCCGCGCTGGTCAGCTGCGGGGTCCCCACCGGCTGGGGGTCGGCGGTCTATGTGGCGGGCGTACGGCCCGGGGACACGGTGGTGGTCTTTGGTATCGGCGGGGTGGGAATCAACGCCGTCCAGGGGGCCCGCTACGCCGGCGCGAAGAACGTCGTCGCCGTCGACCCGGTCGAGTTCAAGCTGGAGACAGCGCAGGCCCTCGGGGCGACGCATGTGAGCTCCGACCCGGTCAAGGCGCGGGAGCTGGTGGTCGACCTCACCCGCGGGCAGCTCGCCGACCACGCCATCTGCACCGTCGGGGTGATGAGCACCGAGGTCGTACAGCAGGCCGTCGACATCGTCGGCAAGGGGAGCCAGGTGACCATCACCGGGGTCGGCGACTACGAGGTGCGGGTGCACGGTGGAGTGTTCCCCGGCTGGCAGAAGCGGGTCCTGGGAGCGATGTTCGGCGGCGCGAACCCGCTTTACGACATCCCCAGGCTACTGGGGCTGTACCGCTCCGGTGACCTGAAGCTGGCCGAGTTGATCACCCAGCGGTACACGCTGGACCAGGTCAACGGCGGCTTCCGGGACATGCTGGACGGCAAGAACGTCCGCGGTGTCATGATCCACGAACACGACTGAGTGGCCAGCTCGTCCGGCCGATGTGCCCTCACACGGCCACCCGCGCTCGAGCCCACCGCGGAACAACGCGACGAAAGCCAGCGCCTGCTCGTGCGCAGCCGCTTAGTGGCCGCGCAGGATGAGGGGAGTTGGCCGGGCGCGTCGTTGGTCCTATTGTTGACATTATTGTCTGTCAAGTAGAGGCCGACTGGGTGCAGAGGAGCTGGGAGCGTGAGTCTGCCATGAGTACCGCGCCCGACACCGCCGATCAGGGGGCCGATGCGGGGGTGCGGTGCATGCTGATGCGCGGGGGCACATCCAAGGGCGGGTACTTCCTGAGGGAGGATCTGCCCGCCGATAGTGCCGTCCGCGATGACGTGTTGATGCGGGTCATGGGTACGCCCGACGTCCGGCAGATCGACGGGGTCGGTGGAGCGCACCCGCTGACCAGCAAGGTCGCCGTGGTGTCGGCCTCGGGTGACTCCGCGGCCGACGTCGACTATCTCTTCCTTCAGGTCGGCGTGGGCGACGCGATGGTCTCCGACCGGCAGAACTGCGGCAACATGCTGGCGGGCGTGGGGCCGTTCGCTGTGGAACGCGGGCTGGCGCCATCCACCGGTGACACCGCGTCTGTACGTATCCGGATGCTCAACACCGGCGGGTTGGCCACCGCGGTCTTTCCGACTCCGGGCGGCAGGGTCCGCTACTCCGGGGACACCGCCATCTCCGGCGTCCCCGGGACGGCCGCGGCGATCGTGGTGAACTTCTCGGGTACCGAGGGATCGAGCTGCGGCCGGTTGCTGCCGACGGGGCGGGTTCGCGACGTGATCGACGGCGTCTCGGTGACGTGCGTCGACAACGGGATGCCGGCCGTACTGATCGCCGCCGGGGACCTCGGCGCCACAGGTTACGAGTCTCCGGCCGAGCTCGAGGCCAGGACCGACCTCGTCGAACGCCTACAGTCGATCCGGCTCGCCGCCGGCCAGCTCATGGGACTCGGGGACGTGGCCGAGGCGACAGTGCCGAAGATGACACTGGTGAGCCCCCCGAAGGACGGCGGCCTCGTATCGACACGGACGTTCATACCGGTGCGCTGCCACAGCTCGATCGGCGTGCTCGGCGCGGTCAGCGTGGCCACGGCCGTGCTGATCGACGACGCTGTCGGGCACGACCTCGCTGAGGTGCCCTCCGAGGGGTCGCGTCTCCGGCTGGAGCACCCGACCGGGCATTTCGAGGTCGAGGTCGAGGTCGAGTTGGATCCTGGCGACGTCGAGCCGCGGGTGAGACGCTGCGGGGTGGTCCGCACCGCACGAAGGCTCTTCGACGGGACGGTCTTCCCGCGGTCGCCGGCCGCCTGACCCGAACACGATGCCGGGCAAGGCCGGTGGTGCTGACGGCGTCTCCCGCGTCGCTCGGGACGGCCGAGGCTGGCGGGGCCCGCGCACCGTCGCCGCGGTGACCGAGGCCGATTGACAGTGCGTCCACCCCCTGCCAGTATCGCCTCATCGGAGGCCATATGCGCAGCCCTTTGGACAGCGGCGCGACGATGGGTCCGGCAGAGGACTTCGACGAGCGCAGGCTCATGGCTTTCGCCAACGCGGCGGCCAGCGTCGCCTGCTCCGGCTCGCTGTCGTCGACTCTGGAGCGAGTCGCCGCCGAAGTCGTACGGGCGACCTGCATGAGCGCCTGTCAGGTCTTCCTGGTCGACGCGGACACCCTGAGCATGCGGATGATCGGCGCCGCCGGCCACCCGATCTTCCCGTCGGACTTTCCCAAGCGTTTCGAGCAGGCCCGGCGGCGCGGGGCGGACCTGCGCACGCTGGTGGCGCTGCGTACCGGGGAAACGCAGATCAGCCGGGGACGGACCCACATCGTCCTGACCGATCCGGCGTGGGAGCCGCTGCGCCCGACGATGGCCGCGTTCTCCTGGGACACCTACGTCTCCGTACCGCTGGCGGTGCGGGACCGTTCGCTCGGCGTGCTCAACGGGTTCTACCCTCCCGAACACGACCCGAGCGAAGCCGAGCTGTCCTTCCTCCGTGCGATGTCCGACCAGGCCGCGATCGCCGTCGAGAACGCGCGGCTGCTCGGCGAGGCCGAGGTAAAGGCCGCCTGGGAGGAACGCCAGCGCATCGCCCGCGAGTTGCACGATTCGGTCTGCCAGTCACTGTTCTCGCTGAGCCTGCGGGTACGTGCGCTCCAGCTCGCCATGGAGCGCGAATGGCCCGATCCGGAGACCGGGATTCGCGACGACGTGGCGGCGGCACGGCGACTGGCCCAGGCCACCCTCGCCGAGATGCGGTCGCTGGTCCTCGAGCTGCGCCCGGAGGCCGTCACGGAGTTGGGGTTGGTGCCCGCGGTCCGGCAGCACGCGACGGCGGTCGGCGCTCGGGAGGGGCTGGCGATCGAGGTGCGGGGCGATCTCCGCGCTCGGCTCGCGGATGAGACCGTGGGGAATCTCTACCGTGTCTGCCAGGAGGCCTTGAACAATGTCGTCAAGCACGCTTCCGCCACCGCTGTGGACATTGTCTTCAGTGAGACCGTAGCAGGCCTGGTACTCGAGATCCGCGACGACGGGGCCGGGTTCGACGCCACGGCAGAGCATCCGGGTCGCCTCGGTCTCGTGGGCATGCGCGAACGTGCGGACCGTATCGGTGCCGACCTCAGCCTCCAGAGCACGCCTGGCCGGGGGACATGCGTACGCGTACGCCTCGAGCTCGACCACTCGGTTGCGCCGGGCGCAGGTGTCGAAGGACAGGACCGGTGACGGACCCTCACGACAGCGCGGCGGTGACCGTCCTGCTGGTGGACGATCACGCGGTCGTCCGCTCCGGCATGCGCGCGTTCTTCGCGGTGGTCGACGACATCGAGGTCGTGGGGGAGGCAGCGAACGGCGAGGCCGCGCTGGACTCGTTGAACGAGCTGGCCTCTGGGGCCGGCCTGCCCGACGTCGTCCTGCTCGACCTCGTCATGCCAGGTGCCGACGGCACCGCGGTCACGTCGGAGATCAAGGGGCGCTATCCGGAGGTCGAGGTCGTGGTCCTCACCAACTTCGGCCAGACGAATCGCGCGCGGGCCGCGCTCGAAGCCGGCGCGACCGGCTTCCTCCTCAAGGACGCCGAGGCCGACGAGCTCGCGGCCGCCGTGCGCGCCGCCCGGCGCGGCCAGACGCATCTCGACCCGGGAGTCGCCCGCGGGCTGACCCGTTCACTGCTGTCCCCGCGGTCGCCGGCCGCCAGCCTCACCGCACGCGAGCATGAAGTACTGGTCCTCGTCACCCAAGGCTGCTCCAACAAGGACATCGCCGAGCGGTTGGTGATCAGCGAGCGCACCGCGCGGACCCACGTCAGCCATGTACTGAGCAAGATCGGGTGCTCGTCACGCACGCAGGCCGCCATGTGGGCGCTTCGCGAAGGACTCGTGCACGCTCCGCAGGGCTGACACACGGGACCGCGGGGCCGGCGGGCACCCCACCGGCTCAGCGGCTTCATCGTGGCGCGGCTGGAGGACACCCGCGGTGCCCGGCGGTCGCCTACCCGTCCACCTGGATCGCGGCGATCCTCATGAACCCCTTGCCGGTACCCGGTGTGGGGCTCGTCACGTCGAGCCTGACGAGCCTGCTGTGGACGGGATCGAACGAGAGCACGGTAGGCCCGTTGGACTCGTCCGACCAGTCGATGTGCAAGCTCCTGACCGGGACGAACCTGTGACCGTCCCAGTAGGTCACCGCGATCCTTGAGGGGTGCGTGAGGGTGGAGCTGGTGGTGAAGCGCACGGTGACGGTCCGGAGTCTCCGCGGCCGGTGCCACCAAAGCGAGACCCAGTCGCTGCGCCGTGACACGCTGACAGCGTTCAATGTCGCGGTAGCCGGCTTCACGTAGTAGTTCGACCAGCCCGTGCTCGGGTCTCCGTCCAGCATGGCGGCGGGCAGGGTGTCCGGAGCCCCTGAGTAACTCGCGTCGGCACCCGACGCGGCCCAGCCGGCTCCGCTGGCGCCGGTCGCGCTAGCGCTGGCAGGGTTAGAGACAGGGCTCGTGGTGCTGGGGCTCGGCCGGGTCGGCGCCAAGGCCACGACCCCGGCCAGTTTCGCCGACCGGACGGGAGTGGAGCGTAGGGTCGCCGCCGCGGCCCGGAGCCCTGGGGAGGTGGCCGTGATCCTGATGCGTCCGGCCTTGCGGGTGGACTCGACGATGGCGAGCGCCTTCCCGTTGAAGACGCGCACGTGGGGCGCCTGATAGCTCTGGGCGTTCTCCTCGCGTCCGTTGTCCACGCCGGCGAGCGTGCCCTGTCCGGCTACGTGGACGTGAACGCGGTTGTCCGCGCCCGGCACGACCAGGCCGCGGGAGTCGACGATCCCGACCGTCAGGAACGACAGCGATGTACCGTCCGCCGCGATGACGCGCCTGTCGGGGGTGAGCCTGAGCACGTGGGGCCGGCCGGCCGTGACGATCTCGTCGCGGGCGACGGGACGGCCGCCCCGCGTCGCCACCGCGGTCAGGCGTCCCGGCCGGAAGGGCACGTTCCAGGTGAGATGCAGCTTTCCCGTACTGCCGTTCGGGCTGGTGTAGCTCCCCGACGGGTAGTTCTTGTCGTCGCCTGTCGGTTCGGTCGTCTCCAGGTACTCCCGCCCGAAGGTCGTGGTCTTGCGGTCGAAGCTCTTCACCCCGAGCGAGCTGCCGTTCAGGAAGAGCTCGACCGTCTCGACATTGGAGTAGACCCAGACGGCGACATTCTCCCCGTGAGCTTGACCGGTCCAGTTCATCGGCACGATGTGCACCATGGGTTCCCTGGCCCACTGGCTCGTGAACAGATCGTACGCGTCCTTGGCGAAGCCGGCCGTGTCGGCCGCGCCGAAGAACGACGACTTGACGGGGAAGACGTCGTAGGGCGTCGGCTCGCCGATGTAATCCTGGCCGGCCCAGAGGAACTCGCCGGCGAAGAACCGCCGGTCACGGTCTTTCTTCAGCGAGTACTCGCCGCTCATGGTCCACGGGGCGAGGTTGTTGTCATAGGACGATGTCGCCCGCTTGCCTGGCGTGTAGTTCTCGCCGGTGTTGAGGAGCTGCGGGTCCTGGTACACACCCCGCGTGGAGGTCTCGGATGACGACTCCGACTCGAAGAAGAACGTGCCCGGGTACCTCGCGTGCAGGGCGTCGATGGACATGGCCGTGTTGTAGTTCAGGCCCAGGCCGTCAAGCATGCGCAGTATGCGGTCGGGCGGCGAGCCCTGCGGAGGCACGGTGCGGTACTTGTCCGAGCCCATGACGATCGGGCGCGTCCTGTCGATCGACCTGACGTCGTCGATCAGCCGCCGCGCGATCGCCGGACCGCCCGGCAGGCCGGTGTCCGGGGTCTCATTCCCGATCGACCACAGCACCACGGCCGGTGAGTTCTTCGACTCGTGGACCATCTCCTTGATGTCGCGGTCGCCCCAGGCGTCGAAGTAAAGGTGGTAGTCGTAGGCGACCTTGCCGGTGTGCCAGCAGTCGAACGCCTCAACCATGAGGAGGATGCCGAGGTCGGTGAGGTCTAAGCCGAAGCCGGTGTAGGCGTACGGGTGCCTGCCGAGGAGCTGCCCGTTGAAGTAGACGCGGGAGTTCATGTACACACCGTCGAACTCGATCGAGATCCGCTTGCCCGAAAGCGACCGCGGCAGGGTGAACGTCTTCCGGTACCACCCAAGCCCGCCCTGCAGGAAGCCGGTGCCGCTGCTGGTGCTCGACGTGTCGACCGGGGTCAGCCCGATGCTCCAGTCGTGCGGCAGGTTCACGGTCCGCCAGCTCGAGTCGTCGAAGCCGGGATCAGGGGCATCCGCGTACCGCCCGGTGGGGTCGGTGACGCCGTCCGGGTTGACCAGTACGAACTTCCAGTCCGCACCGAAGTTCACCGACCTGGTGCCCCCCGACGTGGTGGCCGCCGGGGCATCAGCCCCCGCGCCCCTCAGGCCAACGGTCCGCGCGACCGCCGCCGTGCCCAGCCCGACACCGGCGACGCGCAGCACCTGTCGCCGCGACGGCCCCTCAGCCGCGCTGGGACCCGACGTCGGCGGAGGGGCTGCTGGCGGTGCGGTCGAGTCCTCATGCATGGCTGCGTCGCTTCCTGGTCGGGGCGTGGCCTAGCTGGGCAGGCGACACGTATCTTCCCGCGACGCCTGGGAATGTCAATACGTGATCGGCGCCCGACGACGCGCAGGCGCCGTAACGCGCCGCGGAAAACCCGCGCATCGCCCACCCCGGACCCACGACTACTTGGCGGCCCGGAGGCTCGCCGATCACAGGTCGTCAGGGGTGTCGATGTACTCGACGCCGAGCGCGTGGAGCTTGTCGCGGAGGCCGTAGATGTCCACGCCAAGCTCGCCGGCCTCGAGGCGGACCCGTGTCGCCTCTTCCTTCTTCAGCCGGGCGAGGGAGCGCTCGAGGGCCCAGTCGGCCTCGTCGCGGGAGACGACGACGACACCATCGTCGTCGGCGCATACCACGTCGCCGGGGCTGACGAGCTGTCCACCGAAGACCAGGGGCACGTTGACGGAGCCCGGTGAGGCCTTCACCGTGCCCTGCACGGAGACATGCCGGCTCCAGACAGGGAACCCCAGTTCACGCAGCTCCGCCGTGTCACGGGTACCGCCGTCGAGGACGACCCCCCGCACCCTACGGGCCATCAGCGACGACGCCAACATCTCACCGAACATGCCGTGCGTACTCGAGGCGGTGTTCGCGACAACCAGGACATCACCCGCCTGGCAGCACTCGACGGCCGCGTGGATCATGAGGTTGTCACCGGGATGGCAGGACGCGGTCACCACCGGGCCGGCGATCCGGACGTCCTGTTGGTTCGGGCGCAGGTCCGGTCCGAGGCTGCCGCGGCGCCCGATCGCCTCGTGCAGCGTCGCCGCCCCCACCTCGGCGAGCCGGTCGACCACCGCCGCATCGGCACGCTCGATCCGGCGGACGATGACGTGACGACCCCGCAACGACCTCACCGCGCACCCCCCGCCGTCTTGAGCCGGGGGAAGACCCGGCGGGCATTGTCCTCGTAGATCTTCCGGCGGTCGGTGTCGGTAAGATCCGCCGCCTCGATGTAGCGCCTGGTGTCGTCCCAGTAATGCCCGGTAGCAGGGTCGACCCCGCGCACCGCACCGATCATCTCCGACGCGAACAGGATGTTGTCGGCCGGCACCACACGCAGCAGGAGATCGATGCCCGGCTGATGGTAGACACAGGTGTCGAACCAGATGTGGTCGAGCAGACCGTCGAAGTCCCACCCCTTGTCCTGGGCCATGCCCTTGAAGCGCCCCCAGTGGTACGGGACCGCCCCACCGCCGTGTGGGATGATCAACCGCAGGCCAGGAAAGTCCGACAGAAAACCTGACGTCAGCGCCTGCATGAACGCCGTCGTGTCAGCCCCCAGATAATGCGAACCAGTGGTGTGGAAACTCTCGTTCGCCGCCGCGCTGACATGGATCATCCCAGGGACGTCGAGCTCGACCATCGCCTCCCACAGCGGCCACCAGTACCGGTCCCACAGCGGCGGCCCGCTCCAAAACCCGCCGGACGGATCCAGGTTGATGTTGCAGCCGACGAAACCCATCTCCTCGACACAGCGCCGCAACTCCGCGACAGACCCGGCGATCGACGCCCCCGGAGACTGCGGAAGCTGAGCCACCGGCACGAAACTGTCCGGGAACAGATCACACACGCGCCGCACCAGCTCGTTCTGGTGCTCCGTCCAGAGCCGCGACGTGTGCTCGTTACCGATGTGGTGACCCATCCAACTGGCCCGCGGCGAGAACACCGTCACATCGATACCACGGTCGCCCTGCACCGCAAGCTGCGCGCCCTCCACGCTCTCCCGTATCTCCTCATCGTTGACCTCCAGGACCCCCTTCTCCCCCACGCAACCCGGGTCGGCTGCCACGGCCTCCCTCTGCGCCTCCCGCCACGCGGCCACCCCCGGCGGCGTCGTCGTGTAATGACCATGACAGTCAATGACCATCGAAGTCCTCCTCGCACAAGCCGTCGCGCTGCGGCCACCGCGGACTCGTCGCAGCACAGGTGACCGAGTGTCGACAATCCTGTTTACAATCGTCATACTAGGCGGAGGCCATGTGCCGCGACAACCACCGCAGAAGTTGATCACGTTCTCCTCGCGAGTGACCATAATTGCGCCCGAAATGTCAGGCTTAGCTGCCACGTGGAAGGGAAACATGATCGTTTTGCCGACGGTATGAGTTGTGCGTGCGCCACGGGAGTACTACGAGGTGTGGGGTTCGGTCACCGGCCCCACACCTCCTCGCAAACGTCCCGGACAAGGTCGAGTTTCCGCCACTGGTCATCCACGGTCACCGGGTTGCCGACCAGGGAGGAGGCGAAACCGCACTGGGGGCTCAGCCCGAGCCGCTCCGTCGGCACATGACCCGCGGCCTCGTCGATGCGGCGCTTGACCTCATCCTTGTCCTCGAGTGCCGGGTGCTTGGTCGTCACGAGACCGAGGACAGCGACCGCGTCGCCTTGTACGAACCGCAGCGGCGCGAAGTTCCCGGCCCTCGGGGTGTCGTACTCGAGCAGGAACCGGTCGTGGCGCAGGCCGCCGAAGAGTCGCTCGGCTACCGCGTCATAGGTTCCCTCGCGGTGCCAGCGGCCCTCCCGGTTGCCGCGACAGACATGGATCCCGAAGGTCACCTCAGAGAAACCCGCGATCACCGCGTTCTCGGCGGCGATCGTGGCGTCGAGCTGCTCGTCCGGGTCGAGGCCACGGGCACGCATGCGTTCACGTGAGCGCCCGTCGACGTAGGCGGTGAATCCCGGCGCGTCGACTTGGATGTATCGACACCCGGCATCGACGAGACCGCGGACGATGTCGCGCTCGACCCCGACGACGTCGTCGAGGAAGACTCGACGATCCCGGTAACGCTCGATCGACCCCCTCGGCTCGAACATCTGCGCGAGCCGGTCGGGCCCGACGAGCGTCGCCTTGACGGGGATCGCGGTACGGGCCGCCGCGAAACGGTACTCCTCGAGCGGCCGGTTCTCCCGAAGCCGAAGCGGCTCGGTGGCCGCGACGCCGACCGACAGTGCCGGATCGCGCCGCAGGCGACCTCGCCCGCCGCTCGGGCCTTCCCGCGCCAGGACGGACGCGGTCAGCTCACGCCGTACCCCATCGAAACCCGCGACGGTCGCGAAGCTCTCCATGAACTGACGGCGTCGGAACTCTCCGTCGACCACCACGGGAAATCCGTGCGCCTCCTGCGCAGCGATCACCGACGCCACAGCCTCGTCCTGAGCCTGCCGAAGGCCCGCGTCGTCGATGGAGCCGGCGTCGTGGTCGGCGTAGGCCCGCTTGAGCGAGGCGGGACGCAGCAGGCTGCCGACGTTGTCGAATCTCATGTGCTGGAGCGATGGCATCCGTCTGGACCCTCGCGATCAGCGGGCGGTGCAGGTAGGGGGACCTGTCACGACACTCGTCCCCGAACACGGAACTCGACCGCCCAGAGCACGAGGTTGCCGCCGAGCGCCATGATGAAGATCACGATGATGACCGCGAACATGCGGGGCAGCTCCTGCAACCCGTAGGCCTGGGACACGGTACGGCCGAGGCCGTTGGTGGCGGCGAAGAACTCCGCGATGATGACGTTGACGAACGCGATGCTGTACCCGATACGCAGCCCCGACAGGACGGAGTCCGCGGTGGCCGGCAGGTAGATCTTGCGGGCCAGTCCCCATCGCGTGCAGACGACGGACCGCCCGACGCGGACCAGCGTGGGGTTGACGTTCCGCACGGCGGCGAGCGTCGTCATGAAGATGGGGAAGAAGGCCGAGAGCGCGGCCATCGACAGCTTCGCGCTCGCGCCTACCCCGAAGATGGCCAGCAGGGTCGGGTAGAGGATGATCCGTGGGACCGCGAACAGGCCGGCGATCATCGGCTCCACCACGCGCCGCAACAGTCCCGTACGCCCTATGACGAAGCCGCCGAACAGGCCGACGGCCGCGGCGACGACGAACCCGGCGAGGGCCGCCTTCAGCGTGTCCCACAGGGGCGACCAGATCCATCCCTCGCCGAACGCGGAGGCCAGCGTGTCCCCTGTGTCGACGATCGGGGGGATCAGGTCGATCACCGCTGCCAGCAACGCCCACACCCCGACGATGAGGGCGATCACGCCGAACCGGCCACCCCAGACCGCTACCGCCCGCCGGTCCGGCCTGCGAACCGGCTCCGCTCTCGCCTGCTGGTCGATCGCCGTCATGATCAGAGCATGTCCCGCCGCACTCGACGCTCGAGCCAGGACAGCAGTGCGTTCGCCACGATCGCCAGGAACGCGACGATCACCACGAGACCCCACATCTGCTCCCCCTCGAACTGCCGATAGTCGATGCCGATCCGGAAGCCGAGGCCGCGGTCGGCGAGGATGAACTCCATCGCGATCGTGCCGATGAGCGCGTAGATGAACCCCAGCCGCAGGCCCGGCATGGCCAGCGGCAGGGCGGCGGGGAGCAGGATGTGCCGATACATCTGTCGGCGTGAGCAGTTGAGGGACCTGCCCAGCCTCGGCAGCGTCGGCGCCACCGACCGCAGCGCGACTGTCACGTTGACCGTCACCGGGATGAGGGCCATGACGGCGGCGATCACCGCGATCGGACCGAACCCGAGGCCCAACAGGGCGAGCAGGAGCGGGTAGAAGACGATGGTCGGCATCGCGTAGAGCGCCACGAGGTACGGCTCGAACACGCGCCCGAGCACCGGCACGCGCCAGCTCACGGTCCCGAAGACCGCGCCGCCGATCAGCCCGGCGGCGTAGGCGACCGCCACGGTCTCGGCCGTGCGGGCCAGATCGGCCGCGAACTGGCCGGTCGGGATCTGGTCTACCGCCGCCCGCACGACCTCTGTCGGAGGCGGGAAGATCAAGTCCGGGATCACGCCGCCGCGCGTGAGCACCTCGAGAAGGGCGAACGCCGCCGCCACCACCAGCCACCGCAGCACCGCCGGCAGCCAGCGCCGTCGACCCATGCTCACCCACCCGGCGGACATCCTCCGCGCGGGTCCACCGGACCGCACCGGAGGATCGTCCAGCTGCCGAGTCGTCATCCCGCCTCCGGCGAGCCACGACGTTCGTCCGGACCCGCCTCGGGCCTGCCCTGGACCTCCTCGGAGATCAGCGTCCAGAGGTGGTCGGTATAGGCATGGAACTCTGGCCTGCGAATCATGTCCGCGTCGCGGGGACGAGGGAGATCGACGGTGACGACCTCGCGAATGCGCGCCGGCCGCGCGGAGAACACCCAGATCTCGTCGGAGAGGAGCACGGCCTCGTGGATGTCGTGCGTCACGAAGAGAACGCTCTTCTGCTCGACCTCCCATATGCGCAGCAGCTCTTGCCCAATGAACATGCGGGTCTGCTGGTCGAGGGCGCCGAACGGCTCGTCCATCAGCAGGATGCGCGGGTCGAGCGCGAGCGCCCGCGCGATGGCGACGCGCTGCTTCATCCCGCCCGACAACTGACCGGGCCGCCGGTCCTCGAAGTCCGCCAGGCCCACCAACCTGATCATGGCACGGGACCGGTCGAGCCGCTCCCGGCGCGGTACCCCAGCGACCTCCAGACCGAACGCGACGTTCTCCAGCACCGTGCGCCAATGCAGCGTCGAGTCCTCCTGGAACACCATCGCCGTGCCGCGGTGCGGGCGCGTCACCTCCTTGCCGTCGATCGTCACCCGTCCCGCCGTGGCGCGCTGGAGGCCGCCGACGATGTCCAGCAGCGTGGTCTTGCCGCAGCCGCTGGGCCCGACGAGGGAGACGAACCTCCCGGCCCCGACGGTGCCGGAGACGTCGGCGATCGCTTCCACCGAGGACCCGGTCGGATCGACGTAGGTCTTCTTCACTCCGGTCACGACGACCCCGGAAGGCGGGGCCGGCCCAGTGCCCGGCTCGGACCTGGCGGCTGTCGAGGGTGCCCGCGGTTCTGGCTGCGCCATCAGCTCGTGACCTTCGACGGGATGAAGCGGTCGACGAGGATCGTGTCGAGATCCGGCGCGCTCCGCAGCTGGCCCAGTTGCTTGGCCGCGTCGATGTTCGCCTCGATCCCCTGGTGGTCGAGGGCCAGGCTGAACCCGTCGAGCGTCTCGTCGAGCGCCTTGCGCGCGATGCTCTGGTCGAGGTGGATGCCCTTGGCCCAGATCTTCGCCGCCTCGTCGGTGTTCGAGCGCATGAACCTGATCGCGTTGCCGAGCGCCCGCAGCCAGCGCTCGAGGACATCCGCGTGGTCGTCGATGAAGGACTGGCTCGTCACGAGCACGTTGTCGGCGAACTTCGGCTTGAGGGTCTTGTTCCTGATGACGACCCGGGCGTCGTCTTGCTCTACGAGTTTGGTCGAGAACGGCGGGTTCGACCACGCGAGGTCGATGACACCGTGCTGCGCGGCGGCCCAGGCGTCGGGAGCGCCTCCCGCGTAGACGATCTTGACGTCCTTGCCGGGAGTAAGCCCGTGTTCACGCGCCAGCAGGTGCGCGAAGTAGGTCGTGATGGAATCCGGCGAACTGCTCCCGATCTTCTTCCCGCGCAGGTCGTCGAGTGAGATCTTTGAGTCCGCGGGAGCGAGGAAGAGCGTCGCGTCCATGTTGAAGATCCCACCGATGATGCGCACGTCCTCGACGCCCTTGGCATACGCGGTGATCGCGCCGATGGTCGACGTCATACCGATGTGGGTGCTCCCGAGCAGAACGCGGATGGCACTGGTTCCGCCGGGGGCCTCGACCGACTTGAGGTCGAGCCTTTCGTCCTCGAAGTATCCTTTCGCCTCGGCGATATAAAACGGCGCGCCGGTTTGGATCGTCTGGAGATGGGCCGCCGCTTGCTTCCCGTGATACACCTTGCCGGACGACCCACCGCCCGAGCCTCCGCTGCCGCAGGCTTCCGCGCCGAGAAGCACCCCCGCCCCCAGCGCCGTGGTACCAAGCGTGCGGAGGAACGCGGAGCGGGACATCTCTCCGCGCGAGGGCCATGGCCGCGCGGCCGCGGCGCTGCTCTGTCTGCTCATGCGCTTTCCTCATCGGGGTCCGTGCGGGACACGATCATCGAGCATGCGTGGTGTCGCTCTTGCGTACCAGGTACCGCCAGCCGGCCTGCACCTGCGAGTCCGCCCAGACTTCCTTTCGCTTGGCTTCGATCTGGTCCTTCTCCGTCCAGATGGCCGGGCCGCCCGCGGACATGGCGAGGAGCTGCACGTGGCACCCGCGGTCCAGCAGCACCGCGTGCATGACGGCGCTGGCCACATCCTTGCCCGCGGCCGCGAGACCGTGCTGGGGCAGCAGGCACGCGGGTGCCTGCCCGAGAGCGGCAGCCAGGGCGGATCCGAGTTCCGCCGTCCGCACCAGGCCGCTGGTCTTGGTGAAGCGCGGGACGTCGGGTTCGGTGAACAGCACGCCGTCGTGGGAGAGCGGGCGTAGCGGTACATCGAGTGAGGCGAAGGCGTTGGCCGAGACCGCGTGGGTGTGGACGACACAAGTGACGTCCGGGCGCTGTCTCATGATCTCGGTATGGATGGGGTACTCGATGTGGCGGCGTCCGGAGCCGGCGAGCACCTCTCCCTCCGGGCTCACCAGCACCACGCTCTCGGCGTCCACTTCCTCCAAACCCCAGCCGGAGCTCTTCATCCACACGCCGCGGCCCTGAGGATCCCGGACCGACGCGTGGCCCCACACCATGTCGCCGTGGCCCGCGGCCGCCAACGCCCGGCTCGCCTCGACGACCGCGTCTACCGGCCCCGGCTCGACTGGCCCTGCCTCGCTCGTCATGTCAGCTCCTCTTCTTTGGGGGCGCGTCCCGCTCGTAGTAGTGCGTGTAGTACCAGTCGGCGATCTCGTCGCTGGTGGTGAGCCAGACGTCGTCGTGGCCCGCGATATAGGCCAGCGCACGGTCGAGGTGACGGCTGCGAAACGCCTGCCCCACGGCGAACGGATGGATGGCGATGTTCATCACCCGCGCGATCTGCCGCGACTCGGCGTACAGCACGTCGAACTGGTCGACGAGCAGCTGGTACAGGTCCGGTCCGGTGAAGCTCTTGCTCACACACAGCGGAATGTCGTTGACCTCGATCGAGTACGGGACAGAGATCATCCGTCCGCCTCGCACCCGCATCGGGAAGGGTTGATCGTCTGCGCACCAGTCGCAGGTGTAGCCGACGCCGAGCTCGGCCAGCAGCTCCAGCGTCCGTGGGGTCTCGCTCAGCGCCGGGCCGAGCCAGCCTTTCGGGCGGACCCTGGTGTGGCTCGCGATCGTCTCGACGACCTCGGTGAGGTACGCGCGCTCCTCGTCGGCCTCCATGCCGGTTTGGAGGATCGAGTTCGCCCGGCCGTGCGCGAGCCACACCCACCCACGCCTGCGGCCCTCCTCGATGATCTCCGGATACTCGGTGCAGACCGCGGAGTTGAGCAGGACGCTCGCGCGAACCCCATGGCGATCCAGGATGTCCATGATCCGCCAGACGCCCACACGGGTGCCGTAGTCGCGCCAGCCGTGGTTCAGCGGATCGGGGACCAGGGCCGCGGTGACGTCCTGGATGCTCGTCGAGGGAGTCCCGTAGTCGAAGTGCTCGACGTTCAGGCCGACCCATACGGCGAGCCGCTTGCCGTCCGGCCACTCGATCGGCGCACGCCTGACGATGGGCGAGTAGTCGTACGGCGGCCGGACACTCATGAGGAGCTTCCTTCCGGCGGCGCCGCGCGATCGCCCTTCAGGTACGTCAGGGTCTCGTCCAAGGTCACGACGTCGGCGTACTTGGCGTGGAGATCGAACAGGCTCTGGGTGTGCGCGGCCTCGGCCCGGTCGCCGACCGCCTCGCGTACGACCATGACCCGAAAGCCGTTCTGCAGCCCGTCGACCGCTGTCGCGCGGACGCAACCACTCGTCGTGCATCCGGCCAGGAGCAGCGTGTCGACCCGCAGCGCGTTCAGCCGGCTGATGAGGTCGGTGCCGAAGAAGGCGGACGCGTACTTCTTGACGATGAGCTGCTCTCCCCCTCGGCGCTCGAGCCTCGGGTCGATCTCCACCTCCGGCGTGCCCGCGCGCAGCGTCGTCGTCCCCGACTGCTTCAACGCCCACACGCCGGCGTCGCGCAGGTCGGGCTCGTCGTAGGCGACGGTGGTGAAGAAGACGGGTGCGCCGCGCCGCCGAGCCCCCTCCAGGAGTCGCCGGGTCGCCGCCAACTGATCGTCGAGCGGCGCACCGAGCGGCAGGTCCGGGTTCGTGAACGCGCGGATCAGGTCGATGACCACCAGGGCCGGCCGGTCACCGAAGCCCATCGTGCGCCCGAAGCCACGCTCCCGGAAGAACGCCTCCATCTCCTGCTGACTGTGCGGCATGCTCCCGCCTCACCTCGCTACTCGACGCCAGCGGTCATGACGGATGGTGCCCTCGGACCCGGGAATCCGCGGGGATGAACCTGTCCACGATCAGACTGTCGATGTCTGGCTTCTCGTCGGGGTCGATCTGACGCTGCTGTACCGCCGCTTTGAGCGCTTGCCCGAGCCCAGCACGATCAATGCCCAGCCCGAAGCTCCAGGCGTACTCCTTGACCGCCGCTTCCGCGACCGACGGCGAGATCTTGATCTTCTTGGCCCAGGACGCCGCGGCCTGCTTGGGGTCCTTATCCATGAGCTCGATCGCTTTGGCGAGCCCCTTGAGCGTCCCTTCGACGGCGTGCCCGTTGCTGTCGATAAAGGACTGCGTCGTCGCCATGCAGATGGTGACGAAGGACGGCTTGAAGTGCTCGGCGTCGAGGACCACCTTCGCCTCGCCCTTCTCCAGCAGCTTCGTCGCGAACGGCGGCGCCGACCAGGCCACATCGACGAGGCCCTGCTTGGCCGCGGTCCAGGCGCCCGCGGTGTCACCGACGAAGACGTCCTCGATGTCGGCGTCCTCGCCCTTTCCGCCGATGGTAAGGCCCAGCTCCTTCGCGATGACGTGGGCGAAATACGTGGTCAGCGAGTCGGGCGAGCTGGTACCGATCTTCTTCCCGCGGAGATTGTCCTGGGATACCTTCCTGTCCTTGGGCGCGATGTAGATGACGTGTGCCGGGGTGTTGAAGAGGCCGGATACGATGCGCAGGTCGCTGAGGCCCTTTCCGGCGCCAGTCAAGGCCGCCGGCGTGGACGGAGCACCCAGGTTTGTCGACTGCACGATAGCCCTGACCGGCGCTGACCCGCCTTTGGTCTCGACCAACTCGATCTGCACCTTCTCGTCGGCGAAGAAGCCCTTGTCCACGGCGATGTAGAAAGGTGCGCCGACGATGTTCGAACTCAGGTGGCTGACGGCGAGTTGGCCCTTGTAGGCGCCACCGCCTCCGGACGAGCCACCTCCGCACCCACTGAGCCCCAGCAGGGCCACCCCTCCCGCCGCGCCACACGTCGTACGAAGAAACGCGCGACGCGAGACGGGCTCGACAGGCCGGTCTCGCATGCCATCACCACCGATCCTTCCTCTGGTTCGCGTCGTCTCGCCCATGCCCGGCCGGCATCGGTCAGGCCACCGGATCAGCCACCTCGGCGTGCAGCCGCAGCAGCCGCTCGATAGTGCCAGGGTCACGTCGCCCAAATCCACATTCCGTCGCCACGCCGAACCCGCTGAGCCACGTCCGGGCGGCCCGCAGCCGGCGGGTGGCCCCCTCGACCCCGTCGGTGTAGTGCAGCAGCCCCAGGTAGTAACGCGTAGCAGGCTGGAGCCGAAGCCGCTCGAAAGGCGCGAAATACGCGTCGTCGACACGTCCGCGCGGGACCGGCACGTGGATCCACGTGACCGGCCGCCCGACGGCGCTGCTGATCGCGTTGCTCATCTCGACCAGCGTGCCCGCGTCCGCCGGCTCCTTGAAGTGCTTATGCCCGAAGTCGCCATAGCACAGATGGAAACCCATCTCGACGCCGGTGGGCACGATCTCGCTGAGCCGCACCAGGCGGTCGACGACCCCTTCCCTCGGCTCGTCGAACCACGGCGTGTACGCGCCTTCCCATATCCCGACGTCCAGGCAGACGTCCCACTGGATGGCGAGCTGGTCGTGCGGAATCGCCGCGACGATCTCCTCTACCTCGCTGAACAGCTGTCGCGTCTGCGCCGGCTCGACGCCGGCCCGGGAACCCTCCTCGACCAGGGTGATCATCGGCGCGATGGGCGTGGGCAGGCAGACCTGGAAGCGAACATGCTCGGGTATCACGCCTTCTCCCTTGAGGCGGGCGAACCGCGCGTACGACTCCAGCGCCGCGTCCGCGAACCCGAGGCGGCGCAGCACCAGCTCATCCGGGTCGATGGTCAGACGTACCTGGTCCCAGGGGGTGTAGTGGCCCTCGGGCGGGGGGACGACCTCGAGCCCCGGCGTCTCGTAGTAGGAGTGGCGCGTCCAGCTGTTCCAGACGAGACGCTCGCCCGTCTCCCCGTCAGGTACCGAACGAACATGCCGCCCGAGCACCGTGCTCACCGTCTCGAAGACCTCGGTGGCGTCCGTCAAGGGGATGCTGCCCACTAGATGCGCCCCACGCGGACGGCCGTCGGAGGGAGATCTCATCGGGGCTCCACCTCTGTCGTGTCGGGCTCGTGTTCCGCGGTGCCGTGCGGCCCGCCGGCCGGCCCACCGACCGGCACCGCCGGCAGGCCGAACAGGCGCCGCGCGGTCTCGCCGAGAATGTTGTGTCTGGCGTGATCGTCGAGGAAAGGTAGGTCGTAGATGCGGCTCGGGACGTCGAAGTCCCAGTGCGGGTAGTCCGATGAGTACATCAGCCGGTGCTCGGCGTCGATCATGCGGAACGTGAGCTCCAGCGCCTCGAGGTTCGAACGCTCGAGCGGTTGCGACGTGTAGTACATCTCCCGCATGTAGTGGCTGGGCGGGCGTCGCAGCAGCGGCGCCTCCGAGGTGCGCATCGCGTACTCGTGGTCCAGGCGCTGCATGAGGAACGGAAGCCACGCGAGGCCGCTCTCGATCCAGATGACGTCGAGGCCGGGGAAGCGCTCGGGCATGCCGTTGATGAGCCAGTTGGTCATGTGCACCATGTTGTGCGTCGTGAAGCCGAGCGCGTGCACCGAGATGAAGCGGTTCAGCGACTCCATCGAGCGGTCGCCCTGCCACGTGTACCCGGCGTGGAAGCCGAGCGGCATCCCGCGTTCCTGGATCGCGCGGTACAGGGGGACGTAGTCGTTGTGGTGCACCGGCCGGTAGCGGGCCGAGGTCACCATGAAGCCCACGACGCCTGGCGTGTCGGCGAAGTCCTCGACGATGCGCAGCGAGGCCTCCGGGTCGCTGAACGGAAGGTAGAGCATCGTCTTGATGCGCGGCTCGTGGGCGAGGACGCGTTCTCCCATCCAGCGGGCATAGGCGCGAGCGACGGCGACCTCGATCTCCGGTACGGGATGGAGCCCGAGGTTGAGCATCGGGGTCGGGAACAGGATCTGGTAGTCGATGCCCAGCATGTCCATCGCCCGGCGGACCAGCACGCTGTCGCGCTGCTCGCCGTCGTCGCGCCATTCCTCCAGCTTCCGCAGCCGGTAGCGGGTGACGCGCCCGGAGACGTCCTGGTTGCCGATCTGGGAGGGGAGCAGCGCGGCCGACTGGCCGGTCAGCGCCATCACCCCACCCGCGTCGTTCTGCCGCCGGATGACAGGGTCCTCGATGTATTGGCCGATCTCCGCCCAGGACTCGGTCTCGTAATGATGGGCATCGACGTCGACGATCAGCAGGTCGTCAAGGCCGCGCTCGCGTGCCTGGCGGCGCGCGTTGCGCAGCAGCTCG
This sequence comes from Streptosporangiaceae bacterium, assembly GCA_050699055.1. GTDB lineage: Bacteria > Actinomycetota > Actinomycetes > Streptosporangiales > JBOHCT01 > JBOHCT01. Next base: position 20,590 of record JBOHCT010000011.1, on the reverse strand, counting down.
CGGGTGTCGTGGCGCTCGCCGACGCGCACCTCACGGACCACACGGTCGTCGCTAGCCATCGCGCTCCCTTCTCGTCGCGGTCGTGGAGCCCCACGCCTGCCACAGTCCGACCTCGATCAGCTCGATGCTGGCGCTGTCGAGCATCGCGCTCACCGTCACCACCACGTCCGTGGGAGTGGGCGGCAGCGCCGGCCCATCCGCGGTGAACGCCTCGAGGTCCTCCCCCGCCTCGCGCCGCGCGGCGAAGGCCCGCGTCGCCGCGCCGAGCAGCGCCTGCAGCAGCCGCCCGTCGAGCTCCGCACACGCCCGGGGGTCGACGGCCGCCTCGTCCAACCCGGCAGCCGCCGCGCGCACCCACGCGTCGAGGGTCGGCTCAGACGGCAACGTAGACCCCGCCGTCGCGCTCGACGACCGGAACCCGTCGTAGTCGCAGGTCCGGGTAGGCGACCGAATCCCCGCTCCGAAGCTCGAACTCCCAACCGTGCCACGGGCAGATCAGATGCGGCCTGTCCGCGGCGAAGCGCGCGCCCCGGTCCCGCCCCGCCCCGTCGACTACCTGTTCGACCTGGCCGAGCACGATGCCCTCGCAGACCGGCCCGCCCTGATGGGCACAGCGGTTCTCGTAGGCGAACAGCTCGCCGGCGTGCTCGAGCACGCCGATCTCGACGCCGTCGACCTCGACGAGGAACCTCGTCCCGTCCGCGAGGGCCGTGCGCGGGGCGACGAACACCTCGGACATCAGAACACCACCTCCGTCGGCGCGGCCTGGGCATGGCGGGTCACCTGCCGCAGCAGCGAACCCAACAGCGCGTTCAGGGCCACCGCGGCGAGGAACACGACCAACAACAGCGCGTACATGTCCTGGATCTGGAGCGTCGCGTAGTAGGACATGGCGCGGAAACCGATCCCCGCGGAGGCGACCGACGTCTCGGCGAGCAACGCGCCGACCACGGCTACGCCGAGGCCGAGGCGCACACCGGCGAGTACCGGACCGATCGTCGCGGGCAGGAACACCTTGAGCACGATCTGAGGGAAACCCGCACCCAGAGTGCGGGCCGCGCGCACGTGGATCTCCCGCACCTCGCGCACACCGACCGCGGTGGTGACGATGACCGGGAACACCGCGGAGAGAGCGGCCATCCCGACCTTGGAGAACACCCCCGCCCCGAGAAAGAGCACCAGGACGGGCAACAGGATGATCTTCGGCAGCGCGCCCAGGTAGTACAGCAGCGGCTCGACCGTGCGCCACGCCGCGTCGCGCACCCCGACGACGACCCCGAGCACGAGGCCGGCGCCCATGCCGACCAGCAGTCCGAGACCGATCTCCCACGCGGTGACCTCGAAGTCGAACCAGATGGTCGGCGACCCCAGCAGCCGCACGAGGCTCCAGACCACCGCGCTCATCGGCGGCAGCACGTTGTTCGGCACCACCGCGGAGCGCCCGATGGCCTCCCACGCGCCGAGCGCGACGGCGGCGGTGCCGAGCTGGATGACCGTCGCACGCCCCCTCGCAGAGCCCCTTCGCTCGCTTCTCCGCCCGCTCACCGCGGGCTCGCGTGCGTCGCTCGCAGAGCCCCTTCGCTCGCTTCTCCGCCCGCTCACCGCGGGCTCGCGTGCGTCGCTCACCGTGTCACCGCCCGCTCGATCCACGTCGTCACAGCCATCAGCAGCGCCGTGACCACGATGACGACGGCCATCGCGGCGTACACCCGCACCATGTCGAAACGCAGGTAGGACTGGTTGATGACCTTCCCGAGACCGCCGATCTGCGCGAGGTACTCCATGGCGACCACGCTGATGAGGACGTAGGTGACCGCGAGGCGCAGGCCAGTGAAGATCGTCGGCGCGGCGGCGGGGATCAGCACATAGCGCAGCGCACGGCTGCGCGAGAGCCGGTGCACGATCGCGGTCTTGATCAACGGGTCCGGTACCCCAGCGAGCCCCTGACGGGTGTAGAGGATCACGGGCAGCACGCCGAGCGTGGCGGCCTGCGCGCTGATCGCGACGCTGGTGCGTCCGAAGAGGACCAGGTAGATCGGGTAGAGCAAGATGATCGGCGAGGCGAACAGGGCTCCGACGAGCGGCTCGTACGCGCGCGTGAGCGTCGCCGAGCGCCACAGCAGGTAGCCCACGATCAGGCCGACCACCGCGGCGGCGGCGAACGCGATGGCGGACTCGTACAGCGTCACCAGCAAGGGAAGCACCAGGGCGCCGCCGGCGAGCCCGCGTACCGCCTCTCCCAGCGCCGCCGACGGGGCGCTCACGAACAGCGGGTTGATCAGGCCGACCCGGACGCAGACCTCCACCAGCCCGAGAAAAGCCACGACGACGAGCGGCCGTGCGACCCACACCCCGCGCAGCCGCGGGCGTCCGCGCCGGCGGACAGCACGGCCCGTGACGTCGCTCGCCGCGGTCACTACGCTCCCTTCGGCGCGTAGCTCGTGTCCAGGATCTCGGACAGCTCCTTGTCGCTCAACGGCTTCTCGATGAGCTTGAACCGCAGCGCGTCCTTGGCCGCCTGGTCGAGCCCGTGGACCGGCGCGAGGCGCACCATCCGCGGGGTGTAGTAGTCGAACGACTTCCGCAGCGAGGCGAGGTCCTGGTCGAGGTCGAACGCCTTCTTGTAGATCTTCGTGGCCTGCTTCTGGTGCGCGAAGCTCCACTTCCACGCCTTGTGCCAGGCCGCAAGGAAGCCACGCACCGCCTTGGCGTGCTGCTGCGCGAAGTCAGCGCTGGTGAACGCCACACGTACGGCGACGTCGGAGTAGGCGGGGAAGTCCTTGGGCTCGGCGACGATCCGCAGCTTGCCGGCCGCGACCTTGTCGAAGAACAGTGGCGCCGCGGTGAAACCGGCCGCTATCTGTCCCGTCTGCACGGCGGTGAGCTGGTCTGGGGGACTGCCGACCGCCTCTGGCTTCGCCGGCGCGCGGCCCATCTTCTTCAGGCGCGCGTTGACCTGGTCGACCGCGACGTTGCTGGACGAGCCGGGTTCGCTGTAACCGACCTTCTTGCCTGACAGGTCCTTGAGCGAATGGTAAGGACTCGACTCCTTCACGAAGAACAAGATGTCCAGGCCGGTCATCGTCGCCCCGATAATCTTGAGCTTGGCTCCGTGCTCGTAGGCACTGAAGACCGCGGACGGCCCGGTCTCGACGGCGATGTCGGTGTTGCCGCCGATCGTGGTCTGCACCGTGCTCCCACCACCGGAGGTGTAGACGGGCTGCACGTTGATGCCTTGGTCCTTGAAGAAGCCACGTGCCTTGGCGACCGCGTACGGCAACGACGTGGTCAAGAGACCCTTGTGCGGGAGCGCGAGCTTGACGGTCACGGCACCCGACCTCGACGAGGTCGACGATGACGAACCGCCCGGCACACCGCATCCGGCGGCCAAGAGGGCCGCGGCCGCGAACACCGCGAGCCCCTTCGGGTAACGACTGCGCACGACTTCCTCCTCTGTCGTCTGTGCCTTGGGCGGATGCCTCGTCCCTGGACTCCTCGCGGACGCTGGTCCACACCCGGCCGACCAGTGCGGTGAACTCCGGCGTACCCATGAGCTCTGGCCCGCGCGACGCCGGGAGGTCAACGGACACGATGTCCTTGATGCGGCCAGGACGTTTGCTCATGAGGATGATGCGATCAGAAAGCAGGACCGACTCCTGGATGCTGTGCGTGATGAACACGATCGTCTGAGCGAGCTGTCGCTGCAGCCGAAGGAGCTCCTCGCCCAGCAGCAGCCGGGTCTGCTCGTCGAGAGCACCGAAGGGCTCGTCCATGAGCAGCATGGTGGGCTCGATGGCGAGGGTGCGGGCGATCGCCAGCCGTTGGCGCATCCCGCCGGACAGCTGGCTCGGGTAGGCGTCGGCGAACTCGCCGAGCCCAACCATGTCCAGCATCTCGGTCGCGCGCCGGGACCGTTCGGCCCGCCTCACGCCCTGCATCTCGAGGCCGAACTCGACATTGCGCTTCGTGGTCCGCCACGGGAAGGTCGCGTCCTCTTGAAAGACGACCCCGATCCCCTCCCGCGGCCCCTGCACCGGCGTGCCGCGAAACAGCACCTCGCCTTCCCGGTCACGGAGCAGACCGGCGACGATCGCGAGCAGTGTGGACTTTCCGCACCCGGACGGCCCGACCACCGAGACGAACTCGCGCGGGCGCACCGTGAACGAGATGTCGGCGAGCGCCGCGACGCCCGACTCTCCTCCGTAGGCGTAGTCGAGGCCCTGGACCTCGAGCAGCGGTGCCTCGCCCGCGTTCCAGGCATACGCATCCAGGGGCGCGTCACGCGCTTCCCCGCCGTCCATGGATGTCCCTCCACGGGTCCCTATCACTCTCATCACCTGGCCTTCGGGGGCCGCAGCCCGGGGGGCAGGCCCTCATGGGCGTCCTGGATGACGTCGACCACCGCCGGCAGGCCGGAGTCCAGCGCCCGGTCCAGCGCCGGCACCAGGTCCGCCGCCTTCTCCACCCGCTCGCCGTGCGCGCCCAGCAGGCGGGCCAACTCCGCGAAGTCGGGGTTGCGATAGAAGACGCCGAGGTAGCGGCCGTCATGGGCGTACCGCTGGCGATCCCTGGTGTTGCCGTAGGAGAAGTTGTTGGCGATGACGTTGACGACCGGGATGTCCTCGCGCACCGACGTCTCCAGGTCCTGCGCCACCATCCAGAAGCTGCCGTCGCCGCTGACGGTGACGACGCGCTCGTCGGGCCGCGCCAGCTGCATGCCAAGTGCGGCGGGAAAGCCCCAGCCCATCGAGCCGCCAGCGGAGCCGTAGAAGCTGCCGGGCCAGTCGAAGTCCAGGTAACGGTGTATCCACGTGCCGAAGCTGGGCGCGTCCTGTACGAGCACCGCCGCCGGCCGTCGGCCGTGCATCTCGCGGAGCGCCAGGACCAGGTCCGCCGACGACACCGGCGCGGAGGTACCCCCAGTGGCCAGCCCAGTGGCCAGTCCTGTCGTCAGCTCGGTTTCCGAGAGATACCGCGCGCGCAGCGCGCGGGCCCGCTCGCGTCGCTCATCACGCCGCCCGGTCTCGCCCGGCCTCGCGTCCAGAGCGCCCCGCAGCGCGGCGGCCGCGGTGCCAGCGTCGGCGTGCAGTCCCACGCGCGGCGTGTAGTGCCGCCCGATCTCCTCGGCATCGATGTCGACCTGGACGACCGCGGTGTCAGCGGACAGCAGCGTCCAGCGTCTCGTGGTGAACTCGGCGAACCGGCACCCCAGGGCGAGGACGACATCCGCCTCGCGTACGGCCTCCTCGGCGACCTGCGGGGCACCGTAGCCGAGAGAGCCGAGAAAGAGCGGGTGAGTGTTGGGGAAGGCGCCCTTACGCAGCCACGTCGTGACCACCGGCGCGGACAGCTCCTCCGCCAGCTCGACGACCTCGGCCGAATACGCGCGGCCCATCAGCCCGCCGCCCACCACCATGACCGGCCGGCGGGCATCGGCGAGCAACGCGGCCGCGGCCTCCACCTCGCTCCCTGCCGGCGCGGGCCTTTCCACGCGGAACCTGGGCTGTACCGGTGCCGCCTCGACCGCGGCCTGCTGCACGTCGAGGGGCAGGGAAACCACCACCGGCCCCGGCCGGCCGCTGACAGCTACTCGTACACCACGCTGCACCAGCTCCGGCACCCGCTCCGGGCGGTGGACCTCCGCGCACCACTTGGTGATCGGACGGAAGAAGCCGAGCAGGTCCATCTCCTCGAACGCGTCACGGTAGGTGATCTGATCGGCGACCTGGCCGATGACGGCGAGGACAGGAATCGACTCGGCGTGCGCGTTGTGGATCGCGGTCGCCATGTTCGCGGCGCCCGGGCCGCGGGAGGCGACGCAGACGCCGACATCACCGGTGGCGCGGGCGAAGCCGTCGGCCATGAAGGCGGCGACCTGCTCATGCCGGGCCGAGATGTAACGGATCTCCCGCTGCCGCGCGAACGCGTCCAGCAGGTCCATGATCGTGGTTCCCGGCAGGCCGAAGACATGGCTCACCCCCTCGGCTCGCAGCGCCGCGACGACTGCGTCCGCTCCGCGCATCTGGTGCCTCCGTTGCCCGCGTCGCTCAGTCGAGGAGGACGTTGACGGCCTTGAGTTGGGTGTAGCTGAGCAGCTCCCCGATGCTCTCCTCGCGGCCGACGCCGGAGGACTTGTAGCCCCCGAACGGCATTCCGGGAAAGTGCCGGGACGAGCCGTTGACCCACACGTAGCCGGCCTGCGTTCCGCCCGCGAGCCGGTGCGCCCGGGCGAGGTCCCGGGTCCAGATGCTGGCGGTGAGCCCGTAGCGCACCTCGTTGGCGACGCGGAGGGCCTCGTCTTCGTCCCGCCAGGTCAGTACCGACAGCACCGGGCCGAACACCTCTTCTCGGGCGATGCGCATGTGAGGGGCCACGTCGGCGAACACGGTCGGCGCGACGTACAGCCCCCGTTCGAGGCCCGGCCCGGCCGGTCGTCCACCGCCGGCGACCAGCCTGGCCCCGTCGTCGCGGGCCACGTCGATGTAGCGCAACGTCTTGGCGTACTGCGCGCGGGAGGCCAGCGTGCCCATCTCGGTGGCCGGGTCCAGCGGCGACCCGACGCGGATCTTCTCGACGCGCGCCACCACCGCGTCGAGAACCTGATCGGCCACGCTCTCGTGCACGAGCAGCCGCGACGTCGACCCGCACGACTGGCCCTGGGACCAGGCGAAGTTCATCCCGGCCACGGCCCCGTCGGCGACCCGCTCCAGATCGGCGTCCGCGCAGACGACCATGGCGTTCTTACCGCCGAGCTCCAGCGTCACGTCTTTGACTCCGGTCTCGGCGGCATCGCGCTGGATGGCCCGCCCGGTCGGCTCGGCTCCGATGAACCCGACCCGGCGCACGACCGGGTGCCGGACCAGCGCCCGGCCCACCTCCGGCCCGTCGCCTACCACCACCGACAGCACCCCCGGCGGCAACACGTCGGCGGCCAACTCCGCGAACCGCATCGCGGACAGCGGCGCGACCTCGCTGGGCTTGAGCACGACCGTGTTCCCCGCCACCAACGGGGCGGCGACCTTGGACGCGGCGAACATGACCGGATGGTTGAACGCCACGATCCGCGCCACCACGCCGTACGGCTCCCGCACCGTGTAATGCAGACCCCCGGGCGACGCCGGGACCGTGTCCCCACCGAGGGAGAGCGCCCAGCCGGCGAACATCTCCAAGGCGTCGGCGCCGGCCGCCACGTCTCCGCGCATCGCGGTCACCGGGTTACCGCCGTCGACCGCGTCCAGCGCCGCCATCTCATCGGCATGGTCGCGGAGCACCCCAGCCAGGGCTCGCACCAGCCGGGCACGCCCCCGGGCACCCAGCAGCCGCCAGCCGTCGAACGCCCGCTCCGCCCCGGCCACCGCCCGATCCACGTCCGCCTCCGAGGCGTCCGGCACCTGCGCGATGACCTCCTCGGTCACCGGGCTCTCGTCGGCGAACGTCCGACCTCCCTCGGCGGGCACGAGGGAACCGTCGACGCACAGGGGCCACTCCCGCCGCACCGAGGCGGCCAGGACCTTACTCACAGCTTCGATGTCGCACATCGCCTTCGACAGTTCTCGGTTTCCAGCCCGAGAGCGCCCTCGCACCGGTGACGCTCGGGATAGTGGGACGCTAGGCCCCCACAGGCTTTATGTCAACACTTACGTAGATACCGACGTACCGCTGCCTCAACTCGTCTTGGATCGGCCTCCAAGGCGCCACCACGCGGAAGCGATCACCCATGACTGTAGAAGCAACCAACTCAGCTATGCTTTCCGCTGTGCCGAAAGTATCCCGCCGGGGCGGCATCAGCTCCGTCGAACACGCCCTCCACGTACTGACACTGCTGGGCCAACGACCATCGGTCGGGGTCAGCGAGGTGGCCGCCGAACTGGACGTCGCCGCGTCGAGCGCCCACCGCCTCCTCGCGACACTGCAGTCCCACGGCTTCGCCGTTCAGGACAGCCGCCGTCGCTACTGCGCAGGGCCGGCCTTCGCCGAGGTGTTTCAGGTCCGGCCCACCCACGAGACACTCCGGCGACTCGTCCGGTCCCACATGGTCGAGCTGGCCAGGGAACTGGGCGAGACGGTGCACGTCGTCGTTCTGGAGGGGCCGAACGTGCGGTTCCTCGACAGCGTCGAGGCCGATCAGGCGCTCCGGGTCAGCTCCCGTGCCGGCCGCGTCCTGCCCGCCCACTGCACCTCGGGCGGCAAGGCGCTGCTCGCCGAGCTGAGCGACGCCGAAGTCGCGGCGCTCTACCCCGGGGGGTTGCCCAGCTGGCCGGCGCCCGCGATCGCGACCCTCGAGGAGCTGCACCGCCATCTGGAGACCACCCGTCGACGTGGCTACGGGACGAACATCGAGGAGAGCGAGCACGGCATCGCCGCGATCGGCGCGAGCCTGCGCGGGTCATCCGGCGAGACGCTGGGCGCGGTCTCGGCGTCCGTCCCGACGATTCGACTGCGACGCGAGGCCATGCGGGGGATCGCGGACGCCGTCGTCCGTACCGCGCGCAAAGCAAGCGCCGCCCTCTGACGAGCCATCGCGAGCGGCAGCACCCGCCACGTCCCCCCGCCGCCCCGCTCCACGCGTTCCCCTTTCGATCGGCGTGCGTCGCGTGGTGTTTTTTTCCGCGATAGCGAACACGATCCTCCACCGATTGCGGTCGCAAGAATCCATGTCTAGCCTGCCGATGTCGCGACGACAGACGTCGATGGGTCGCTACTCGCGGGAGAGGTGCATGACGAGCGCAGACGGGGTCCTTACGGTCGGTGGCGGTATCGCGGGGTTGGCGACGGCGCTGACCGTCGCCCGGGCCGGTCTCACCGTGCGTGTGCTCGAGCAATCGTCCAGCTTCGCCGAGATCGGCGCGGGTATCGAGCTCGCCCCCAATGCCACCCGGGTGCTCCGCCGACTCGGTCTGCTGGAGCAGGTCGTCGCGGCGGGGGTCACGCCGCGACGGTTGGTGCTGATGAGCGCCGTTTCCGGCGCGGAACTCAGCTCGCTCGACCTCGGGGAGAGGTTCCGCGCACGCTACGGCGCCCCGTACGTGGTCTGCTCTCGCAACGACCTGTTGACCGCTCTTCTCGAGGCCTGCCACGCGGAGCCACGCATCGCCCTCGAGACCGACAGGGACGTTACCGCCGTGGCAGGTGCCGCGAATGACGATGAGGCGGCGACGGCCACCTGCGCGGACGGGACGACCTACCACGCCGCCGGCTTGATCGGCGCGGACGGCCTGTGGTCGTCCGTACGCCCCTTGCGCGCCGACGACGCCCCGGTATGTTCAGGCTTCGTCTCCTACCGCGGGGCCATCCCCCTGGCCGAGGCCACGCACCCCGCGCCGCTCGACGAGGTGGTCGCATGGATCGGCCCTGGCCTGCACTTCGTCCAGTACGCGCTGCGCGAAGGCGAGTTGTACAACCAGGTCGCGGTTTTCCGCAGCGACGAGTACGACGCGGGGGTCGAGGAGTGGGGCTCGCCGGAGGAACTCGATCACACGTTCGCCGCCACCTGCGGCGAGGTCCGTGAGGGACTGCGGGCCATCAAACGGGACCGCCGCTGGTACATGTACGACCGCGAGCCCTTCGACAGCTGGACCGCCCATCGGCTCACCCTCGTCGGCGACGCCGCCCATCCGATGCTGCAGTACCTCGCGCAGGGCGCCTGCCAGGCGATCGAGGACGCGGCGGCGCTCGGCGACGCGATCCGGCAGCACACCACCGCCGGAAGCGACATCGACGGGATCCCCAAGGCGTTCCTCGCCTACCAGGAGGCGCGAGCGGCACAGGCCGCGCGGGTGCAGCGCAACGCCCGCTTCTGGGGCGATATCTGGCACACCGACGGGCTCGCCGCGCGCCTGCGGGACGAGATCCTCCGGATGCGCGCACCCGACGACTACCAGCACACCGACTGGCTCTACCATCCAGTCACTTAATAGAGGCCCACGATGATCCGGATCACGCCGACCGTGACCCGTCGTGCGCGGCTCGGCCGCTCGGGAAGCGTGGTCCCCATGATGCTCGTACACGATCTGTCGGGCCCAGCGCGGGACTTTCTGTTGAGTCCGTTGTTCGGCAAGCTGGTCATGATATGCGGAGGGTTGCTCTTCGCCGTTGTAGGGGGCAGCGGCGTGGTGCACGAGGTACGCAGGACACGGCGGGCAGTCAAGGTTCCCGGGGTGGTGGTGGAGCTGCGGCCGGGGATCGGTGGCGGTAGCAGCACGACGAGCGCCCCCAAGTACGCGCCGGTGCTCGCGTTTCGCACGCGGGACGGCCGGGACGTGCAGACAGAGGGCGACGAGGCGAGCAACCCTCCCGCTGCGCGGCCTTGTCGCCGATCCCGTGACACTGTCAGTGGCAGGCGGTATTGACGAGCGATCGGGATGCTCGGCGCGGCGACGTCAGCGGCCTTCGATGGGTATGTCGTGCAGCACGATCGGGTTGGGGTAGTCGGACAGGGGGCCTTGCCGTACACGGACGTCGAGGGCCTTCACACCGGCAGGCGGGGCGGCGTAGGTCGCCGACAGGTACATCGTCTGCCCGCCATAGGGGTCCCAGTCGCCCGCCGGAGACACGGATGTCGAGCACAGACACTGCTGCGGGTGTGTGAGCTCGTAGATGACGCTGTCCGCAGCTCGGTACCTACCGGGAAGGTAGAGTCGACGGTGGTCGTCATCGGCGAGGGTCACGCCGCTGACATCGGCAGATCTTCCGGGCATTGTTAGGTCGTACAGGGACTTGTAATCCCATGCCCCTTGTTCGGCGCTGCTGCGAGGGATGCGGACGCCGAAGTCGAGAGTGACGAGGTTGCCGTGCTGGTTGAGCCGGTAGATCTCGACGACCGAGTCCACGTCGCCCCCCTCGAACTGAGCCTTGTGTCGGGCGACGGTCCGGGCCGGGGTGGGGGTGCCCGTCGGGCGGGGGCGTCGTGTAGTGGTCACCTCGGGGGTAGGGGTGTGGGTGGCTTCGGGTTCGGGGGTGTAGCGCACCTCGACCCGGCGGTTCAGCGCGCGGCCTTCCGGGTTGTCCCCGCCGCCCTTCGTGGTGTTCGGCGCCACCGGATTCGCTTGCCCCTTCCCTCTCGCGACCAACCTCAGTTCGGCGTCGTTGAGCAGGCCGGCGAGCTTCGACCGTACGGCTTGGGCCCGCCGCCCGGAGAGCCGGAGATTGTAAGCTTTGCTGCCTTTGGAGTCGGTGTAGCCGTTGACGTGCACCGTGCCCGTCGCTCGCTTTCTCACCACGGTCGCGGCCTTGCGGATGCGCGATCTGGCCTTCTTCGTGAGAGTGCTCTTGTCGAAAGCGAAGAGGACGTCGGCGGCGAGGATGACCTTGTTGTGCTCTTCGGTGATCGACCGGTCCAGTGTCGCGACGCCCAGGTTCAGTTGACGTACCACGCTGTCGGCAGAGTCGAGGTCGTGAGACCGCATCCTCGAAACCAGCACCGGTGGGTAGGTGTCCTCGGGGGTGGGCGTACGCGCGGACCGCACGAGCGAGTCGAGCACCTCGGGGACTGGCCGGTGGGTCACCGGGACGTCGGAGAGCACGCCACCGATCCGCGGGAAGACCACATCCAGTCGGTCTAGGCTCGCGGGGATGCCGGTGAACGCCATCCGCAGCAGCGTTGTCGATCCCCCGACGATCGGGCTCCCGTCGACCGCCCCCGATCCTCGCGAGCAGATGCAGTCACCGTCCGGTTCGCGCGCGACCAGGTACGCCTTCTGCGACCTGGAGTCCACCAGCGCCAACCCGGACACGTTCTCGCTGTCGGTCGTCGACCACGGGGCGAACACATCCCACCCATTGGTGTCATAGTCATACCCCGATGCGCCATTGATCCCAATGCCGCGTTCGGGACCAGCGCCGACAATGGTCGCGCCCATGTACAGCCACGCCACGCCGTGCTGCGAGTAGATCCCGTACACCGAGGCCCGCACGAACGGGCCGCCCCCTGTGGACTGCTCATCCGTCTCGGTCGGCAACGCCCAGGCCGTGGACGCGACCGGCACGGGCAGCCCGTTCGCCCCGGTCTCCACCGGCGAGGGCGACCGCGACGACCCGGAAGTTGCCGATTGGGCCGACGACGCCCCCCGCCCGGAGTCGCCCGACCCGGAACCCCCGAAACACCCTGCCGCGGCCAGCAGAGACAGGGTCAGTCCCGCTGTCACCACACGGCGACATCCCGTCACACGTCGGTGCATGCGGTGATCGTACGTGACAGTGATCGCGAAGCCGACAAGCACCGGACCAGGCTTCACGATGAACCGGATTTGCGCCGGTCCTGGGGGGACTCCTCAGCGGGAGGCGGGAGCCAGCCGGGGACGTCGGGTGGCGCGCCGAGTTGTGCGCTGGTCCGCCAGGCGGCGCGCCGCACGTGGTCGGCGATCGCGGGGGCGGTGGCCTCGTGTATGCGCGAGGCTGGTCCGGAGACGCTGACGCTCGCCACGACGGCGCCCCTCCGGTCGAAGATCGGGGCGGCCACACAGCAGAGGTAGGTCTCGAGTTCCTCGTCGTCCGCGGCGTACCCGCGGCGGCGCACCTCGTCCAGATGGCGGTGCAGTTTCCGGCGGTCGGTGATCGTCCGCTTCGTCCTCGCTTCCAGCGTCCGGTCGGGGTAGCGGGCATCGATCTCGGCGGGGTCGAGCCCGGCCAGCAACGCCTTACCCATGGAGCTGCAGTGCGCCGGTGAGCGCTTACCCACCCAGGAGTGCATCCGCACGGTTTGCCAGCCGTCGACGACCTCGACGGTCACTGCCTCGCGACCTTCCAGGATGGCGAGGTGTCCGGTCTCCCCCAGGCCGTCAACCAGATCCTTCAGCGGCGGTAGGGCGACCCGCCGCAGCTCGGTGTCGGTGACGACGAGTTCACCGAGCTCGGCGAGCTTACGGCCCAACCTGTACCGGCCGGGCTCTCCGTCGGGTTCGAGGTACCCGGCCGCCGCCAGGGTGGCCGCCAGCCGGGAGGCGCTCGACTTGTGCACCCCCAGATGCCGCGCCATCTCACCGATCCCGATCGTGGGACGGCCACGGTCGAACATGTCCAGGACCGCCAACCCGTGCAGGAGCGCCGCCACGAGCCCCTCCCGGGCAGGACCGGGCCGGGGAGCCTCCATCTCACCTCCGCCTGACAAGGAGATCCTCCATCATTATGCAGACGACGAAAGGCGCGGGCGGGGGCCAGGGGCCACACGGAACACGCGGTCAGGCGGCCGGCCGCCGTGTCACAAGCGACTCCCGTGCGGAGCCGCGTGCCGGCCGGCCCGGTATCCCATCGTCATGCCGACGGCGAGGGTCGCGCCTGGCCCCGGATAGCCGTCCGCGGTCCAGAACGCCGAGGCGTTGCCGACGGCGTACAGGCCCCGGATGTGCCCACCTCGGGGCGTGCGGACGCCTGCGTCCTCGTCGGTGACGGGGCCGCCCTTGGTGCCGATGGTTCCGGCAAGGATCCGGACCGCGTAGTACGGGGGCTCGTCGATCGGCCCGAGGTTCGGGTTCGGATGGGTGTCGGGGTCACCGTAGTAGCGGTCGTAGGGGTTGCTCCCCCGCCCGAAGTCGGTGTCGTTCCCGCTGCCACACGAACGGTTCCACCGCTCGACGGAGTCCGCCAGCCCGGGTCCGTCCACGGCGATGCCGGCGGCGAGCTCGGCGAGCGAGTCGGCGCGGGCCACCCACCCGGGCAACGGTCGGTCGGGGCGGACCGCGGGGAGCGGGTAGCTCCGCCGGAACTCCTCGTCGAAGATGAGGTAGGCGACCTCGTTGGGGTAGCCGCCGGCGTCCCGGCGATGGAAGGCCTTGCCGATCTCGTTGTACGGCAACGCCTCGTCGACGAAGCGCCGGCCGGCGGCGTTGACCATGATCTGGCGCGGCGCGCCGCGCTCTCGGATCAGCGAACGGTAGAAGGGCCTGCCGTCGAGGGTCTCCCCCGGCACCCGGATCATCGGCATCCACCAGCCCTCGCCGATGTTGTCGATCTCGGCCCCGACCTCCTCGGCGACGCGCAGCGTGTCACCGGTGTTGCTCGGCGGCGCGCCGGTCGCGGCCTGCGGCCCGGGATGTGCTCGTGCGCGCAGGTCGTCGTTCCAGTCGAAGCCGCCGGTGGCGAGGATCACGGACGAGGCGGGCAGCGTGGTAGTACCACCATCGTGTTCCAGGTCGGCGGAGCGAACCCCACCGTCCTCTCCCAGATGGACCCGCACCAGCCGGGTCCCTGTCGCTACCCGTACACCGGCGCTGACGGCGCCGTCGAGCAGCGCGGCGACGAGCGCGACGCCTCCGGTCCTGATGCCGCGGCGCAGCCTGTCGTCGAGCAGCGTCCAGTCGAATCGTTGCGGGTAGCGCCACTTCTCCCACTCGGCGTGCGTCATGGGTACGTAGCCCCGCGGGGTACGGATCGACCGCACCAGCGGTGTCAGATCCGTGAGGTCGATCGGCTCCATGTCCAGGGCCCGGCCGCCCAGCGTCGCGCCGGGTCGCGACGGATAGTAGTCGGGATAGTTGGGGCAGGCGACGAACCGGTGCGGGCTGTGTTCCTCGACGAAGCGGGCCATCGTCGGTGCGGTCTCGACGAACGCCTTCGTCATGTGCGGGTAGCGGTCGCTGAACAAGCCTCGCAGATACGCGCCGGCGGCGTCGGGCCCGTCCCCGGCGTTCTCCGGAAGGTGGTTGCCCGGCACCCACACGCGTCCGCCGGAGAGTGCGGTGGTACCGCCGAGCTCGTCGGCGCGCTCGACCACCAGCACCGAGGCCCCGCCTGTGGCCGCCGCCAAGGCCGCGGTCAGCCCCGCGGCGCCGCTGCCCGCGACGACCACGTCGACCGTGGACGGCAACGACTCCGTTCCGTGGACCGTCATGCAGCACCTCCCCAAAGGTCAGGAGGGATCGCGGCCGACCATCCGGCGGCTTCCAGCGCCGACAGGTCGCCGGCGAGCCGCGGCTCGGGATCCTCGCCGTCGGCCAGCTCGTACACGGTAGGCCCGCGGAACCCGATCGCCTCGAGCGCGCCCGCGAACGCGGCGAAATCCACCTCTCCCCGGCCCACCGAGGTGTGCGCCCACTTCGTCCGCCAGGTGTCGCTGACGTGCGCCAGCGCGAGGTACCGCCCGACGTGCCCGACACCTTCCGCGGGATCCTCGAGGGCGAGCGCGTTCGCGACGTCGTAGGTGATCCGCAGGTGGGGGGAGTCCCAGCGCTCGACGATACCGAACAGCTCGGATGAGGCCCCCAGGTAGCCGTAGGGGCTGTTCTCCAGGGTGATGGTGACGCCCAACGCCTCGGCGCGCCGGACGAGCCGGGTCAGCCCATCGTCGAGGACCTCCCGCGCGGTCTCGTCGGGCGCGGGCGCCAGGGCATGGCGCCGGCCGGGGATCACCACGACGTACGGGGCCTCCAGGTCGGCTGCGAGCTCGATGTCGGCGAGGAGCTGCCGCTCGCTGACGTCGCGTATCTCCGGGTTGGTGCTGATCAGGTTGATGTCCACGAAGCTGGGGTTCACCGAGACGGGCCGCAGGTCCAGCGCCCGCAGGGTCCGACTCAGCTCGCGCCGCTCGTACGGGCCGAGCGACCGCGAGAACAGGTGCGTCGGGGCGGTGGTCAGCTCGACCGAGTGGAACCCGTGCCGCGCCAGCGCACGAAGGGCGTCGACCAGTGGCTTCTGGTGAAGCCAACCGAAGCTGCACCCGGAGAGAGGGAGCGTCATGAGACAGGCCCTTCCGTTGCCTGGCGGTCTCCCGCACGGAGGTTCAGCACGATGATGCGTGGGTCGGTCATGTCGTGGACGGCATACCTCGGACCCTCCAGCCCGTAGCCGCTGTCCTTGACCCCGCCGTAGGGCATCGCGTCGGCGTGGTAGCTGGACGTGTCGTTGATCATCACACCGCCCACCCGAAGGCGCCGCGCGGCGTCGAAGGCCGCGTCGATGTCCCTGGTGAACACCCCGGCCTGCAGCCCGTAGTCGCCGGCGTTCACCAGGTCGACCGCCGCGTCGAGACCATCGACCCGGACGAGCGCCACGACCGGCGCGAAGATCTCGTCGGTCATGACGCGGCTGTCGGCGGGTGGGTCGCGTAGCAGGGTGGGCGAGAGGACGGGGCCGTCCCGCTCGCCGCCGGCCAGCAGCGTCGCTCCTCGGCGGGTCGCCCCCTCGACCCATGCCTGGGCGCGTTCCGCCTCCGCGGTCGCGATCAGCGGGCCGACCCCGACCCCTGGATCGCGGGGGTCGCCGGCCCGCAGCGAGGCGGCGCGCTTGGTCAACAGGTCGGCGAGGTCGTCGATGACCCGCCCGTCCACCAGGAGACGCTGCACGCTGGTACAGACCTGGCCCGCCTTGCGGAAGCCGGCCCGCGCGACGAGGTCGGCGACGAGCTCGAGGTCGGCGTCCGCGGCCACGAGCGACGCGCTGTTGGAGCCCAGCTCCAGGTGGGTCTTCGCGATGCCCGACCGTTGCTTGATCGACAACCCGACGGCGGTCGAACCGGTGAAGGTGAAGAACCGGACCCGCGTGTCTTCTGTGAGCGCCACCCCGACCGATGCCCCCGGTCCGCACACCAGCTGGAGGAAGCCGGGGGGCAGGCCGGCGTCGATCAGCAGTTGGGCCAAGGCGACCGCGCAAAGCGGGGTCTGCCCGGCCGGCTTGAGGACGACCGCGTTGCCCGCGGCGATCGCCGGGCCGATCTTGTGCGCGACCGTGTTCAGCGGCGCGTTGAACGGCGTGATCGCGGCGACGACCCCGACCGGAACCCGGATCGTGAAGGCGAGCCGGCGCTCGCTGCCCGGCGTCGCGGCCACCGGTACCTCCTCGCCGGCGATCCGGAGGGCCTCCTCGGCGCACAGGCGCAACGTGGACGCCGCGCGGACCAGCTCACCGTCGGCGTCGGCCGTGGTGAAACCGGTTTCGGCGACGTAGACCGCGCGGATCTCGTCCTGGTGCTCGCGCAAGAGGCCGGACGCCCCGCTCAGGATCTCGTAACGCCGCATCGGTGGCAGCGGGTGGTGGGAGGCGGCCACGGCGCCCGCGACCGCGTCATCCACGTCGCCGACCCGTGCCCGCCGCACGGTCCGCAACGGCTCCGAGGAGTACTTGTCGTAGACCGGGAGCTCGGGCGCGTCGGTTTGCCACAGTCCGTCGACGAGCAGGCCCGTCGCGCCCTCCAGGAGCCCTGTCATCCGCAGCCTCCTCCGGGTTCTCCCGAGTCGCTCTTGACTCCCGTCCCAGGTTCCCATAGCGTCGCGCACAGCACAATGGTGTTGTGTAATACGCAAGGAGACCAATGAGCGGGCTCAAGGGCGCGGAGATCATCACGGAGTACCTCGTGCGCGAGCGGGTGCCCTACGCCGTGGGCCTGTGCGGGCACGGGGACCTCGGCCTGCTGGACGCTCTGTACGACCGGCGCGACGAGATCCGGACCCTGTCGGTGCACCACGAGTCGGCGGCGGGCTTCATCGCGGACGCCTACTACCGGGTCCGGCACGAGCCGCTGGCGACGTACACCTCATGCGGGCCAGGGACGGCGAACCTGCCGGTCGCCCTGGGGTCCGCCTTGATGGACGCCTCCGCGCTGCTGGCCATCACCGGCAACGTGCCGACCACGCAGTTCAACCGGTCGCCGTTCCAGGAGCTCGGCCGGCATTTTCAGGCTGACTCCCCCAGCGCGTTGCGGCCGTACGTCAAGCGCAGCTTTCAGGCCACCCGAACCGAGCAGCTTCCCCGCATGCTGCGCCAGGCGTTCGCCACCATGCTCGGCGGGCGTCCCGGCCCCGTCCACCTCGACGTCCCGCTCGATGTGTTCGTCGAGACGTCGACCGAGGAGGTCCCCGACCCCGGGCAGTGGAGGCACGGCGTCTCGTCCCACTCGACCGCCGCGCCCGCCGACGTGGACGCCATCCTGGACGTGCTGCTCGCCGCCGCGAGGCCGGTGATCGTGGCCGGTCATGGCGTCGAGAACGCCGAGGCATCGGCTGAGCTCGCCGCCTTCGCGGCGGCCGTGGGCATCCCGGTGGCCAGCTCACCGCTGGGAAAGAGCGGCTGCGACGCCCGGTCGCCGCTGTTCCTCGGGGCGACCGGGCGCAACGGTACCTACCAGGCGAACCGTGCCACCCGAGACGCCGACGTGATCCTCGCGCTCGGCACCCGGTTCGACGACCGCGCCACGAGCTCGTGGATCCCCGGCTACACCTACACGATCCCGCCGACCCGGCTGATCCAGGTCGACGTGGACCCGGCCGAGCTGGGCCACAACTACCCGGTCGAGCTCGGCGTCGTGGCGGGCCCCAAGGACGTCCTGGCGCAGCTGCGAGAGGGGGTGCGGGCACGGGGGGCGGCCGGAACGTACGAAGCGCACCCGGACGCCCCGGTCCGGCGCCGCTGGCTGGCCGATATCGCCGCCTGGCGGGCGGAGTGGGAGCGCCACGTGGTCACGAACCGGTCCTCCGACGCGAGCCCGCTCCACCCGCAACGCGTGCTCACCGACCTACGGGCCGTTCTGCCCGCCGACGGCATCCTGCTCAGCGACGTCGGGGTCCACCACAACTGGATCGTGCAGGAATGGCCGACCAGCCCTCCCCGGACACTGCTGCAGAGCTGGGGGTTCGCCTCCATGGGCTTCGGGGTCGCCGGTGCCATCGGCGCCCGGCTCGCCGCCCCGGACACCCCGGTGGTGAGCGTCGTCGGCGACGGCGGCTTCCTCATGCTGCCCAGCGTGGTCGCCACCGCGGTGGAGTACGACCTCCCCGTCGTCTGGCTGGTCTGGAACAACGGGGGCTTCGTCTCCATCAGAGACCAGCAGCTCGGCTACTTCGGTGCCGGACGTGAGCTGGCCACGAGCTTCCGTACCGCGGCCAGCGAGCCCTACTCCCCCGACTACGCCGCCATGGCCCGGTCCATGGGTGCCGACGGCCTGCGCGTCGACACACCGGGTGATCTCGGCTCGGCGCTGAAGACAGCCCTCGACTCCGGTCGGCCCACCGTCCTCGACGTCATCGTCGACGGGCAGGCCGGGCAGCCGGCGGCCGCGACCTGGAAGCTACCGCCGCTGCCGCATCCGGAACCCACCTTCGGCTGGTCCGATGCCTGATCTTTCTCCGCGCGTAAGGAAGCGAACCCCTCCATCCCGTAAGGAACCGCGATGAGCGTTCTCGTCACGGGCGGGTGCGGCTTTGTCGGCACCCACGTGGCCCACGCGCTGACGGCGCGGGGGGATGATGTGGTGCTGTTCGACGCCGCGGTGCCGGAGCCTGAGCTCGTGGCCCGCCGATTCGGCCCCCGAGCCACCGTCGTGGCCGGCGACATCACCGAGCCGGCGTGCCTGCCGGAGGTGATGCGCCGCCATGCGGTGACGAGCGTGGTGCACGCCGCCGCCATCGTGGGCGTGGCGGCGAGCGCGAGGAGCCCCGCACACGCCGTACGCGTGAACGTGGACGGGGCGCTGGACGTCTTCGAGGCCGGGGTGGAGGCGGGGGTACGGCGCGTCGTCGACCTTTCGTCGGAAGAGGTCTACGGACATTTCCCCCGCGACCCCGTTACCGAGGACAGCCCGCGTGAGCCCATCTCCCCGTACGGGATCTCCAAGCTAGCCGTCGAACAGCTCGGCGGGCATTACGCGGACCACCGCGGGCTGGACTACGTGGCGGTGCGCTTGTCCTGGGTGTACGGTCCGGGCTTCCCCCGGCGCCGGCTTCCTCATCCCTGGCTCGAGGACATCGCGGCGGGGCGAAACAGTCGGCTCCCCCGGGGCGGGGATCAGCGCATCGACTTCACCTACGTCTCTGAGGCGGTCCGCGGCATCCTCGCCATCCACGATGCGCCGAGGCTCACCCACCGCTCCTACAACATCGCCTCCGGCACCGGGACGAGCATCCGGCGGCTGGCCGACCTGCTGCGGGAGCAGCGCCCGACGTGGGAAGCCTGCGTCGGCGACGGACCACTCGAGCTCGCACCGGGCGTCGAGGCGGCGCGCAAAGGGGCGCTGTCGATCGAGCGAGCACGTGAGGAGTTGGGCTACCAGCCGATGGTGTCGCTCGCCGACGGCCTCGAACGGACCCTGCGCTCCCTCGTCGCCGGCCCGGAGAGGGCGGACGCTCGATGAGGGCGACAGTCAAGACGGCAGCCGCGCCCGGTCACGTCGAGGTGCGCGAGCTCCCCGACCCACGCCCTGGGCCTGGGGAGGCCCTGGTCGAGGTCACCCGCGCCGGGCTCTGCCACAGCGACGTCTCCATGGTGGCGTGGAACATGGCCGCACGCAGCGGCTACCGCCCCTCCTTCCCCCTGGTGCTCGGGCACGAGTTCACCGGCCAAGTCCACGCGCTCGGGCCGGGCGTCACGGGGCTGGAGGTGGGCACCCGGGTCGGTGGGCCTGTGCGCGGTCGCCGCGCTGGCGCTCGAGGGCGTTCGCGATCTCGCCGTGTTCGGGCTGGCGGCCGACGCCGCCCAGCTCGATCTGGCCGGACGCCTGGGCGCCACCCGTACTGGCGAGCTCGACGAACAGCTTCCGGCCGACCATGCGTCGTTCGACCTCGCGATCGAGACCGCGGGACACCCCGACGCGGTCATCGCCGCTGTCCGTCTGTGCCGCCCCGGCGGCCGTGTCGTATGCGTCGGTCTGCCGTCGACGACCGTCGCGTTG
>JBOHCT010000010.1:0-40725 GCA_050699055.1 Streptosporangiaceae bacterium | reverse complement strand
CATCCGCTTGAGGTCGGCGACCTGCAGGCCGACGCGGGCGGTCTCGATGCGGCTGAGCTTGGCGATCGACCAGCCGAGCCGCTCGCCTGCCTGCTCTAGCGTCATCTCCGCGCGTTCGCGCAGCCTGCGCAGCTCCGCCGCCAGCCGGCGGCGCCGGACCGTCGGACCCTGAGCGCTCTGCCGAGAGCTGCGTCGGCACCGGCGCGGCTCGACGCTGGCCTGGCCGGCGGACGGCGAGCCGGTTCGAGCTCAAGAGCACCGCGCGGCAGCACATGAGCGGCGGCTACCGTGACTCGTAAGGATCCTGCCGTCATCGCGCGTCTCTCGTCGACAACCGAGGACACGATCGGCACTGGACCTCAACTACGGTCCGCACTCTCGCGGCTACTCGCCGTATAAAGAGAGGATGCCGGCATGCCCTCCCCCGTGGAGCCTCCCTCTGGAACCCGCGACTTTCTGGGCAAGGACCTTGGGAAGCGTGAAGCGGCCTTCGCGACGATACGAGAGGTCTTCCTCCGGCAAGCTTGGTAGGCAGCTCAAGTGGGCTGACGACCAGGGGGTCCGCTGGTGCCTCATCTACGGCGGGTCAGAACACGCGGCTGGCGAGGTGACCATCCGCGACATGCGAACGGGCGAGCGGACAAGGGTGCCAGTCGACCGCGTTGACGACTACGTGTCACGACTGGCGTCCACGTAAGGGCGGGGAGAGCGGCGCAGGGCGCGCAACTCGGACCTGGTGGCTCACCTACCGGGGCGGTCGAGGGTCAGCCGGTCCCGAGGCGTTCGAGGATGAGTTCACGTACCCGCTTGGCGTCGGCCTGGCCGCGGGTGGCCTTCATGACCGCGCCGACGATCGGGCCGGCCGCCTGCACCTTGCCGCCGCGGACCTTGTCAGCGACCTCGGCGTTGGCCGCGATCGCCTCGTCGACCGCGGACTCCAGGGCGCTCTCATCGCTCACGACCCGCAGCCCGCGCCGCTCGACCACCGTGTCAGGGTCACCCTCGCCCGCAATTACCCCTTCGAGAACCTGACGGGCGAGCTTGTCGTTGAGTGAGTCGTCGGCCACGAGCGCGGCCACCCGGGCGACCTGGGTAGGGGTCACGGTCAGCTCCGCCGGCTCGATGCCGCGCTCGTTGGCGCGCCGGGCAAGTTCGCCGAGCCACCACTTGCGCGCGTCAGCAGGGGAAGCCCCAGCATCCACGGTCGCCACGACGAGCTCGAGGACGCCGGCGTTGCGCATCGACCGCATGTCGTGGTCGGAGACGTCGAGCTCCGCGGCCAGCCGCCGGCGCCGCTGCGAGGGAAGCTCCGGCAGAGTCGCACGAAGCTTCTCGACCCATTCGCGAGGGGGGGCGAGCGGCACCAGATCGGGTTCGGGAAAGTAGCGGTAGTCCTCCGCGTACTCCTTGCTCCGGCCGGATGTCGTCTCGCCGGTCTCCTCGTGGAAGTGCCGGGTCTCCTGGACGACGGTCTCACCCGTGTCGAGCACGGCCGCCTGCCGTCCGATCTCGTAATGTACGGCCCGCTCCACCGAACGCAGAGAGTTGACGTTCTTGGTCTCCGAACGGGTGCCCCACTCCGCGACCCCGTGGGGCGCGACCGAGACGTTCACGTCGCACCGCATCTGACCCTGCTCCATGCGCGCCTCAGAGACCGCGAGCGCACGCATGAGCTCGCGTAGCTCCGCGGCGTACGCGCGCGCGACCTGGGGGGCGCGTGCGCCCGCCTCCGGGACCGGTTTGGTGACGACCTCGACGAGCGGGATGCCGGCCCGGTTGTAGTCGACCAGGGAGTGGTCGGCGCCGTGGATGCGGCCGGCGCCGCCGACGTGCATCGACTTTCCTGTGTCCTCCTCCAGATGCACCCGCTCGATGCCGACGCGAAACGTCTGCGCACCTTCCGCGGCGTCGTCCACAGTGACGTCGATCCAGCCGTCGGTACAGAGCGGCTCGTCGTACTGCGAGATCTGGAAGTTCTTCGGCATGTCGGGGTAGAAGTAGTTCTTCCTGGCGAAGCGGCACCACTCGGCGATCTCGCAGTGCAGTGCCAGGCCGATCAGCATCGTGTACTCGATAGCGGCCTCGTTGATCACCGGCAGGGAGCCGGGCAGGCCCAGGCAGACCGGGCACACATGGGTGTTCGCGGCCGCGCCGAACCCCGTCGGGCAGCCGCAGAACATCTTCGAGCGGGTGCCGAGCTCGACATGTGTCTCCACGCCGAAGACGGCCGCGTACCTCCTCACCGCCTCGTCGTACGGTACGAGGGCGGTCGGAGCCGCCGTTTTGGTCACGAGGAGACCTCCGAAGCGAGCATCGCAGCGAGTGTTAGCGAGTGAGGAGCGGAACGGAGGAGGCCTCCGGGGAATGCTGTGGTCATAGCGAGGGCGCCTCCTCCAGCAGCGGGTGGCCCAGGCGGTCGGTGAACGCGGCCTCGAGGGCGGCGGCGACGCGGTACATCCGGTCGTCGGCCAGCACCGGCGCCATGATTTGAAAGCCGACCGGCAGGTTGTCCTCGGGCGCGAGCCCGCACGGCACCGACAACGCCGCGTTGCCGGCCAGGTCGGAGGGAATGGTGCAGAGGTCGGCGAGGTACATCGCCATCGGGTCGTCGACCCGTTCCCCGATCGGGAACGCCGTTGTCGGGGTCGTCGGCGACACCAGCACGTCGACCCCCTCGAAGGCGCTGTCGAAGTCTCGGCAGATCAGCGTGCGGACCTTCTGCGCCGAGCCGTAATAGGCGTCGTAGTAGCCGCTGGACAGCGCGTACGTGCCGAGCATGATGCGGCGCTTGACCTCGTCGCCGAACCCTTCGCCGCGGGTACGGGTCATCACCTCCTCGGCGGTCGACGCGCCGTCGTCACCGACCCTGAGGCCGTAACGCATGGCGTCGAAGCGCGCGAGGTTGGACGACGCCTCGCTCGGCGAGATGAGGTAGTAGGCGGGGAGGGCGTAGGTGAAGTGGGGGCAGGACACCTCCGCGACCTTCGCGCCGAGCGACTCGAGCAGCTCGACTCCCTCCCGGAAGCGCTGCTCCACCCCGGGCTGGTAGCCCTCGCCGGAGAACTCCCTGACCACCCCGACCCGCAGACCCGCGACGTCGGGCTGCCGTGCCGCCTCGACGACCGGCGGAACGGGCGCGTCGATGGAGGTGGAGTCGGCCGGGTCGTGGCCGGCGATGGCGGCGTGCAGCAGCGCCGCGTCGAGGACGGTACGGGCGAGCGGTCCCGCCTGGTCGAGTGATGACGCGAACGCCACGAGTCCGTAACGTGACACGCCGCCGTACGTGGGCTTGGCGCCCACGAGCCCACAGACGGCGGCGGGCTGGCGAATCGAGCCGCCGGTGTCGGTGCCGACGGCGAGCGGTGCCTCGTACGCCGTCACGGCGGCGGCGGACCCGCCAGAGGAGCCGCCGGGGATGCGACCGAGGGCCCAGGGATTGTGAGTCGGGCCATACGCGGAGTTCTCCGTCGACGATCCCATGGCGAACTCGTCCATGTTGGTCTTGCCGAGGATCACGACGCCCGCCTCGCGGAGCCGCCGCACGACAGTCGCGTCGTACGGCGGCAGCCAGCCGTCAAGGATGCGCGAGCCGCACGTCGTCGGCACGCCCGTCGTCGTGAGAACGTCCTTGAGCGCCAGCGGAACGCCGGCGAGGCGGCCGAGACGCTCACCGCGCACGCGCCGGCCGTCGACGGCCCGCGCGGTTTCCAGGGCAGCCTCGGCATCGACATGGAGGAAGGCGCGCACCTTGTCGTCGATCACGGCGACCCGATCGAGATGGGCCCGCGTGACGTCCTCGGCGGAGGCCTCGCCCGACGCGACCGCGGCGGCCAGGTCTGTCGCGGTCAATCGCGTGAGGTCAGCCGTCATCGGTCGCACTCCCCTCCTCCAGGATGCGAGGAACGCGGAAGCGCTGGTCCTCGACCGCGGGTGCCCCGGCGAGCGCCTCCTCCGAGGTGAGACCCGATCGTTGTTCGTCACTTCGAAAGACATTGGTCAGCGGCAGCGGGTGGGATGTCGGCGGGATGTCGGGGGCGGCGACCTCGCGCACCCGCGCCACCGAGGAGATGATCACGTCCAGCTGGGGTGCGAGGTGGTCCAGCTCCTCGTCCGACAGCCCGAGCCGGGCGAGCTTCGCGAGGTGGGCGACCTCGTCACGTGTGATGGCGGGCATGGGAAACCGAACCGTCCTAGGTGTCGCCTGTTCGACGCCATCTTATGGGCCCCGCGCGGATGCGAGCTGACGAATGAGCGCCTCTCGCTGTCCCGGAAGCTGTCAGCCTCCCCACGCGGAAGCGCCGCGCACACCCTGACGGCTCGCCCGTAGGCGGGCTCAGCCGGTCTCGACCCCGCGAAGGGCGCGTACCGAGCTCGCGGCGCGGAACGCGTCAGCGAGCCAACGCGTCGCCGTGCCGGAATCCATCGGGTAGCTCAGGTGCCAGCCCTGCGCCGCGTCGCACCGCATATCCCGCAGTCCCTCCAGGATCTCGGCGGTCTCCACCCCCTCAGCCACCGAGCGCAGCCCGAGGGCCCGCGCGAGGTCGATGATCGACCGTACGATCACGGCGTCGTCGGCGTCGTCGGCCATCCGGCGGACGAACGACGCGTCGACCTTGAGCTCCTGCACAGGAAGGCGCTTCAGATGGACCAGCGACGAGTAGCCGGTACCGAAATCGTCCAGGCTGAGCGGCACTCCGAGCTCCGCAAGCGCCGCGATCGTCTCCGCCGCGTGCGCCGGCTCCGTCATGAGAATGCGTTCGGTCACTTCCATCTGCAGCGCCTCGGCGGGAACGTCGTGACGAACGAGCCCGGCGGCGATCACGTCCGCGAGGCCGGAGTCCATGAGGTCGCGAGCGGAGATGTTGACGGCCACAGGCACCTGGTACCCGATGTCCCACCACTGCGCCAGCTGGGCGAGCGCGGTCTCGACAACGTAACGGGTGAGGTCGCCCATCAGATACGACTGCTCGGCGAGCGGGATGAACTCGTCGGGTGGCACGAGCCCCCGCCTCGGGTGCCGCCAGCGGATCAGACCTTCGAGCCCGACGACCGCACCCCCGGCGAGTGACACCTTCGGCTGGTAATGCAGCTCGAACTCGCCGCGATCGAGGCCCCTCCGCAGCTCGCCGAGCAGACCGAGACGGGCCGGGGAATTGCGGTCCTTGTCGACGTCGTAGACCTCCACACCGGACCGAGCCTCCTTGGCGAGGTACATGGCGACGTCGGCGCGCTGCAGGAGCGACTCGAACTCCGGGGCATGGTCGGGGTACAACGCGATGCCGATGCTCGCCTCGAGGTCGAACAGCATGCCCTCGAGACGGAACGGCTCGCTCACCGCGGCACGTAGCCTGCGCGCCGCCTCCCGCGCCGCGACGGCGCCCCGCACGCCCGGCAGCAGGACCGCGAACTCGTCGCCGCCGAGCCTTCCGACCACGTCGCCCGGATGGATGCTGTGCTCGAGCCGCGCACCGATGAGGCACAGCAGCCTGTCACCGACCGGATGGCCGAGGGTGTCGTTGACCTCTTTGAACCGGTCCAAATCCAACAGCAGCAGCCCCACGACCCTGCCGTCGCGCCCGGCCTCGGAGAGGACCTCACCGGTCCGCCGGATCAGGAACTTTCGGTTGGGCAGCCCCGTAAGCTCGTCGTGCAGCGCCTGATGCTCGCGGCGCATGGACACCGACGCGTTCAGGTACATGGCCATCAGGGGGAGCACGAAGAGCGGCAACAGCGCTCCGGACCGGTCCATGGCCAACACGACGAGCGGCGAGAGCCCGAGCAACGCGAGGTTCGCGACGACTTGGAAGCCGAGGTCGGCCCGGAGCGTGGCCAGGATCGGCTGGCGTTCCAGCAGGGCGACCGCCGCCCCGACGAGCCCGTCGTTGGCGACGAAGTACGCGCCCGCCGCGAGGGCGACGACGACGAGTTGACCGCCCTCGACCACCCAGGGGTCCGACGGGCTCGGGTGGATACCGGCGAGGTGCAGGACCATTCCCGCCGCACCGAAGCTCAGCGCGTACTGCCCGACGTTGAAGACGGTGCGGAAGGGCGACTTGCGGGTCGCGACGCCCATGACGACCGTCGCGAGCGTCTGCAGTGCGATCGCGACGGGCAACCCGACGTACAGGAGGACGGCGAACGTGAACATCCCCGACGTACGCACGGCGTCCTCGTCGCGCCAGCCCGGCAGTACGATCGCGCGCAGCTCGCCGAACACGATCAACCCGGCGACGATCCAGAACACCGGCTCGGCGACGAGGATCCGAAGATCGCCGCCGTCGAGCCCGAGCAGGGTGATGACCAGGACCGCGACCCCGGCGAGGATGACGACGGTGAGGTAGGTCCACAGCCGCGACCCCGGGCGTGCGGCATCGCGGGTCTCCCTACCCGGTCGCAGTCCCTCTCGCATCGTCCCCCCGAGTGAGCGCGGTGTGCGCACCTGCTGCCCGGGAGCGTACGAGCCTTTACGCGTTGTGACTAGTCGAACGCACAGACGGATAACAGACCGTTAGGACGGGCTGCTACTCCTTGGTACGCCTCGCCGCGCCGGACGCGGCGTCCGGCCCCCGCTCCAGGAGCACGCCGAAGCCCTCCTCGTCGAGCACAGGCACACCCAGTCGCACGGCCGTGTCGTACTTCGAGCCGGGATTCTCGCCGACGACGACGAAATAGGTCTTCTTGGAGACGGAGCTGGCCGCACGCCCTCCTCTGTCCTGAACCGCCTCCGCCGCCGAGTCTCTGCTGAACTGGTCGAGAGAGCCGGTGATCACGACGGTCACGCCCTCGAGCGTGCGCGGAGCGGCGGCGGTCTCCTCCCCCATCCGTACCCCCGCCCGGCGCCACTTGTCGACGACCTCGCGGTGCCAGTCCACGGCGAACCACTCGCGCACCGAGCGGGCGATCGTCGGCCCGACGCCTTCGACGTCGGCGAGCCGTTCCTCCGACGCCTCCGCGATCCGATCGAGCGCACGAAACTCACGCGCGAGTGCCTGGGCGGCGGTCGGCCCGACGTGGCGGATTGACAGCGCCACGAGGACGCGCCACAGCGGCCGCTGCTTGGCCTCTTTGAGGTTGCCCATGAGCTTGCCGGCGTTCGCGGTGAGCCCGCCCCCCTTGCGGACGAAGAACGGGCAGCTCGCAAGGGCGTCCTCATCCAGCAGAAACAGGTCCCCCTCGTCCGTGAGCAGCCCGGCGTCGAGCAGGGCCACGACGGCTTCGTAGCCGAGGGTCTCGATATCGAAAGCGCCGCGGCCGGCCACGAAGAAGATCCGCTCGCGTAGCTGGGCGGGGCAGGAGCGGGTGTTGGGACAGCGCCAGTCGACCTCGCTCTCGTCCCGTTCGAGCCGGGTGCCGCACTCCGGGCAGTGGGAGGGGAAGACGAACTCCCGCTCCGCGCCGGTGCGCAGCTCCGTCACCGGCTTCACGATCTCGGGAATCACGTCCCCGGCCTTGCGGAGGACGACGGTGTCGCCGATCAGCACACCCTTACGCTTCACCTCGTTCTCGTTGTGCAGGGTGGCCCGCGCCACGGTGGAGCCGCTGACATGGACCGGCTCGGTCGTGGCGAACGGCGTGACCCGGCCGGTACGCCCGACGCTGACCTGAATGTCGAGGAGCGTGGTGTTGACCTCCTCCGGAGGATACTTGTACGCGATCGCCCACCGGGGGGCACGGCTCGTGGCGCCGAGCTGACGCTGCAGCGACAGCTGGTCGACCTTGGTCACGACCCCGTCGATCTCGTGCTCGACGTCGTGCCGGTGCTCGTCGTAGTACCGGATGTACGCCCGCACACCGTCGAGGTCATGACAGACCTCGTAGCGCGGCATCACCGGCAGACCCCAGCCGCGCAGGGTCTCGTACGACTCCGACTGCGCCTTGGGGTCGAAGCCGCGCCGGGCGCCCACCCCGTGGATCATCATGCGCAGCGGACGCGAGGCGGTGACGCGAGGATCCTTCTGGCGCAGCGAGCCGGCGGCCGCGTTGCGCGGGTTGGCGAACGTCGGCTTGCCTTCCTCCGCGAGCCCGTCGTTCAGCTCACCGAACTCCGCGAGCGGCAGGTAGACCTCCCCGCGCAGCTCGAGCACGTCGGGGATCGGTGCGCGCGCGTCCCCGTCTTTCAGGCGGTCCGGGATCTGCTCGATGGTGCGGATGTTCGGGGTGATGTCCTCCCCTGTCCGCCCGTCCCCGCGGGTGGCACCGCGGAGCAGCCGACCGTTCTCGTAGACGAGGGAGACGGCCAGGCCGTCGATCTTGGGCTCGCACAGGAACGCGGCGACCGTGCCGACCTCCCGCTCGACGCGGGTGACCCACGCGGCCAGCTCCTCGTCGCTGAAGGCGTTGTCGAGGCTGAGCAGGCGCTCGAGGTGGTCGACGGGGGTGAAGAGCGTGCTGATCGGGGCGCCGACCCGCTGGGTGGGCGAGTCGGGCGTGCGCAGCTGCGGGTACGTCTCCTCGATCTCCTGGAGCTCCCGCATGAGCGCGTCGTACTCCGCGTCGCTCACGATCGGCGCGTCGAGCACGTGGTAGCGGTAGTTGTGGTCGTCGATCTCCTGGCAGAGTTCGCCGTGGCGCTTCCGTACATCGGCCGGTGCCTCCTCGGCCGCGCCCGCTTCGGCCGGTCCTGCCTCGACCTGGTTGTCGGCCACTCGCCTACCTCCGCTCCCGCTCGAAGGCCATCACCTGCGAACCTACCCGTGTCCACCGACACGACCGGTTGGTGCGGTGCGCCAACACGGTTACGCGGCGAGCAGGCGGGCCGCCTCGCGACAGCGGGCGATCGCGGCCCGGGCGTACGACGGCGACGCTGCCGCGAGCCCACACCCCGGGGTGAGCACGACCGAGGCGGCGACCTCATCGGAGGCGAGTCCGAGCCGCCGCAACAGGCCGCGTGCGGTGTCCGCCGCCTCCCCCGCGGTGGGCAGCCCAGCGTCGGTGACGAGCCCGTCGCTCGGGACAACGCCGAGAAACAGGCCGAGGCCGGCCTCCAGCGCCGCGCCCAGAGCGTCGTCGCTCGCGGTCGACAACACGCCGGTGTCGACGGAGATCGCCCGGACACCCACCTCGTTGAACAGGCCGACCGGGGCGTCGCGAGCGCAGCAGTGGATGGCGCAGCAGGCGGGGACAGAGCTGACCGCCTCGACCACACGGACGAGCTGGGCAGCCGCCTCGGTCTCCTCGACGGCCCGGAGAGCGCGCAGCCCGCTCGCCGACGGCACGCGGCCGGCAAGGATACGGGGCAGCGCGGGTTCGTCGAGCTGCAGTACGACGTCCGCACCGGGAACGCGCCGGCGAACGTCGGCGACGTGGCCCGCGAGGCCCTCGGCGAGCGAGGCGACGAGGTCGCGGACGGCGCCGCCATCGGCGAGCATCTTGTCGCCGCGCCGCAGCTCCACACCGGACGCCAAGGTCCAAGGACCGGCCGCCTGGATCTTGAACGGGCCGGCGTAGGCGCCAGCGAGCTCCTCCAGGACGTCGAGGTCTCCGGCGAGGAGGTCACGCGCCACGACGAGGTCGTGGCCCGGGCGCTCCGCGAGCCGCCAACCGGAGGGCAACAGCTCGACCGGCAGGTCGACGAGCAACGCGGCCGTACGCCCGAGGGGCTCGGCGGCCGTCCCTCGGGCGGGCAGCTCGGGAAGGTGCGGCAGGTCCGGCAGCTCGCCTAGGACGACCCGCAATGCCTCTCGGACGTCGCCACCCGGGTACGCGCCGGTACCCGTCGCACTGCCTGGCGGCCACGGGAACGTCGGATCCCCCACGGTCACCTCCCGGCGAGACTCGCGAGCGTGTCGAGACGCCGCATCGTGTCGTCGGTCGGTAGGGGCGGGACGAGGAAAAGGCACCGCTCGACACCGAGTTCAGCGTATTGTTCGACCTCGCCGCGCTCCGGCCGGGCGCCGAAGATAGTGACGGAGACCGCACGCCCCTTCTCGTCCGCGCGGCGGCGCAGCTCGGCGATCTTGTCGGCGACGGAGTCCGCGGGTCCGCCACCGGGATTGGGAAACCATCCGTCGCCGTAGCCGAGGACGCGGTCGAGGACCGTAGGTCCGCCACCGCCGACGAGGACCGGTGGATATGGGCGCTGGACGGGTTTGGGCCAGAAGTAGGTGGGCGCGAAGTCCACGAAGCTGCCGTGGTACTCCGCCTCGTCCTGGGTCCACAGCTCCTTCATCGCGAGGACACGCTCGCGCAGCAACGTCATACGTCTCGCGGGGTCGGTGCCGTGGTCCGCCATCTCCTCCCGGTTCCAGCCGGCGCCGATGCCGAAGACGAAACGCCCGCCAGAGAGCAGGTCGAGGGACGCGACCTCCTTCGCGGTGTGGATCGGGTCCCGCTGGATGAGCAGGCACACGCCGGTACCGACGACGAGCCGCTCCGTCACGGCCGCCGCAGCCGTGAGGGCCACGAACGGGTCGAGCGTGCGGTAGTACCTGCGGGGCAGCTCGCCCCCGGCCGGGTAAGGGCTCTGTCGGCTCGCGGGGATGTGCGAGTGCTCAGAGACGAACAGCGACTCGAAGCCGCGTCGTTCGACGGCACGGGCGAGATCGTCGGCCCGGATGCCCTCATCGGTCGGAAACGTCGTGATGCCGTACTTCACCGTGCTGGCTTCCCCTCCGCGAGTGTTCGTCGAACGTGTCCACGTTCGGCTCCGGGGCCGGGCACTAGGCCGGCTGAACGTCTGCCCTGCACCGGGCTCACGTTCGACGCGCCGTGGCCGTAACTGTGGCGGACCCCAGGACGCGGTCGCCGTCGTACAGCACGGCAGTCTGACCCTTCGCCACGCCCCGAGCGGGTTCGTGCAGGCGGATACGCAGCTCGTCGCCGTCGAGACCCGCGCGGCATGGGATGGGCGGACCATGGGCGCGGAGCTGGACGAGACACTCGCGCTCCGCCACCGGCGCCGCGCCGCCCGACCAGACGGGAGGACCACCGACGACCTCGTCGACCTCGAGCGCCTGCGCCGGCCCGACGGTAATCGTGTTGGTACGCGGGGCGACGTCGAGTACGTACCGCGGCCGCCCGTCAGAGGTGGCCCCGAGACCCAGGCCGCGCCGCTGGCCGACCGTGAAGGCATACGCGCCGTCGTGGGTGCCGAGGACCTCGCCGTCCGGGTCGACGACAGGGCCGGGCCTGTGCCCGAGCCGCTCGGCCAGGAAGCCGGCCGTGTCGCCGCTCGGAACGAAGCACACGTCGTGGCTGTCCGGCTTGTCGGCCACCGCGAGCCCACGGCCGGCCGCTTCCGTGCGCACCTCGGCCTTGGTCGAGTCGCCGATCGGGAACATCGCCCGGGCGAGCTGGTCGGGCCGCAGCACCGCGAGAACGTACGACTGGTCCTTCCCTGGGTCGACGCTGCGTCTGAGCACACCGTCGACGAGCCGCGCATGATGGCCGGTGCAGACCGCGTCGAAACCGAGGGCGACGGCCTTGTCCAGTACAGCGGCGAACTTGATCCGCTCGTTGCAGCGCACGCAAGGGTTGGGCGTGTGCCCCGCCGCGTACTCCCGGACGAAGTCCTCTACGACGTCGTCGTGGAAGCGCTCCGCCAGGTCCCACACGTAAAAGGGAATGCCTGTCACATCGGCCGCACGCCGCGCGTCCCGTGCGTCCTCGAGCGTGCAGCAGCCGCGGGCACCGGAACGGTACGACCGGGGGTTGGCCGAGAGTGCGAGGTGGACGCCGGTGACGTCGTGGCCGGCACGGGCCGCCCGCGCGGCCGCGACCGCGGAGTCGACCCCGCCCGACATGGCGGCGAGCACACGCATCGTCAGCTTCCCCCTCGGCTGCCGACAAGCCCTGCGTGACGCGCGCGCTCGACGGCGGGGCCGATGGCCTCGGCGAGGGCGTCGACGTCGGCCTGCGTGGAGGTGTGGCCGAGCGAGAACCGCAGCGAGCCGCGGGCGCGATCGATGTCGGCGCCCATGGCGAGGACTACGTGGCTCGGCCTGGGCACCCCGGCCGTACACGCCGACCCTGTCGAGCACGCGATGCCACGGGCGTCGAGGAGCAGCAGCAGCGAGTCACCCTCACAGCCGGGGAAGGAGAAGTGGGCGTTGCCAGGGAGCCGCCGTTCGGCGCCCGGCCCTGGGTCGCCGAACAGGACAGCATCCGGCACCACCCCTCGCATCCGCCGGATCAGGTCGTCACGCAGCGCGGTGAGACGGTCGGCCTCGGTCGGCCGCCTGTCGACCGCGATCCGGACCGCCGCCGCTAGGCCGGCGATGGACGGGGTGTCGAGTGTGCCGGAACGAACGTCGCGTTCCTGCCCTCCGCCGTGCAGTACGGGGACCGGCTCGAGGCCGCGCGACAGGACGAGCGCCCCCACGCCCAGGGGGCCGCCCAGCTTGTGTCCGGCCAGGGCCAGCGCGTCGACGCCGCCGGCCGAGAAGTCGACTGGCAGCTGGGCGACGGTCTGTACCGCATCGCTGTGCAGGGGCACGTCGTACGCATGGGCGACCGCGGCCAGCTCGCGGATCGGCTGTACGGTGCCGACTTCGTTGTTGGCCCACATGACGCTGACCAGCGCCACCGTCTCCGGCGCCCGACCGATCGCCTCGTCGAGAACGTCGGGTTGGACCCGGCCGAGCGGGTCCACGGGCAGCAGCTCCACCTGGGCGTCTTCGTGTGAGCCGAGCCAGTCCGCGGCGTCGAGGACCGCATGGTGTTCGGCTGCTCCGACGAGCACCCGCCTGCGTTCTGGATCCTCGGTCCGCCGCGCCCAGTAGAGGCCCTTGATCGCGAGGTTGTCCGCCTCGGTCCCGCTCCCGGTGAAGATCACTTCGCTCGGGCGGGCGACGAGTGCGTCGGCGATCGCCTCCCGTGCCTCCTCAACGACACGACGCGCCTCCCGCCCCGGCGCGTGCAGCGATGACGGGTTGCCGAGCCGCCCCAGCTCCCGGCTCATCGCGGCGATGGCCTCCGGGAACATCGGAGTCGTGGCGGCGTGGTCGAGATAAGCCATCGGCCCCAAGGGTATCCATCTCCCCCAGCGCGCGGCGGTGGGCCGCGGCGGCTCCACCTGATGCGTGAGCAGCGCGGTGTCCTGTCGCGGGCGGTACGACGGCGCCGGTCCGGTCACCACTGGCCAGATCGCGGGAATGGGTGGTGATGCCGAGATATCGACGTACGCCTCTCCCGGATATTCGCGCACAGATCGGGAACACCATTTTCCACAACCCGTAGTTATCCACAGATCCGGCTCTCCCTAGGAACTTTTCCACAGTTTTCGTAGGAGTGTTCCCACGTCAGGGCTACCCGAATATGCTGGCGGCCACGAGGGCCCCATCAGGAATGGGGAGAAGCGGGTCTCGCACCCAACTCGCCGTATGACCTGTCGGCAGCACAGACGGCGGGACCAGCACATGGTCACCCTCGGTGCGCCACGCGGCTTTCGCGCGCGGCGCGGGATGGTCGCCCCGGGCGAAGACGATGTACGACCGGCCCGCCCTGACGACAGGCCCCGGCGGAAGACGGGTGAGAACCGGCCCGGCCCTGGCGGTGGATATCTCGAAAGCGCAGACCGCCGCCCCCGTGGCGAGCAGCAGGTTGGCCTGCGGACGGCGACGAGCCCATGAGATGAGCTCCGCCCTGCCCGAGGACTCGGGGGTGACGGGGTGGGCGCCAGGCGCTGGGCAGTGGCTCCGGCCACACGAACACCCCTCGCCCAGTGGGTGGCTGCCAAGAGCGAGGCGCCAACCGAGACGTGTGTAGACGTGTATCCAGTGAGTGAGTCGATCATACGCGATATCCCGCATCCATCCGGGCAACGCGGTGAAGTCCATCGGTTTCCCTTCCGTGTCGACGCGCCAGGCGTCTGCGACGTACGGGAAAAAGCGAAGCGCCCGAAGCTGGTCGGACGGAAGATTCCTCATAGGTTCCTCTTAGTGTCCCCGCGGTGTCCCCGGGAGAGCTGGGGCGACTTTTGTCGGTAAGAGCCGTTACATTTGGCCGCGTCGCTGGCCGTCACGGGGGAAAGGACACGTCAATGCCTCGCGACCTCTCTGGTCAGAGCCGTCCATGGGGCCGCTCAGGTGTCTTCGGCCACCCACTCTCCTACGCCCGGGCGGAGCGGGGTTGGTCCCAGCACGACCTCGCCGAGGCCCTCCGCCGGCTCGCGGGGGCAAAAGAGATCAACCTCGCGACGACCAAGAACCGCGTGTGGCGGTGGGAGCACCATGACGCCACCCCCGACCGCGCGACCCAGTTCCTGCTCGCGGAGCTCTTCGATGTCCCGGGCGAGATCGTGCGGCTCCATCCGTGGCCACTCTGGCTGCCTGCGTGGGGCGACGTTCCCCTCGCCTTCGCGTGGTCGCGCGAGGGGAGCCTGCAGGCCGTCGCCGACGCCGCCGACCGTGCGCGGGACGACTCTCGCGGCTTCCCCGGCCTGAGCGGGGTTCCGCTGGCGGCGGTTGGGTGTGAGTGGCTGGTGATGGAGCCGGAGCGCCTGCGGGGAGCCCTCGGCGGGCGCGGTGTCGACCGACGCGTGGTTGGTTGGCTCGAGAGCCGGGTGGCCCGCCTGCGCAGGCTCGACGACGTGCTCGGTGGGGGCGGCCTGCGTGCGCTCGCCGACGAGGAGCTACGCCTCGCCTTCGCCCTGCTCCGGCAAGGGACCTACACCGCACCGACCGAGCGCCGCCTGCTGATCGCGACCGCGGATCTCGCACAGCTCGCCGGGTGGGTTTCGGTCGACGCCGGCTTCCACGGAGCCGGCCAGCGCTACTATGTCGCCGCGCTCCACGCCGCCCACGCGGCTGGCGACGGCCCACTCGGCGCGTACGTGTTGGCGTCGATGAGCTACCAGCTCGCACAGGTCGGCGACCCGCGTGAGGCGACCCGCCTCGCCGTCACCGCCCGCGACGGCGCTAGGCGCTCGGGCTCACCCGCCATCCGGGCGATGCTCGATTTCCGGCTCGCTCAGGCTCACGCGGCCGCGGGCGAGGCGTCGCCGTGCAGGCAAGCGCTAGCGGCGACCGAACGCGTGCCCGGCACGGGAGACCGTCCACCGTGGCTGTACTGGCTCAGCGACGCCCAAGGTGAGGCATTCACCGGAGCGTGCCTGCTGCGCCTGGGCGACTCGGCCGCGCGCCCCGCCCTGGAGCGGGCGGCCGCCGGCCACGGGCCGACATTCGTGCGCGACCGCGCTGTCCACCTCGCTCTCCTCGCCGAGGCCTTCCTGCGGGAGGGCGACGTCGAGGCGGCCTGCCACCAGGCCGATAGCGCCCTCACTTTGGCGACGCAGGTCAGCTCACAGCGGGTCACAGCCACGCTGCGGGACCTGCGCCGCGGGCTCGCGCCGTTCGGTGACACCCCCTCCGTCCGCACCCTCGCCGAGCGCTTCGAGCTAGTCGCGGGCGACCTCGGACGTATCGGCAGCCGGCGGCGGGGCACGCCGGGCGGCGCGCGCGAGTTCGGGTAGTCGCTCGAGCAACGTGTCGGCCTCGCCGGCGTCGCGGCAACGGGCAACCGCACGCCAGTTGCGCCCCGCTGTGTCGACGTGCACCGTCGCCAGCCCCAGCCGACGCTGGACGGGGCCTTGGACGTAGCGGAAGCTCTGCGCCTTCGCCATCGGAACGAGCACCGTGATCAGCCACAGCCGGCCGGTACGGGCGGCGATGTAGCGCGAGTCGTGCCAGGCCCGCAGCGCCCACGCCGACAGCGGCGCCTTGACGGCCGCGCGCCGCGGGGGACGCGACTCCGGCGGAGGTGTCGCCTGCGCCTCGGGAAGCACCCGGCTCAGCAGCCACACGGCCTCGCCCGGTGAGCCGGCCGGCAGCAGGGCACACGTCACCTTCGCGCTGCGGTCCTCCGAGCCACGGCGGCCGGACTGCTGCCGGGCCACGTCAACCTCGAGCCGACACCAGCCGAACGGGCGCCACAGCGGTGGCTGGACCCACCGGACGGCTTGCACGCGACCATAGGGGATGGTCTCGGCGCGAGTCTGCAGCAAACCGCTGCGTACCCGCAGACCGTCCCCGGCCTCGGCCACGACAAGCCCGAACTCGGCGACGACACGGCGGGCCGGTATCGTCCCCACGACAATCAGTACCGGCACGAATGAGCCCAGCAGGGCCGCGAAGGCCGCGGGGTTCAGCGCCGCGCTGACGACGCCGGCCACGACCAGCAGCGCGGCGACCACGGTCGGGCCGCCGAGCGCGGTGGCGGCGACCAGTCGGCCGTTGTCCATGGTCAGTACCCGCCGCTCCGGCGACGCGGGCGTCTCCTCCGACAGGCCGTGAGCGAGCGCCAGCAGGCGTGCACGCACCTCCGTAGCGTGCTCATGGGTCAAATAGGCCAGCCGACCGCGCCCCGAACCCCGGCCCGCCACCTCCACGCGGACCTCCGCCAGGCCAAGCCACCGCCCGACCAGCGGCTGGACCACGTCGACGGCCTGAATCCGGCTCAGCGGGACGCGGATCGACTGCCGGCGTACCAACCCGGTCTCGATCTGCAGCTCAGAACCGTGTACCCGCCACCGGGTCACCAGCCAGTACACGACGCTGGCGACGACGGTCACGGCGAGAACACCGATGTCGACCCAGCTCGACGCCGGGTCCGGACTCGTCGCCAGCCGCGGTACCACCACGACCACGACCACGAACAGCGCACGCCCGAATCGCACCACCGGCGACAGCGGATGCAACCGGGACCAGCTGTCCATCGGTACGGCGGGGCGGCCGGTCGAGGGGACTCCGGTCTCGACGTCGCGCACAGTGTTGTCCCTCATAGCCCGGCCGCGCGCGCCTCACCGAGCGACGCCAACCGGTCACGCAGCCGCTGCGCCTCCTGGCTCGCCAGGCCCGGTATTCGCGCGTCGGTCGCCGCCGCCGCGGTGTGCAGCTGGACCGTCGCCAACCCGAACCATCGCTCCACCGGACCGGCGGTGACGTCGACGAACTGCATTCGCCCGTACGGGACGACAGACAGCCGGCGAAAGATGATCCCGCGGCGCACCAGTAGATCGTCCTCGCGCTCCTGGTACCCCCAGGACCGGTAACGGCCTCTCAGTCCTCGCCACCACAGGCCACTGACGATCACGAGTCCGACCAGCAGCCCGGCCCCGAGCGGGGTACCCACGGTCAGCCACCCGGCCACGGTGCCGCCGGCCGTCACAGGAACCGCGGACGCGGCCCACTGCACCTGACGCGCGGGCCACAACCGCGGAGACACGCCGACATACCCCGCCGCGTCCAGCGCGGAACTCGGCGCACTTCCCACTGCCTACCTCCCATGACGGGGCGACGGCGACGATCGCGACGCTCCTTCCCGGAGAACGCGCCGCTGACGGCTCACCCCTTCTGCCCCGACGCCTACGTTGCGAGGAGATCCTATGTCGCGTTACGGGGCGCTGTGCTCAGGCCTTGCGTTTGGTGATCTCGTCGACGAGCTGGGGGACGACGTTGAACAGGTCCCCGACGACGCCGAAGTCGGCGAGCTCGAAGATCGGGGCCTCGGGGTCTTTGTTGACGACCGCGATGGTCTTGGAGGTCTGCATGCCGGCCCGGTGCTGGATCGCGCCGGAGATCCCGATCGCCATGTACAGCTGCGGGGAGACGGTCTTGCCCGTCTGCCCGACCTGAAACTGGTGCGGGTACCAGCCGGCGTCGGTCGCCGCCCGAGAGGCGCCGACCGCCCCGCCGACCGCGTCGGCCAGGGACTCGATCAGCGCGAAGTTGTCGGACCCGCCGACCCCACGCCCACCGGACACGACGATCGCCGCCTCGGACAGCTCCGGCCGCTCGCTGTGCTCCTGGACCACCCGCTCCACCACCCGCGCCAGCGTGGCGGTCTGCGGCAGCTCGACGGTGACCTGCTCCTCGGCCGCGGCGGCGGGGGCGTCGGCGAGCTCGGCCGACACGGAGTTCGGCCGCACCGCGATCACCGGCAGCCCGGCCCTGACCCGCGATTGGACGATCATCGAGCCGCCGAACGCCGACTGCTCCGCCACCAGGCCCTCGCCGACCTCGACGGCGTCGGTGATGATCCCCCCGCCGACACGGACCGCCAGCCTGGCGCCGACCTCCCGGCCCTCACCCGTCGAGGCCACCAGCACCGCCTCGGGGGACGCCTGCTCCACCACCGTCGCCAGCACCTCGGTCTTGGGCGCCACGACGTAGTCGTCCAGCGACTCCTCACCCGCGACGTACACCTTCGCCGCGCCGTAGGCAGCCAGCCGCTCCTTGGCCTTCGACGTCCCGGAGCCGACGAACACCGCGGCCGGGTCACCGAACCGGCGCGCCAACGTCAACAGCTCCAACGTCACCTTCTTAGGCTCGCCGCCCTCGTGGTCGACGAGCACCAGCACCTCAGCCATCTGCGTGGACGCCTCTCCTAGATGAACTTCTGCCCGGCCAGAAAATCAGCGAGCTTCACCCCGCCGTCACCGTCATCGGGGACGACCGTGCCCTTCTCCCGCGGCGGCCGCGCCGCGAAGTCGACCACCTCCGTGGCCGCCGCCGCCAACCCCACACGTCCCGGATCGATCTCGGCGTCCGCCACACCCAACGTCTCCACCGGCTTCTTCTTCGCCGCCATGATCCCCTTGAACGACGGGTACCGCGGCTCGTTGATCTTCTCCACCACCGAGATCACCGCCGGCATGGCAGCCTCCACCCGGTCGTACCCGTAGTCGGTCACCCGCTGTACCCGCACCGTGTCGCCGTCGACCTCGACCTTGTTCGCCAGGCTCAACTGCGCCACACCCAGCTCCTCGGCCAGCATCGCCGCCAGCACCGCCGTCCGCGCGTCCGTCGACTCCGACCCCAACACCACCAGGTCGAACCCCGCCCTACGCAGTACCCGGCCCATCGCGTACGCCGTCTGCGCCACATCCGACCCGTGCAACGCCTCATCGACCAGATGCACGGCCTTGTCCGCTCCCATCGACAAGGCCTTACGGATCGACTCCGACGCCCGCTCCGGACCCATCGTGAGCACAGTCACCGCACTGCCCTCACCGGCCTCCTTCAGCCGCAGCGCCTCCTCGACCGCATACTCATCCAACTCGTTGATCACACCCTCGACACCCGCCCGGTCAAGGGTCTTGTCCTCCTCGGTCAGCTTCCGCTCGGCCCACGTATCCGGAACCTGCTTCACACACACCACGATGTCCATGGTCGGCGACCGACCTCCCAACGCGCTTCGCCACACCGACCCAGCCGAAAGGGCGCGATGTGATCGAGAACATGCTCCTCGGCCCGCCTTCCGCCCGAGCGCCGGCCCGGCGGGCTTCACTCGGCATACCCTAGCCGCTGGGATAGCGCCTCCCGCTGTCCGGGAGCGCACCTGATGTTACCGATGAGTAGGTTATCCCACGGCCGCTCCCGAAGACACACGAGAGCCCGATGTCCGCGTACGCCTCAGCCGCGCGCGGGAAAACGGGCATGGGACGGCCGCGACACGACCTCGCTCGCCACGCGCACGGCGGTCCGCAGCGCCCCCTCCCATCCGAGGCCGACCGCCAACCCCAGCAGCACACCCGCGTTGAACGCGTCCCCGGCTCCGGTCGTATCCGACACCTCGACCCGTGGGGCGCGGACCGCCAGCGTCTCTGCGCCCGGTCCAGCCGCGACGCACCCGTCGGCGCCGAGCTTGGTGACGACCCAGCCGCCAGAACGGTCACGGAGCATCTCGGACGCCCGCTGGGGGTCGCGTACGCCCGAGAGCCCACATACCTCGTCGGCGTTGGGCAGGAAGACATCGACGAGCGGGAGTACGACGTCTAGTTCGCGGAGGGTCGAGGCCGGCCAGTCCGCGACGTCCCAGCCGCAGTCGAACAGGGTCGTCCCACCCGCGTGGTGCACCCGTTCCAGCAGCCGCCGGGTGGGCTCGCCCCGCAGCGCGGGCAGGCAGAAGTACCCGCAGAGGAGGACGAGATCGGCGGCCAGCGCGTCGTCCGGTACGACGTCCTCGGTGAACGCCTCCAGGCCGCCGAGGAAGGTCAAGAAGGCGCGGTCCCGGTCGGGTGCCTCGAAGCAGACGCTCGTGCCGGTACGGGTACCCGGCTGTACGAGCACCTGACCGTCGAGGCCGTGCGACGCCAGCTCAGCCCGAAGGTGGGTACCCAGGTCGTCGTCGCCCAGCGTGCCGACCATGCGTACTGGCGCGCCCAGCGACCGCAGCGTGAGCGCGGTGTTGGCGGCGGCGCCGGCCGCGCGGACCGCGATGTCGTCGACCCGCAGGTCGCCACCGGGCGGCGGCAGCACGTCGCCCGGCCGCACGACGACGTCCGCCTGGATGTTGCCGACCACCGTGATCGCACGCACGCGCGCCCCACTCACCCCTTCACCGCTCCGGCGGCCAAGCCGCCGAGCAGGTATCGCTGGAACAGCACGGCGATGATCACGGGGGGCAGCGCCGCGAGGATGCCGCCGGCCGCGACGAGCCCGAAGTCCACGGAGTGTCGCCCGCTGAACTCCGCGATCGCCACGGTGATGGTCTTGGACCGCAGGCTGGAGGTGAAGATCAGCGCGTACAGGAACTCGTCCCAGCACAGCAGGAACCCGAACAGCAGTGTGGCGAGCAGCCCCGGCTTGGCGAGCGGGAGCATCACCCGCAGCATCGCGCCGAGCCGGGTGCAGCCGTCGACCCGTGCGGCGTCCTCGAGGTCGGGCGGCAGGGTGGAGAAGAAGTTGCTCATGATCCACAGGACGAACGGCGTGATGAACGAGCAGTACACGACGATCAGCGCGGCCTTGGTGTCGAGCAGGTGCAGGCGCGCCATGATCAGGTACATCGGGATCACGAGCGCGATCGGCGGCACCATGTAGGTCGTCAGGAAGACGATGAGTGTCGTCCGGCGAAACGGGAAGCGCAGCCGCGCGTAGGCGTACGCGCCGAGTGTCCCCACCGTGAGCGCGATCGCGACGGTCACTACCGCGACGGTGACGCTGTTCAGCAGGGCGGTACGGAAGGCGCCCGCGGCGCTCGTCCCGGAGCCGAGGAAGATGTCGCCGTATCGCCTGAGGGAGGGGTGCGCGGGAATCCACTGGAGAGGACGGGCCAGCAGGTCGCCTTGCGAGGCGACGCTGGAGATCACCAACCAGGCGAACGGCGCGAGCACGACCACGGCGACGATCGTCGCCATCACGTGGACGAACACGATGTAGCGCCGGCTCGGCCTCATGTCGCGGGCCCCATCTGGCCCTGCCGCAGCAGCCTGAGATAGACCAACGCGAGGATCAGGATCGCCAGCACGATGAGGTACGCGAGCGCCGACCCGTACCCGAAGCGAAGGTCGGAGAACGCCTGGAGGTAGGTGTAGAAGGCGATCGTCTGCGTTCCGTTCGCCGGCCCGCCGCGGGTCATGATGTAGATGATGTCGAATACCTTGAACGCCTCGATCGTGCGGAGCACGAGCACGACCGCGATCGTCGGGGTGAGCAGCGGCAGCGTGACGCGCAGGAACGCACGGAACACGCCGGCCCCGTCGACCCGCGCCGCCTCGTGAAGGTCACGCGGGATTGTCTGCAGCCCGGCCAGCAGGAAGAACGCGATGAGCGAGGTGTTCTTCCACACGTCCGCCAGGATGACCATGTTCAGCGCGAGGAACGGCGAGCCCAGCCACGACCGGTAGTGATCGATCAGGTGCAGCTGGGTCAGCAAGGCGTTGAGCGCACCGTACTGGGCGTTGAGGATCCAGCGCCACATCATCCCGTTCACGATCGTCGGCAGCGCCCACGGCAGGACGACGATCGCGCGGAAGAGCCAGCGTGCCTTGAGTGGGGCGTTCAGCAGCAGCGCGACGCCGAGCCCGAGCAGCAGCTCCAGCGCGGTCGACACGATCGTGAAGTACGTGGTGCGCCCCACCGTCGCCCAGAACTCTCGCGTGGTCAGGATGTCGACGTAGTTGTGTACGCCAACGAACGGGTACGCGCCGGGGAACGGGCTGTCGACGGCGAAAAACGACGTGTAGAGGGTCCGTACGGCCGGGTAGACGACGATCCCGAACACGACGACAACGGCGGGCAGCAGGAGCAGCACGGCCAGCCGGGTCTGACCCCGGACGCTCTGTCCTCTCCGCGGGCGTACGGCGCCGCGCACCCGGGCGGCGTCGAGCGTCATCACGACCCGCTCAGGATCTCCTTGCCCTTGGCCGCGGCGTCGTCGAGCGCCTTGCCCGGGGACTTCCGGCCGAGCAGCGCGTTTTGCAGCTCGACCTGCAGCTCCTTCGAAAACTCGTTGTAAGCGGGCACCTGGGGACGCAGGATCATGTTGTTGAGCTGCTTCTTCGCGACCTTCACCATCTCCGGCGAGGTCTTCTCGACCTCCGGCGAGTCGTAGGACGACTTCCAGATCGGCAGCGAGTGCTTGGCGTAGGTGTCCTGCTCCTTCTTGCTGGTGAGCGACTTGATGTAGCTCCAGGCGGCGTCCTTGTTCTGACTGCCCGAGGAGATCGACAGCGCCATGCTGCCGTTGCAGCCGGGGTTGTCGCCGCCTGGGCCGCGCGGCGTGGTGAGAACCCCGACGTCGCCGTCGACGTGACTCTGCTTCGGGTCGTTCGCCCCGGCCCACTGGAAGGTCCAGTTCAGGTTGAAGGCAGCCGACCCCTGCGAGAACGTCTTCAGCACGTCGTCCTCGAGCGACTCGACGGAGTTCGGGTTCGACAATCCCTCGTGCAGCGTGCTCACCATGAACTCGAGAGCCTTCCGCCCGCCGCCGGTGTTGAAGGCCGGTTTGCCCGCGCCGTCGAAGAAGCTTCCGCCGAAGGCGCCGAGCAGCTGGGTGTAGTCACAGATGAGCGCCTCGGCCTGGGACCAGCTCCAGATCAGTGGGTACTTGGTGATCCCCTTCCTCTTGACGGCGCGGGCCGCCTCGAGGACACCGTCCCACGTCCCGAGCTGCTTCTCGCTCGCCCCGGCCTTCTTCAGCATCGCGGTGTTGTAGAAGAAGTACTTCGTGTCGAGGATCCACGGCACGCCGTAGTAGCGGCTCTTGTACCTCGCGGTCTTGAGCGCGCCGCCGAGGATCTCGTGGTTCCAGGACGCCGGGAACCTCTTCGTCACGTCCTCCACGAGGTGCTTGGCACCGAACTCCGCCGGCCAGATGACATCGATGAGCACGACGTCGTACGTCCCGGCGGGTGCCGCGGCGACGATCTTGTCGTGCAGCGCCTCGTAGGCCACGAAGGTGGGCTTGACGTTGATCTTGGACTTGGCCTTCTCGAAGTCGTCGGTCATGCCCCTCACGTCGCTCGCGCTGTAACCAGCCTGCTTCATGAAGAGCGCGCTGACGCTGCCCGAGGCAGCGGACCCGGAACCGCCGCCCGCACCGCCGCCGCAGCCGGCGAGGGCCGTCCCCGCGCCGGCCGCCATCGAGAAGCCGATGAAGCCCCTCCTTGTGTATGTCGCACGCTGATCCGTCATGACGACCCCGGGAGGTTTGTTAGTAAGATTGCTTAACGAAGAAATATTTACACCTTGCCGCATGGACCGTCAAGGTGCACGACCAACCGGAGACAGTCGGAGGGGAACGGTGGCGAGAGGACGTGAGGTGAGCGAGCGCGCGGTCCTGCACGCCCTCTTCGAGCAGGGTGCGGT
This sequence comes from Streptosporangiaceae bacterium, assembly GCA_050699055.1. Taxonomy (GTDB): domain Bacteria; phylum Actinomycetota; class Actinomycetes; order Streptosporangiales; family JBOHCT01; genus JBOHCT01. The sequence continues at coordinate 17,197 of JBOHCT010000010.1, read as the reverse complement.
CACCCGCCCCGAGCTGGCCGACCACACCGGGCTCTCGAAGCCGACGGTCTCCGAGGCCATCCGCCGGCTGGTGGCCGTGGGCCTCGTCGGCGAGGCCGGTCGACGCCGCGGGCGACCCGGCAGGGTGGCGACGTACTACTCCATCGAGCGCGGAGCAGGCTTCGTCGTCGGCGTCGACATCGGCGGCGAGAACCTTCGCGTCGCCGTGGCCGACCTCGCGGGCGAGCGGCTCTACGAGCGGCGGCAGGCGACACGGTCGGGCGGCGCCTCCGCCGTCACGCACCAGGCCGCCGTCATGATGGCCGACGCGCGGGCGGCGGTGGGTCACGCGGCGGGTCCGCTCCGCCGGGCCTGCGTGTCGATCCCCGGCGTCGTCCACTCCCGTAGCCATCGCGTGAGCCAGGCGTACAACATCGGCGAGGACGACGAGTTCGAGCTGCTCGAGCCGCTGCGCGACGCTCTGGGTGCGCCGATTACGCTCGAGAACAACGTCAACCTCGCCGCGCTCGGCGAGCAGCAGGCCGGGCTCGGGCGCGATGTCCCCACGTTCGCCTTCATCTCCGTCGGGGCCGGCATCGGCATGGGCCTCGTCTACAACGGCAAGCTCGTGCGTGGTGCCAACGGCGCCGCCGGAGAGGTAGCCCACCTCCCCCTCACGCTCGGGCCGGCGCAGCGGCGCCACGGTCGTGCGCAGCTCGAAGCGGAGGCCGGCGGATACCGCATGCTGGCCGAGGTACGGGGACGGGACTGGCCAGGAACGCGGCCCGACAGCGTCGAAGAACTATTCGCGCAGGCCGCGGCGGGGAACCCGGCCGCGTGCGAGCTGGTCGAGGACGAGGGCAAGCTGATCGGCCTCACCGTGGCGTCCGCGTGCCTCGTGTTCGACCCCGCGCTCGTCGTGCTCGGCGGCGGAGTAGGACACAATCCCATGCTGCTGCCGATCGTCCGCGACACCGCGAGCGCGATCGCGCCGTTCCCGCCGCGTGTGGAGATCAGTTCGCTCGGCGAGCGCGCCTCGCTGGAGGGCGCGTTGGCCGTCGCCCTGCGTACCGCCCGCCACGACCTCCTCGAGGCCGCGGGCCGAGCGTGATCCCACGTGGCGCCGGCTCATCGGCAGTCGCTTGTGGCGTATGTCCGTCGTCAAGCGTGTGTATGATTGGGCCATGCGGCGCGTGCAGATTCATTTGGATGAGCACCTGGACGAGGCCGCGGCCAGGGAGGCATCGCGCCGCGGCGTGTCGAAGGCTGAACTTATTCGCGAGTGCCTGTCCGCGACGGTGGGGTCCGGCGGAGCTGCCGCCGAGGCTGACCCGTGGGACTCGATGATCGGTTGGCGCGACGACGAGCCAGTCGATGACATCGATGCGGCGGTGTATGGTCCCCGCCGATGAGGTTCGCCGACACGAGCTTCTGGTATGCGGTACAGGAACGACGCGACCGGCATCACACCGACGCGGCGGCGTTGGCTCGCGACCAGCGATCAAAGGTGATCACTTCGAACCATGTTGTCGGCGAGACCTGGACGTTGCTACGGCGACGAGCCGGACATCACGCCGCCGTGGGGTTCCTGGACCGGCTCGCCCAGCTCCCCAACGTCGAGGTCACGCATGTTGACGAAGACCTGGAGGCGGACGCCTGGCGCTGGCTGCGCGGCCACGCTGACCGTGAGTACTCGTTCGTGGACGCGACCAGCTTCGCGCTGATGCGGCGGCGCCGTATCCGGGAGGCCTTGGCTTTCGACGGAGACTTCGCTGCCGCTGGCTTCGTCGAGGTGCGCCCCGGTTGACACGCGGAGCGGAGACGACCGTCCGCGGCAACCGTTGCTCCACTGTGGGATGAGTAGCGATCCCCAGCCCTTCCTGCTCCTCCTCGCCCTCGACCTCGACCTCGACCTCGACGGCGACGATCTCGAGTTCCTCGGCCGCGTTCGTCGGCGCCGACGGAGCGCCAGCCGAGGCTACCCTGCTCGGTGATCGTTCCCGTCGGAATCTGTTAGCAGCGCCACCAAGAGCGTTATTCAAAACCCGTCAATAATGGTCTGAGCTGACCCGGCGTGTCGCCACAGAAAACAACGGTTCTCCCGGGAGAATTGGAGAGTTCAACCAAAGGACTCTCACCCGGGAAAACCGTTACGCTACCACCGTACTACAGGTTTGGTTCTGTCGCGGATGCAGGAGCTTGTCGGCCGCGTTCGCGGTGCGCTGCCGGAGCCGTGGAACAAACCGGTTGGTCGGCCGAGGTCCTGTGGCCTGTACCGGGCGGTGGAGATCGCCTGCATGTACATCCGGCACAACATTACCCAGGAGTTCCTGGGCGACATGGTGGGCGCCTCCCGTCCGACGGTGTCGCGGGTCGTCACGGTTCTGGTGCCGGTCGTGCGGGCGGTGCTGGAGGAGCTCGTGCCGTCCGCTGAGGATGCCATCGAGGTCGTTCGAGGCCGGGTGTGCCTGGTCGACGGCGCCATCGTGCCCTGCTGGTCCTACGCTGACCACGGCGAGCTGTGGAGCCGCAAGCACGGCACCACCGGATTCAACGCCCAGCTGGTCTCACTGCTGGACGGGGACGCGGTCTACATCTCCGACCCCCTGCCGGGCAGGACCCACGACGCCGCCGCGTTCGCCGGCACACCAGTCGCGGATATCGTGCGCGCCTCCGGCGGCGGGATCGCCGACAAAGGCTACCAAGGACGCGACCACCTTCTCACCCCACGGAAAACCCCACCCGGCGGCCAACTGACCGAAAGCGACAAGGAAGCAAACGCCGAGATCTCGGCGCTTCGGGCACCCGTCGAGAACCTCGTCGCTCACCTCAAGTCCTGGCGGATCCTCCACACCGACTACCGGCGACCCTACCGCACCTACCGGGACGCGTACGACGCCGCACGCGGACTGTTCTTCTTTTCAATAACCTGGGGTTTTGAATGAGGCTCCAAGGTCGGGGAAGGAGCCCTTTGACGGCATACGTGATCTCTGAGGTCGAGATCGTCGATGAGTCGCTTGTAAGCCGGTACCAGTCACTGGCCCAGGCGTCGATCGCCCAGTACCGCGGGCGCTACCTCGCCCGCGGTACTGGGCGAGTCGAGGTCATCGAGGGCGAACTTCCCTCAGGGCAGCGAGTCATTGTCGTCGAGTTCCCGACCATCATGGACAAGGCCCGCGAGTGGTACGACTCGCCCGAGTACGCCGAGGCCCTTCAGGTGCGCGAACATGCGCTGGCCAGACGCCTCACCTTCGTGGACGGCGTGGGGCAATAGGCAACCCCTCCTATGGAGGGTCGAAGGGCGGGCGAGGCCGACCTACTCCACTCGGTACGAAGAGGATCCCTTGCCGCACGTATCTCCAGGGTTTGGCTTGCGCGACACCGACTCGCGGTGCTGTGCACCGTGGCCGCGTTCAAGAGTTCCCAGCGACGGCGCATTGGGTCGTTTTGCGTCCTCACCTCAGGAGTCGCGTCGCGGCCGCGACGAGTTCGCCGTTGCCTGCCGCGAAGCGCCTGTCGGGCAGCACCGGTGTGTCTTCCAGCCGGTCCGGATGCCGTGTCCTCGAGGAAGCGCGCGCCGGTTGACCGCCCAGGAGGCGATGCCGACGCCGCGCGCAATGAGCGCCTCACAGAGCGCGACGATGCCCTCCTCGCCCTGGTTGGCGGTCACCAGATCCGGCAGTGCGAACCGTCGCTCGGGATCGGGCTCGACATCCGCGGAGGTGCTCAGCGACACAGGGATGTCCGGGCAGGCCGTCCGCACGGCGGACAATGCCGCAGCGCAGGGCTCGGCCGCGAACGTTTCACGGCCGTTACTGTCGTGGGGATGTAGATGCAACGATCTGGCGCCCGCATCCACGGCTGCTCGGGTCTCGGCAGCGAGCTCACCTGGAGTCCGTGGCGTCGCGGGATGCTCTCGGGCGCCGTTGAGTGCCGCGTGTACGAGAATAGGTCGGTGTTCAGTCGGCACCAGTCGACTCTAGCGCCACCCTCGCGTCTTCCTCGGGTTCACGACAACTCGACGGGACGCACAGTGCGCTATCGCCCGCGCACGGCGCGACAGCGAACAGTACCGCGAAGGGTACGCGGAGGCCCGTCGTGCCTTCCTGATTGGCCAGGCTGTTCGAGAACGCCGCTTGGCCCTCGGCCTGTCACAGACAGAACTCGCCAGGCGTACTGGCATGACCCAGCCAGCTCTCTCCCGCCTCGAAGGCGGGGCGGTGCCGACGATCCCTGTGTTGGAGCGAATCTCCGCGGCTCTCGATGCTGAACTCGTCGTCGCGATCACCCCGCATGCAGCGTGAGACAACGGGGTCGCGCAAGGACGCCCGCAGGCGAGGGACATGAGCCGCCTCGTCAGGCGGAGAGGTCGAGGGCGCCGCCCTTGACGCCGCCGACGAACGCGGCCCACCTCTCGCGGGTGGAGACGATCGCCGGGCCCTCGCGGTCGCGGCTGTCGCGTACAGCGACACGGCCACTGCGGTCGGCCAGCGGGCCAGCCTCGACGCAACTTCCGCCGTTGCCCTCGCTCCGCGTGCTGATGTGCCAGGCGACGCGAGCCAGCTCATCCGGCCCTGGCACCTCACGCGCCTGAATCGTATTCACGACAGCTCCTTCATCGTGGCCGAGATCAGCGCGGCCGACGCATCCGAATCCAGCGCAGCCTTCCACAGCTCATCGTACGCGGGCGCGAACCGCTCGGCGTCGGGCTCCTCGACGTAAACCCGGCCGGCGAGGCTCTCCACGTAGGCGACCTCGGGGTACGGCTCGGGCATCTCGATGAGCTGAAATGCGCCGTCGAGCCCCGCGTGCCACCCGACCCGTAGCGGGAGCACCCGCAGCTCGACGGTCGGACACCCCATGAGGTAGAGGAGATGGGCGAGCTGGCCGCGCATCACCTCCGGGCCACCGATCGGCCGGCGCAGCACCGACCCGTCCAGCACCGCCGAAAGTCGAGTCGGGTCGTCGCCGTCCAGCACCCGTTGACGCTCCATCCGGAGGTCCACCAACCCCTGGAAGTGCTCCTCCGCCGCGTATGGCCCCGGGTTGTTGCGGATCAGTGTCTCGGCGTAAGCGCGGGTCTGCAGCAAACCGGGCACGATCATGGTGTAGTAGAAGCAAATCCGCTCCGCCCGCGCCTCCAGCCACGGATGGTCGACGAACTTTGGGTCGACGCCCGCGGCATACTGCTCCCACCAGCCCTTCTGCCAGATGTCCTCGCTGAGCCTGATCAGCCCCTTACGGCGGGTCTCGTCGGCGACGCCGTAGAGGTCGAGCAGCGCCAGCACGTCGCCGCGGCGGATCGGGTAGTTGGCGGTCTCGAACCTGCTCACCATCGAGGGGTCGCGCTGGAGGTAGGTGCCCGCCTCGTCGAGCGTGAGCCCGCAGGACTCGCGCAGCTCACGGAGCTGCTGACCGAGCCACTGCGAACGCAGCGTCGGACCAGGCTTCTTCGGCCTCGCCACTGTTCCCTCCTCGCCTCCGATGTCCGCAAGACAGTGCGACGCCAAAACCAGACAAACGGAGATTTCAGGACAGCGTTTAGTTCATGCTTGCGCGAAACTCTAGCACGTGCCATGCTCCGAGTGTGCGCGAACGGTCACACCGCGCAGTCAGGGTCAACGTCGGTGTCGGTGTCGGTGTCGCGTACGGCATCCGTACGAAGAAAGAAGGAGACCGGAGCGGGTCGTCGGTTTGCCGGCCTGTGACCCGCCCCGGCCCGGACGCCGGGGAAGGAGCACCCATGAACGAGAACCCCAGCCCCGACTACGTGCCTGTCTACCACGGTGACCGGCTCAATGGGCACCACCCGCCGGCAAGCGCGCCCGCGGGTCCGCCACGCCTCTTCGTCCTCGCGTTCCCGCCGCTGGACGACGCCCCTCCCGAAGGCGGCGCGCAGGCGACCCTGGATCTTGAGGACGTGGTCGCGTGGGGGCTCGAGTTCGCCGACGAAGCGCTGGTCTATCTGCGCTATCCGGATGACGGACGGCGGGCCTTCGGGGTCTTCGGCTCGGCGCGGCGAGCGCTCGCGGTGTACGGCCGCCTGGACGACCTGCGCCTGGTGTACCTGAGTTGAGGCAGGCCGAGTCCGAGCCGGTCCGGCTCAGCCGGACCGGCTGAGCGCGGCGGGGGTCACCTCGACGCCGAAGGGACGGTCGGTGGCGAACGTCTCCTCGCCGGTGACGGTCGCCCACTCGACGTAGCGACCGTTCCCGGACAGCCGAAGCTCGGTCAACGACGGTTTGGCAGGGTCGACGATCCAGTAGCTGGGAATGCCCAAGGCCTCGTAGCGGTCGCGCTTGAGCGTATGGTCCGGTACCCCGCCTCCTGGGGAGACGACCTCGGCGACGAGCAACGGCGTCGACCGCAGGTGGCCGGCCGGGTCGAAGTCGGTGCGGCGGATCACCACCACGTCGGGCCGGAAGCTCTCCTCGGTCGCCTCGACCCGCCAGTCGTACGGCGCTGGCAGCACGGCCGTGTCGGATGTACTGGCGTCGTCGAGCAGGCGGTACACGCGACCGACGCACCACTGGTGCGCACCGAACGGGGACGGGCTCACGACCAGGCTCCCGGCGATGAGCTCCCACCGGCGGCCGTCGTCGGGCGCCTCGTCCAGGTCCGCGAAGGTGAACGGACGCGCCGGGTTCTCCGTGAGCGTCGCCATGGCCTCCTCACCTTTCTCTCCCATCCTCCACAGTCTCTCACGCGAACGGGACACGAGGCCTGTCCAAGCACACGGAGGTTAGACGATCAGAAGCCGCCCGCGCGGCGGTCCGGCACGGCATACCGTCGACTGGTGCGAGCCGCCGACCACACCGCGCCGGAAGAGCTTCCCCTCAACGGTGAACGGACGCTGCCCGGGATCTGGCATGAGAACTACTGGTTTCGCCGCCACGAGATCGCGTACGCGGCGATCGTGCCGCACGTCCGGGGGGCGAAGGTCCTCGACGTCGGCTGTGGCGAGGGGTACGGCTCGGCGATGCTCGCCGACCACGCGGCCCAGGTCATCGCCCTCGACTACGACCCGCTCACCGTGGCGCACGCGCACCGTCAGTACCCCTCGCTCGCGGTCGTGAGCGGCAACGCTGTCACACTTCCCGTCACTGACGGAAGCGTCGACGCGGTCGTCGCGCTCCAGGTGGTCGAGCACCTGTGGGACCAGCAGGCGTTCGTCCGGGAGTGCGCCCGTGTGCTGCGCCCTGGTGGCCGGGCCTGGCTCTCCACCCCGAACCGCCTGACCTTCTCCCCGGGCCGCGACACGCCGCGGAACCCCTGCCACACCCGTGAGCTCGCACCCGATGAGCTGGCCGTTCTCCTCGCGGCGCGGTTCGCCGTCGAGCGCCTCCTCGGCGTCCACCATGGTCGTCGGCTCACCGCATGGGAGCGCAACCACGGCGCCATCGTCGACGCCCAGCTCGGGGCCGAGCCCGGGACGTGGCCGGCCGCCGTACGCGACACGGTGGCCGGCATCCGCGCGGACGACTTCGAGCTTCGCGACGATGATCCCGCGCTGAGCCTCGACGTCCTGGCCGTGGCGACGCGCCAGTAAGGCGGCCGCCCGTCACCAGGGGAGCAAGGACGTGGGCAGCCAGCGCCAGAGCGTACCGACGCTCGGCAGGTGGAGGGACGGCGGGCCGCTCCAAGGCGCCCAGACCACCACGTGCGCGCCGATGGCGGACAGGACGAACAGCAGCGCGAGAGAGACGATCACACCCGCCACGACGGCCGCCGTCCTGCCAGGAAGGACCGTGGCGATCGCGCGGCCCGCCTGCCTGCGCAGTGTGCCTCCCCCGGGCCCCAAGAACGTCACCAGCACGAAGACCGCCCCTGCGATCGCGCCCGGCGCCGAGAAAGGCGGCTGGCCGCGCAGGGTGGCGGCGAGGCCAAGCAGCCCCGCGACGCCGCCCCCGATCGGCAGCAGCAGCGCGGTCACCAGCACCCCTCGGGCGAGATGCCACGGCAGCCCGAGCACGCCCAGCCAGGGATCGCTCGCCCGAGGACCGCGGCGCCACCGACGCATGAGCAGCCCCTGCACCAGGCGGTCCGACGTGCGCAGCCCGATCGCGGTCACGATGACGGCGATCGCCATGGCCACCGGCGCGACCGCCCCGATCGCGATGGCGAGCGCGAGCGTCAACAGGCCGACGACCGGATGATCACGGACTCGGGGAGGCGACTCGGCCGGGGCCGGCTCCTGTGGCCGGACCGGCCGCCGCTCCTCCGCGGGCCGCTGCTGGGTCAATGGGCGGGTAGCCGGGATCGCCGGCGCCATGCGGGCCGTGGGCGCGGCCACGAGCGCGGACATTCCCGGCAGCGCCAAAGGCGAGACAGCGGGGGTGTTCGGGCGTGTCGGCTCCTCGGCCCCCGGGGGGCCAGACGAGGCACCCGGAAGCGAGGAGAGCCCGCCCGACCTGTCCCGGAGCCACGTCGCCGGAGGCCTGGCGTCCGGGTCGCGGGCAAGCGCGGCGCGCACCATCCCGGCGAGCGGTTCCGGCACGCCGGTGAGGTCGGCCCGGTCCTGCGTGATGTTGTAGAAGATCGCTTCGTGCGGTCCCTCGCCAAAGGGCGACCGCCCCGTCGCGGCGAACGCCAGCGTCGCGCCCCACGCGTGCACATCGGCCGCCGGCTGCAGCGCCGAGCCGTCGATGACCTCGGGTGCGAGATACGCGGGCGTGCCGATGAACAGGCCCGTCCGGGTCAGGCGCGTCGCGTCCGCCGCCTGCGCCACCCCGAAGTCGATGACGACGGGCTGACCCTCGACGAGGAGGACGTTGCTCGGCTTGAGGTCGCGGTGGACGATGCCCGCGGCATGCACCGAGGCGATCGCGTCGGCGAGCCCGCGGGCCAGCCGCGCGAGAGCCGAGCCGGCGAGCGGGCCCTCCCCTCGTACCACCTCATCGAGCGAGCGCCCAGGGACGTAGCGGGTCACGATGTACGGACGCTCGCCGCGGATGTCGGCGTCGAGGACCGCGGCGACGTGGGGACTGCGGACACGTCGCATCGTGTCGACCTCACGGGCGAGCCGCGCCCGTGAGGTCTCGTCGTAGGCGACGTGCGGGTGCAGCACCTTGACGGCGACCGTACGGCCCGCGGCATCGAGGGCGAGGTGGACGACGCCCATGCCGCCCTCGCCGATGCGCGAGACGAGACGATAAGGACCGAGGTGCTCCTCGGTCACGGTGTGTTCGTCCCCGTTCATGTCACTTCGCAACCTACCCGCCAGCACGCCTACCCGCATCCGGAGTACGCATCTTCGTGCGGGCGGACCCGCCGAGTCTGCGAGGGCCCGTCCGTCCTGTCATACGGTCCCGCCTTACCGAGGCCCGGTGTCGCGATAACGTGCCGGGCCATGGACCCTCGACTGCGCGCCGCATGCGACCTCACGGTGGCGACCGCCCGCGAGCTGGCGGGCCTGCACGAGTACGACGGACAGGCCCAAGACCTTTCCACCGATGGTGTCCGCGCCGGCCTGGGCCGGCTCGGGCGCGGGGAACCGTTCCCCGACACCCACGACGAGGCCCACCTGCGGGCCTTCGAGGACTCGCTGCGCGTCGAGCTCGGCGACCTGGGGCTGCACCGGCGCAACCCATTGCTCCACATCGCGGGCCTCGACCTCGCCTGCTACGACCGTGAGTACGCACCTGAGGAGGAGCGTACGGCGGCACGCCGTGCCCACCTCGAGGCGTGGCCCGACGCTATCGACGCCGCGATCACGTCGCTCGACCAGGTCAGCGCGCCGACCGCCGAAGCGCTGCTGGACGCCGTCCGCGGTCTGGCCGACGCGATCCCCGACGAGGAGGGCGACGTCGCGGGTCGGGCGCGGGAGGCGCATGGACGGCTCGTCGCCCATGTACGGCACGCGGCGACGCACGGCGATCCCGATCCGGCGCTCGGCGGCGGCGCCCTCGCACGGCTCATGGGGGCGTCCGAGTGCGCGACCGTCGACCTCGGCCGGCTCGCCGAGCAGGCAGACGCGGAGCGCGACCGGTTGAAGGACATGCTCGAGCAGGCGTGTCGTCGGCTCGATCCCGAGCGCCCCGCGCTCGACCTCACGCGTTACCTCGTACTGGACCATCCGGACGCGTCAGGCGTCGTGGAGGAGGCTCGAACGGCGACGCGCGAGGTCATCGACTTCACCCGCGAACGCAACCTCGTGCCCTACCTGGACGGCCAGTGTGTCGTCGGCCCCGCGCCGCGGTCGCGTCGGTTCGCGATGGCGATGATGGCCTGGTCGGCACCTGAGGAGGCCGACGCGCCGTCGTGGTACCACATCACCCCTCCGGATCCGTCCTGGCCCACGGAGGATATCGACGACTGGCTCGCCGTGTTCAGCCGGACGATGCTCCCCGCGGTCACGGCGCACGAGGTGGCACCCGGGCACTTCGCCCACGGGCGGGCGCTACGCAGGGCGAGCACGGCCGTGCGGCGGATCCTCCAGTCCCCCGCCTTCGCGGAAGGATGGGCGCACTATGCCGAGGAGCTGTTCGCCGAGGAGGGCTTCCGCGAGGAGGACCCCCGTTTCGTCGTCGGGATGTGCGCCGAGGCGCTCATCCGCGTCACCCGGCTCGCGTGCGCGATCGGGGTCCACACCGGCGCCATGACAGTCGACGACGCCGCGCGACGGTTCGCCGCTGACACCTACATCGCGGGACCGGCCGCCGTCTCCGAGGCTCGCCGCGCGACCTTTGACCCGACGTACGGCAGGTACACGTGGGGCAAGCTGATGATTCGCGACCTTCGCGAGCAGGCGCGGACGCGCTGGAGTACGGGGTACAGCCACCTTCGCTTCCACACTGCCATGCTGGACCTCGGGTCACCGCCGCTCGGACTGCTCGGCACCGCTCTCGAACGCGGCTAGCTAGCGGTCCGCTGCTCATGGAGATTTCCTGACCAGACGTTTCGGTCGGCGAGAGGCCCGCAGATTGTTGACCGTTTCATCAATGAATAGTTGAGCCACTTCCAGTGCTTCTCCGCACTGGAAGTGGCTCACAGTTTTCATCTGTCGGGGTCGCGGTAACCGATCTCCCTGCGACAGTGGTCTTACAGTAGCTCAAGTTCGTGGGCGACCTGATTACGTGCACTAAAGAAACTCCTGAGCGATCACCTGCACCGAGCCATCCAACGTGCAAGCCGGTGACGGCGCTGCGCCCCACGGCACCGGCCGAACACCGCCGGTGAAGGACGTCGGTGAGCGGCTTGAGGGAGAACCTCACGAGTGGTGTGCGCCGTAAGGCGCTTCGTTGTATCCCCGACACAGTTGGGAGGAACTTGGAGGGTTCTTTCTGGGTAACCTGGTTTACCTGGAGGCGAAAGCCGAAGGGGACAACAGCGTGCCGGGAACGTGGTGGTCGTCTGGAGGCGTCCAGGGCGATGCGCTGCAAGACCCGCGCGATATGGCCAAGGCTGGATTGCTTGAAGCCCAATCTCCAGTGGTGAAAGTGCGCGCCCGTCGGAACGACGCCTGGAACCGGCGCCGCGTCATGCCTGGGCGTGAACCGCAAGCCTGGGCAACCTCCGTGACGCGGGCCCCGTCCAGCGAGGACGGTCAAGGAGATGAGTGGGCGGCCTACGTCGCGCTGTCACGTACGACGAAGACGTACCACGGGATCGCCTACGGGACGCGAGCCCTACGGCGACGGAGTGCCCATAGTAGTCGCCGGAGCAACGCCCGGCCGGGGAGGACGGGAGACCCGTTGGATGCATGGTCATACTGCTCCTTCGCTGATTGTTGGGGTTTCGAAGAGGGCGTCTTGTGGGGTTGGGACCTCGATACGCAGGCCTTTTCTGCGTCCAGTGCGGGTGAGGACGGCGCGCAGCTCGCCGCGTTTGACCTTCTGCAAAACGGTCTGGCGGGAGACGCCGAGGGCTCGGCTGGAGTGGTGGAGGGCGAGCCAGCCGTCGGGGGCGTCGCCGGTGACCATGCGGCGTAGGTTGTCGGTGAGCCGGATCCGCCACGGGACGCCGGGGGTGTCCTGCTCGCCGGCGACGAAGCACGTAGTAGTGTGTCCGGAACTCGTTCGAAAAAATCGACCACGAGCGTCTTCTCGCCGCGATCGGGTTGTTCCCCGCGCGGGGAATGATTCGAGACTGGTTGAAGGCGGGCGTGTCCAAGGCGGGCAAGGGCTTTGCCCCCACCGAGGAGGGAACCCCTCAGGGCGGTGTGCTCAGTCCCTTGCTCCTGAACGTGGCGCTCCATGGGCTGGAGGAGGCCGCCGGCGTGCGGTATCACAGCACCGGCAGTAAGGCCGGTCAGGTGAAACCCGGCGCCCCTGCCTTGGTGAGATACGCCGACGATCTCGTCGCCTTGTGTCACTCCCGTGACCAAGCCGTTCAGGTCAAAGCACAGCTTGCCCAGTGGCTCGCGCTCAGGGGTCTGGTCCTCAACGAGGATAAGACCACGATCGTGCACCTCAACGAGGGGTTCGATTTCCTGGGGTTCAACGTCCGGCGCTACCGGCGTAAGCTGCTGATCAAACCGAGTAAGGCGGCCATCAAACGGGTCCGGAAACAGCTCGCCACCGAGATGCGCGCTCTGCGCGGATCCAACGCCGAAGTGGTGATCTTCACGATCGCCCCGATCGTACGCGGTTGGGCGGCCTACTACCGGAGTGGAGTGTCGTCCAAGGTGTTTCATGCCCTGGACTGCTATCTGTGGAAGCTCACCTACAAGTGGGCGACCTACATCCACCCGAACAAGCCGAAGCGCTGGGTCGTCCACCAGTACTTCGGTCGGTTCAACAAGGCCAGGCAGGACCGGTGGGTCTTTGGGCACCGCTCCAGCGGCGCCTACCTCCCTAAGTTCTCCTGGACCAAGATCGTCCGACACCAGATGGTCGCCGGGACGGCGTCACCCGATGATCCCGCCCTGACCGACTACTGGGCCCAACCGCGACGCAACAGCAGACCCCCGCTCGATCGTGGCGCCCTGCGCCTTCTCAAGGCCCAGCAGGGCCGCTGCTACCTGTGCGGGGATAACCTGTTGCACGTCGAGCGGGAGCCACACAGCCCCCAAGAATGGGAGCAATGGCGCCGGACCACCCGCAAAGCGATCACCAAGCACTACATCGTCGTGAGCGGGCGGGAGGGCACGCCGGGCGACGCCCGTCTCGTACACGCCCACTGCCACCGCCGTCAGGTCGGCACCGGCAGGGACCCGGCACTTCTGCCTGCCTGAGTCGCCCTCGGGCTTGCTTGAGCCGTATGCCGCGACGAGTGGCACGTACGGTTCTGAGGGGACGGAGGGCGCAGCAATGCGCCCTCCGTTACCCGGCATAAGCCGACGATTGGCTGTTGGGGTTCGCCGGCCCCAGGCACGAGGTCGAGGAGATCAAGTCGCAGGTGAAGGCGTTCCTGCGCGAGGAGTTCAAGCTGGAACTGTCCGAACCGAAGACGTTGATCACACACGCCGCCAGCCAGGCGGGGCGTTTCCTTGGCTATGAGATCAAGGCCCAACACGCCGACACGAAGATCACCCAGGGTCGTCGGACGGTCAACGGCGCGATTGGGCTGTTCGTGCCCAGGGACGCGATCAGGCAGCGCTGCGCGCTGTATATGAGGAGAGGGAAACCGGCGCAACGCGGCGGGCTGCTGCACGACGACGACTACACCATCGTCGCGAAGTACGCCGCCGAGTACGCCGGGGTCGTCCAGTACTACCCCCTCGCCCAGGACGTGTTCTGTCTCCAGCGGCTGCACTGGGTCATGGAGACCTCCCTGCTGAAGACCCTGGCCGGCAAGCACCGCTCCACGGTCACCAGGATGGCTCGACGCTACAAGATGACGATCGAGACACCCCGGGGGCCGCGTCGGTGCCTGCAGGTCACGGTGGAACGCGACCGGGGACGAAGGCCGCTGGTCGCCCGCTTCGGCGTCATCCCGCTCATCCGGCAACGCACGGCCGTCCTCACCGACCGGCGGCCGGTCATGGCCAGCACCCGGCGCAACGAGCTGATCCACCGGCTGCTCGCCGGACGCTGCGAGGTCTGCGAGACCACGGAGAACCTCGAGGTTCACCACGTCCGCAAGCTCGCCGACCTCAACCGGCCCGGTCGTCCCGACAAACCCGCCTGGATGCAGCTCGTGGCCATGCGGCGACGCAAAACCCGCGTGGTCTGCCGCCCCTGCCACGAGAACATCCACGCCGGACGGGCCACCACGCCCACCGGACACGATCACCGGAGAGCGGTGTGACGGCAAACCGTCACGCACCGTTCGGGAAGAGACCGACGGAAAAGGACCAGGCCAACGGCACCTCGCCGGCGGTCGACTTCACTCGATGGGGAGCGGCTTAGAAACGAAACCATCCCGGTCACCACGCCAGTCGCCCACCCGACCGACCCCCGCCTGCGGGGATCACCCTGTCTGGGTGATGGCTTGCCCCGGCGTCGTGTCCTATCCTCCTGCTGCTTGGAGCCGGACGAACGGTTACAGCACAATTTTGGCCCTTCTGGCCAGCGGTCCTGCTGGGCTCGCTGGGAAACTATCCGTCGCGTAGCGGCCTGGCTGGGATAGGTCATGTCCTGCGTGACAGCGGAGGTGCTCATGTGGCGTTCGGCTAAGCGGCGATTGTTCTCGTGGCGGACGCGCTGGCGAGTCTATGAGTATGTGCGCAACAGCCTGTGGATCGTACCGTTCGTGTGCGTGGCCGTGGCGATCGCGATTGGACTCACCTTCCCGATGATCGATGAGCACACCACCGCCACGGTCGGTATCACCTTCGGTGCTGATGCGGCGCGGAGCGTGCTGGGAGCCATCGCCGGTGGGATGATCACCTTTACCGGCTTCGTGTTCTCGATCTTGCTCCTTGCTGTCCAGTTCGGGTCGAGCCAGTTCTCGCCGCGGATGCTGCGGCGTTTCCTGCGTGATCCGAGCACCAAGGCCGCACTGGGGACGTTCATGGCCACGTTCATCTACGCCCTCGCGGTCCTGCGGGTCGTTGGTACCGGAACGGACCGGACATTCGTGCCCAACAACTCGGTCTCGGTCGCGGTGCTTCTGCTGTTGCTGAGCATGCTCATGTTCTTGCGGCTGCTGACCCGCACCACCCAGGGACTGCGGGTCGCCGCCGTATTGCGTGACCTCGGCCGCGATGCGCGGCGGGTGGTTGACCGCGTCTACCCCGAGCCGGTCATCGCCGGTGAGGGCGGGGAGTTTCAGGGCCCGGACCCGGACAGGCCGGTGCGGACCGTCACCTACCACGGCGGACCGGGGGTGGTGCAAAGCGCTGACGTCGCGAGCCTGATCGAGCGCGGCCGCAAGGCCGGTGCGGTGATCGAGCTCGTCCCCCGGTTCGGGGACCTCATTACCGAGGGGTCGACGTTGTTCAGGGTTCATCTTGGTGCGGGTGAGATCGACGATGAGTGGCTGCGGTCCACCGTGGCGACCGGTGATGAGCGGACCATGGACCAGGACCCGGCGTTCGCGTTCCGGCTGCTGGCCGACATCTCGGTGAAGGCGCTGTCGCCCGGGGTGAACGACCCGACTACCTCGGTGCAGGCATTGGACCAGATCGAGCTGCTGCTACGCCAGATCGCTGGGCGGCGACTGGTACCTGGCATCGGCCGGGACGCCAGCGGAACGGTCAGGTTCCGGTACCAGGCGCCCCCCTGGAAGGATTACCTGAGCCTGGCCATCGACGAAACACGTCAATACGGCGAGAGCTCGGTCCAGGTGATGCGGCGCCTGCGGGCACTCCTGGAAGACCTGCGGGCATCGGTTCCCGAGTTCCGGCGGCCCGCGATCGATGCTGAACTCGCCCTACTCGATTCGGCCACTGGTCGCATGTTCAGCGACTACGATGACCAGCTCGCCGCCGCAGCAAGCGACCGCCAAGGCCTGGGAGCAACCGAAGCCCGCGGCCACCTGCCGCCCCGGCCCACAGCCGCCGCTGGGTCCGGCAGCTGACCAAGCACCTAACCAGCTCGCCTGCCGCCGCTGCCCGGGGTCGGCCGGGTGGCTGCCGGAGTCCCTGGCCGTGGACCGGATTCCGGCGACAATCAGCGGTGCCCTCTCGCCACGCCGGAAGCCACCCCGGCCGCGGCTTGCGGAAATTCGCTTCTGGTCAGGCGGAGCAGCCGGTAGAGGCGGAGGGCCGGGACAGGCGGCTGCCCACAAGTCCATCCAATGACGAGAAGGGTGTGGGCGACACGCGACGATCGCCTGCCTTCTTCGCCGCCGGGTCGTGGTAGCCGGCGGCGAAGCGCCTTGGCGGTGTCCTCCGCGCCGCGGGCCGCGATGTCGGCGTCCGTTGCGTTGCATGCCGCTGCCGCGGCCGCTTAGAGTCCCGGGGCTCGGCTTCACCCATTCCGGATGAGGCGACCGGTGGACCGATGACCGACGCTGACACTTGACGCGGATCGGACGCGAGAAGGCTCAGTAGGGTCCGCCCACCGGTCGGGGACCGCGCAGCGGTGGGCCGGCGGAGGCGCCGGTACAGGCCCGCCGATGTCTGTCTCCGCGCACGCCCGCAAGTCCAGAGGGAGTCTCCGATGAGTGACGCACAACCGACGCAACCGACACAGTCCGCGCAGCCCCCACAGTCCGCGGGGCCGGCGGGGACGGGGGTCACCGTGCCCGAGATCCCCGCCAGGCGGGCGGACTCGTCGACCGGATGGATCGGTTGGGTGATCTTCGCGGGCGTCGTGATGCTGGTGATGGGGCTCTTCCACGTGATCGAGGGGCTCACCGCGCTGTTCAACCCCGGCTACTTCGTGGTCGGTCAGAACGGTCTGGCGGTGAGTGTCGACTTCACTGCGTGGGGGTGGGCTCATCTGGTTCTCGGCGTGATCATCTTCTTCGCCGGGGCGGCGGTCATGGCCGGGCGGACGTGGGGGCGGATGGTGGGCATCACCCTCGCGGTGTTGAGCGCGATCGTCAACATCGGCTTCCTCGCCGCGTTTCCGCTGTGGTCATTGATCATCATCGCGCTGGACATCGTCGTGATCTACGCCCTCGCCGTGCACGGGCGGGAGGCTAAGGCCTAGGTCCGTCCCCTGGTCCGTGGCCGCGGTCCCGTCCCCTTCTGGGCTGGGGGGCGCCTGGTGTCGATGCGGTCGACCCGGCGTACGGGCGTGCGGACTGCTCACACGGGGCCAGGCGCACGGGGTGATGGTCTTTCGGTCTAGTACTACAGCGCTAGATCATTAGCGTCTGGAGGCGGAGGTGGCGCCGGATGTGGGCTCGGCGGGCTCGGGCCTGGTGCCAGCGGCGCCAGGCGGAC
>JBOHCT010000009.1:0-41780 GCA_050699055.1 Streptosporangiaceae bacterium | reverse complement strand
GTCGGCGCCTGGCGCCGTCGAGGTTGCGGTCGCGCCCGACGCCGAGGTGGAGGCCGCGGCGCTCGCCGACCGCATCCAGACGCTGATCGCGGACGGCCACCGGGCCCGCGATATCGCGGCGACGCCGTCCCGGAGCCGGCGACCGCCGAGACCGCCGAGGACGAGGCCCTCGCCGCGGACGCGGGCGGCGGGCCGGAACACCGGGTGCTCGGCAGCACGCGCGGCGAGATCTACCTGCGACGGCTGCGGGCGTACCTGGAGGAGTTCGCGGGCAGGGCGGCCGAGGAGACGCCGGAGACGCGGCCCGACGCCGACGCCGTCCAGATCATGACGGTGCACCAGGCGAAGGCTTCCGGCCCGTCAGTCTCGCCATCCACGACCTCGACGGCCCCGCGGGAAGGGTGCCTGTGCCGACGGACGATGCCGCACCGGAGAGTTTCCAGAGCCGGATGCACGGGTGGGTGGCCGACATTCGCGCGGAGCGGTACGAGCCGCAGGCTGCCGCCTGCCCCACCTGCGACTTCCGCCGGTTCTGCCGGCACGCCCGCACATGACGGGGAGCTGAGCCGGTCTCAGCCGCTCGTGGCGAGGCTCGGCAGCGCCCTTACGGCGTCGGGCGGAACCGTCACGCCGCGCTCGCTGCTCGGGTTGATAGCGAGCCACATCTCGTCGTCGGTCGGCCATGACGCCCCGAGCTCCGCGCCGGTAACCGTCACGGAGTCCTGAGCCTCGATGCCGGACTCGGTGAGCCGCTCGGCCGAGCTGAAGGCCAGCACGTAGCGGGTGCCCTCCTGCTCGATGAAGGGAAGCTTCACCTCCTCGTCGGAGCCCCCCGGCTCCATCTGCGGGAGCACCACCTGCCCCGCCGCGAGCGAGCGCAGGAATCCTGTCTGGTCATCGTGCTCGTCCAACGCGGCGAGCGCGGTTTCGATGTCGGTGGCCGGCTGGCTCGGCTGGCCATCGCTGTCGGCGGACATGAAAAACCTCGTTCCTGTCGAGTACGCCCGGGGGCCCCAGAGCCTGGCTTCCCCGGCCGTCCCTGCCACGCTAGGTGATGCGCGGTGCCAGGGGCGAACTCAGCGCGTATTGGAGTAGACCCGCTCGGGACTCACGAGCACGGCCGCGCGCCGCTCCCTCGCCATGGCCTCGTCGTATGCTGGCCAGTCGTCGTGGGACCCGCCGGCGGCCACGAACACGTCGCGGAGGAGCCGCTGCACGCCGTCGCCGGAAAGGCCGGGGAGCGGATCGTCCGGGCCAGCGAGCTCGACCGTACCCTCCACGGCGGCCCACTGCCACCCCGCCCGCCAGACCAGCGTCGCCCTGGGCCGCTCCCGCAGGTTCGCCTTCTTGACCCTGCCGTAGGTGACGAACGCCGCGACCCGTTCACCAGTGGTCGGGTGATCGAGGAGACCCGCGTTCACGACCGACGCCTGGACCGAGCCGTCCGCGCGGGTCGTCGCGACCACAGCCAGGTAGCTGTCCGCGGCGGCGACGCGATCGAGGTCGTCGAGGTCCACGGCGTCAGAGCACCTTGCCGGGGTTGAGGATGCCAGCCGGGTCGAAGACCGCCTTGATCTCCCGCTGCAGACGTACCCCCAGCGGTCCGGCCTCGCGAGCCAGCCAGTCGCGCTTCAGCACACCGACGCCGTGCTCGCCAGTGATCGTGCCGCCGAGGTCAAGGCCGAGCCGCATGATCCGGCCGAACGCCCGCTGCGCCCGCGCCGTCTCCTCCTGGTCGTCGCCGTCGAACACGATGATCGGGTGCATGTTGCCGTCGCCGGCGTGCCCGGCGACCAGGACCCGTACGTCCTCCTCGCCCGCGATCGCCGCCACGCCGTCGATAAGCTCAGCCAGTCGGGAACGCGGCACGCACACGTCGTCGACCATGCTCGTGCCCAGCCGCTCGACCGCGGGATGGACCATGCGCCGCGCCTGCAGCAGCATGTCCGACTCGGCCTGGTCCGAGGCCTCCACGACCTCGACCGCGCCGACGTCGCGGCACACCTTGCCCATCTCGGCGACCGCCGCCGCCGGGTCCTCGGCGTCGGACTGCGCCAGCAGCATGGCTGCCGCGTCTTCGGGCAGGCCCATGTCGCGGAGATCGTTGATCGCCCGCAGCGTCGCCCGGTCCATGATCTCCAGCAGCGACGGGTTGTGGCGTCCCGCGGTGATGGCGGCGACCGCCTCCCCCGCCGCGACCGTAGTCGCGAACAGCGCTGCCATCGTGAGCGACGGCGGAGGCGTGGGTAGGAGCCGCAGCGCCGCCTCCGTGACCACGCCGAGCGTGCCCTCCGAGCCGACGAGCAGCTTGGTGAGGTCGTACCCGGCGACTCCCTTCGCCGTCCGTCGACCCGTGCGCAGCACCTCGCCCGAGGGCAGCACGACCTCGAGGCCCAGCACGTACTCGCTCGTCACGCCGTACTTGACGCAGCAGAGCCCACCAGCGTTCGTGGCGATGTTCCCGCCGATCGTGGACATCTCCCAGCTGGCCGGGTCCGGCGGGTAGAACAGCCCCCGCCCGGCGACGGCACGCGACAGCTCGGCGTTGGTGACGCCCGGCTGGGTGACCGCGACGCGGTTGGCGGGGTCGACCCGCACGACACGGTTCATCCGTGTGAGCGACAGGATGATGCAGCCGTCGATCGCGTTGGCCGCGCCCGAGATGCCCGTCCGCGCACCCTGGGCGACGACAGCGACACCGAGCCCGGATGCCGTCCGCAGGATGTGCTGGACCTGCGCCGTCGTCTCCGGGCGTACGACGACGGCCGGGATGCCAGCCGGGCAGAACGACGCCTCGTCGCGCTGGTAGCCGGCCGTGAGGTCGGGATCGTCGATGACCGCGTTCGCCGGCAGCTCCTCGCGAAGCCGCGCGATCAGGTCCGCCATGGCCCTCTCCGTACGCTCGTCGCCCGCTCCTGGCGTCAGGCTACGGCCGTGGGGACCAACCCGTGAACCCGCGGGTACCGCACCGCATGAGGAGCTGATCACGTTTCCGCACCAGATGACCACAACTGCTCCTGAATGTCCGGTCTTCGTGTCACCGGCGAGGAGAACATGATCGTTAAGGGTCGGTAACCCCAGGGGAGGGGCAGAGGGCCGGGGTGTGGGGGCGGGGCCCCGGGGGTGGACCGAGCGGACCCGGGTATGGCGGCACTGTGAGCTTCCTGACCGAGCACTACTGGGGGCAATGGGCATTCGACCTGATCGGCCTCGTCGTGCTCGTCATCATCCTCGTCCTCTTCGCACCGCGCCGCTGATCCGCGACGGCGCCGAGCCGCCTGAGGACGGTCACTCCACCTTGACGACAAGGACCGCGACGTCGTCGCGCTGGCGCACTCCGGGCGCCGCGACGGCTTCGGCGAGAGCGTCGGCGATCTCGGACGCACCCCGCGACGCGACAGAGGCGAGCTGGTGCCAGAGCCGCCTCGAGCCGAACCACTCACGGTCGCCGACCTCGGCGTCCTCCAGACCGTCGGTGAAGAAGACCACCACATCGCCGCGAGCGAGCCGGACGGTGCGGTCGGTGAGGCGCACCTTCTCGATCGCTCCCAGGAGGGTGCCGGGCTCGCCGATCGTGTCGATCGACCCATCGGGATGAACGACGCACGGCAGGGGATGACCGCCGCTCGCGAGCGTCAGCTCGAGGGCATCCGGTCGCAAGATGGCGTACACGGCCGTACAGAACGCGGGATCGTCGTCCCCGTCGTCGATGAGCCGCGCCTCGTGCAGCCGGGTGAGCACCTCGCTCGGCGTGCGCCCATCGATCGCCGCCGCGCGTACACCGTGACGAGCCGCGGCGGCCACCGCCGCCGCCCGCGGTCCCTTGCCGCAGACGTCGCCTATGACGATCCCCCACCCGGCGCCCGGCAGCGGGAAGACGTCGTAGAAGTCACCGGACACACGGGCCCGCTGAGCCGGCAGGTAGCGGGCACCGAGAGCGACATCCGGCACGTGGGGTAGCTCCCCGGGCAGCACGCTCTCCTGGAAGGCGGTCGCGAGCAGCGCCTGCTCCTCGTGCAGGCGGGTGTTCTCGATCGCCACAGAGGCGAGCTGCGCGAGCTGCACGAGTACGACCTCGTCGTCCTCGGTGAGCTCCCGCTTGTAACAGTCGGTCAGCTCGAGGACCCCGAGACACCCCCCGTCGCTCGCGAACAACGGCACGCCCAGCCACGACTTCGACGGTAGGGACCCCGAGTCGGCCGACCCGATGTGGCGCCGTGCCGGATGGCCGTCGAGCTCGGCGCGACTGAGACGCACCGTGTCGCCCCTCGTCCTCACGAGGTCGTACATCCAGGCCCGACCGGCCAGCGCGCCCGGGTGGGGCCCCCGCGCGCCGCCCTGTGGCGTGGACGCGACCGACACTGTGGCATGGAGCCAGTCACCGTCCGGGGCGACCACCGTGGCCGCCTGATGCGCCCCGACGAGGCCCACGGCACTCTGCGCGATCACTTGAAGTGTCTCACCGAGCGAGGCCGCGGAGTAGATGGCGAGCGACGCCTCCGCCAACGCGTGCAGCTGCATGGCCCGCCACCGCTCGCGGTCGGCGGCGTGCTCCGCCGCCTCCGAGAGCCGCCGCCCCTGCTCGAGCTCGGTGTGGAGCTGGACCTCACTCATCGCGCACCCGGCGAGCCCGCGCAGGATTTCGACCTGTCCGTCTGTCCAGCGCCTGGGCTGGTGGTCGAGCACACACATGGTCCCGAGGACCTGGCCTTCGCTGTCGGTCAGCGGGACGCCGAGGTAGGCGACGACGCCCTTGTGCCGCACCACGGGGTTGCCCGCCCAGACCGGATCCTCGCGGGCGTCCGGTATGACGAGGGCGCGGGTGGTGGCCATGGTGAACGGGCAGAATCCCCACCCCAACGGAAGGACCCGCGGGGGGTCGGGGCCACCGAGTACGCCCACCCGGCTCTTGAAGAACTGGCGCTCCGCGTCAACGAAGGCGATCAGCCCGTTCGGCGCGTCGAGAGCGCGCAGCGCGAGGCGTACGAGTCGGTCGAACGCCTCGGCCGGCGGCGTATCCATGATGGCGGTGCCGTCGAGCGCCGCCAGCCGCCGCGGCGAACTCAACATGTCGAGCAGTGCTTGGTCGAGCACATACTGACCGTACGCAGTAACGCACCGTAATGGAACCGGAACCGAAAAATTTAGCAGACCGCGGCCCTGGTCAGAGAGGCGGGCCGGCCGCTGCCGCGTCGACCGCGGCCACCGCCCTCGTGTCATTCCTGTCGTTCGATTCCGCCTGTCCGGGCATGTACAGCCGGGCGCCTTCCAGAAGGCCGTCGACCATATCGACCGCGTCGACGCGGCGCTCGATCTGGCGAAGGTCCGCGGCGTTCGAATGCGTCGCCACAAAGGGCGGGGCCAGCAGCGTGCAGCAGTCCTCGTCGGGCAGCTCGGAGATGTCGAGCGTGCCGAGGCGGCGGGCCTCCCCCATGATCTCGATCTTGTCCCACCCCACGAGCGGGCGCAGGACGGGAACACCCACCGCGTCGTCCAGCGCGGTGATGTTGGACAAGGTCTGGCTGCTCACCTGCCCGAGCGAGTCACCCGTCACGAGCGCGCCGGCACGCTCGCGGCACGCCAACCGCTCGGCGACCCGCAGCATGATGCGGCGCTGCGCGACGATCTGCAGCCGCCCGGACCCCGCCGCCGCGAGCTGCTGCTGCGCCTTGCCGAATGGCACCACCCACAGCCGCGAGTGTGCCTGATGCTTTTCGAGCGTGTTCACCAAGCCGTACGCCTTGTAGATCGACTCGGGCCCAGTCTGCGGCATACCGGAGAAGTGGATGAAATCGCAGCGCAGCCCACGCCGCATCATGCGGTACGCGGCCACCGGCGAGTCGATACCGCCGGACAGCAGCGCCACCGCTCGGCCGCTGACCCCGACGGGCAGGCCGCCCTGGCCTCGCAGCGCGTCGGTGAAGACCAGGACCTCGTCGCGGTCGACCTCGACGCGCACCTCCATGTCCGGATGCGACAGGTCGACCGGCAACCCGTACGCCCTCTGCACCTCGGTGCCGATGTGGGCCGCGAGCTGCGACGACGTCATCGGGAAGCGCTTGTCACGTCGCCGCGCGCGCACCGCGAACGCGCCCCGACCACCGCCCGCGAGCATCCGGACGGCCGCGTCCGCGGCGGCCTCCGGCGTCTTCGCGACACGTACGGCAGGGTGGACCCAGACCAGGCCCATCACGTCCCGGGCCCGCCGGGCCACGGCGAGAGGATCGACCCCGTCCCCGGGGTTCAGGATGATGACGCCCTCGCGGGTCCACTGATTTACCGGACCGACGTCGCGTAGCGCCACCCGCAGGTTGCGATGGAGCTGCCGCTCGAACATGCCGCGGTTGCGCCCTTTGAGGACGATCTCGCCCAGCTTGAGCACCACGCAGGGCTTGCCTACGGCCGGCAGCATGGCAGTCTGCCGGGCTCGGCCGTCGTCCAGGGACATGGCCCGCCGTCCTCCTCGTCGAAGCGGTGATGGAATAGGGGCGAATCGATCGTACGGTGACAGATGCCGCCCCGAGGCCGCCCGCACGCGGTACGCGGCTCGACGGGACAACGGTACCGGCGCGCGACGACGAAAAGGAGTGCGGCTGGTGAACGGTGAGTGAGCGCGCCACGCCCGCCGGCGCCAAGAGCTCGCCGGCGGGGCTCGTCGCCGACGGTCTCGGCACGTTCGCCTGGTCCTTCACCGGCGTGCTCGTCAAGTTGGTCGCGGTCTCCGGCCTCGTTCTCGCGTTCTATCGCCTCTGGCTCGGCCTCCTCGTCGCGGCCCTCGCCGTCCTCGTCACCCGCACCCGCCTCAGCTGGCGTACGCTGCGTATCTCCGCGTTTGGCGGGTTGTTCTTCTGCGCGGACGTCGCCCTGCTCTTCGCCGCGCTCAAGCGGACGAGCGTCGCCGACGCCATGTTCATCGGCTCGCTCCAGCCGGTCCTTGTGCTGCTCGTCGCGAACAAGTGGTTCGGGGAGCGGCTCTCGCCCCGCCAGCTTGCCCTGATGGCGCTGGCGATCACCGGCGTGGCCGGCGTGGTGCTCGGCGGGAAGGGCGGCGTCCACGGCGGGCTCGCGGGCGACGTCCTCGCCGTGGGGTCGCTGCTCGCGTGGGCCGCGTACTGGGTCGTCTCCAAGCGGGTACGCGCGGACCTCGGGACCCTCGACTACCTGACCGGTTTTCTGTTTGTCGCCTCGCTGCTCATGACCCCCATCGCCCTCGCCTTCGGGGGCGCGTTCGCGGTCCCCTCTGCCTACGACTGGCTCTGGCTCGCGATCCTCGGTCTGGTCCCCACGACGGGGCACTTCTTGTTCAACTGGGCCCACCGGCACGTCGCCGTCACGATCTCCTCGCTCGTCCAGTCGGCCGTTCCTGTCGTGGCCGCCGCGGCCGCGTACGTCATCCTCGGCGAGCCGCTCACCGGCCCGCAGGTCGCCGGCGGGCTGATCGCTGTCGGCGCGGTCAGCGCGATCTGCGTGACGAGCGCGAGGCCGACACCGGCAGGGAGCGACGAGGGCTGAGCAGATCCCCGTGCAGGTCTCCGTACACGTCTACCCGGTCGAGAACTTCCTGGGGCCCGAACCGCAGCGAGTCGGTGCCGCCCTCGGCGCACCCCTCGACCTCGTCCCAGGTCACGGGCACGGATACGGTCGGCTCCTCGCGGGCACGAAGCGAGTACGGCGCGACGGTCGTCTTGGCCTGGTGGTTCTGGCTCCAGTCGACGAGCACCTTACCCCGCCTCGCCTGCTTGGCCATCGTCGACACGATCCGCCGGGAGTGCTCGCGGGCGAGGCGCTCCGCGACCCGCCTGGCATACGCGTGCACCTCCTCCCACGACCGGCGTGGCCGCAGCGGCACCTGGAGGTGGAGGCCCTTGCCCCCGCTGGTCTTGGGGTACGCGACGAGTCGATCCTCGTCGAGGATGCCGCGCACGAGCAGCGCCACGCGGCAGCAGTCGACCACGTTCGCCGGCGCGCCGGGATCCAAGTCGAAGACCAGCCGGTCCGGCGGGCGCCTGCGGCCGCGTCCGTCGACCCGCCACATCGGCACGTGCAACTCCAGCGTGGCGAGGTTCGCCGCCCACACCAGCGCCGGCAGGGAGTCGAGCACGGCGTACCTGATCTCCGACCGGTCCTTCGTGCTGCTCGGGCTGGGCAGCGTGACCGTCGCGACCCACTCGGGGGCGTGCGATGCGGCGTTCTTCTCGAAGAACGACGGGGCGTCGACCCCGTCCGGATAACGCTTGAACGTCAGCGGGCGTCCCTCGACGTGCGGCAACAGAACTGGCGC
Organism: Streptosporangiaceae bacterium; assembly: GCA_050699055.1. Taxonomy (GTDB): domain Bacteria; phylum Actinomycetota; class Actinomycetes; order Streptosporangiales; family JBOHCT01; genus JBOHCT01. The sequence goes on along the minus strand of JBOHCT010000009.1, from coordinate 33,499 downwards.
GATCCGCGCGTAGTAGTCGATGACCTCGCTCTTGGTGAAGCCGACCCGTGGGTAGAGGACCTTCTCGAGGTTGGACAGCGCGAGGGTACGGCCCTCGACCCCGACGGTCACCTTCCCCGCGTTCAGGTCGCCACCTCGATCCATGACATGCTCCGTCGGGCGGGACGGTACGGCGCGTCGAGCCGTTTGGCGACGACCCCAGGCATGCCCTGGTCCCTGGCGGCACGCGCGACAGCGTCGCCGTCCCCTTCGAACCACGGCGCCGCCTGCCAGTACGGTCCGCGGAGGTCAAGCGAGTCGAGGAGACGGCGGCGCTCGGCGTACGAGCGGTCCGCGGTGGGCCGCCCATCCAGGTGCAGGACGTCGAAGGCGACGTAGGTGACGGGGTTCCGCCGCTGCGCGGACCGGCTCCCGCCCGCGTCGCGGCGCCGACGCAGCGCCTCCTCGCTCGGCCGCCCGCCCTCGTCCAGGGCGACGATCACGCCGTCGAGCAGCACCGCGCGGGAGCCGAACGCCGCACCGAGCCCGCGGACCTCCGGGTAGGTCGACGTGACGTCGCCGCCGCCGGCCACGAGCCGAACCCTCCCACCCTCGACGTAGGCGAGCGCCCGCAGCCCGGGCCACGCGAACTCATAGCCGTACGCGGCTGCCTCTTCCGGCAGCGCGCGGCGGCGGACGGGGCGCATTGGGTCCAGCTCGCCGGGCAGCGGCTCGAAGTCCGGGTCGTCCGGCGGGTCCATCCGGTGGACCATCCAGTCGTCCCCGCGGGTCTGGAACAGCACGTAACGCCCGGATACCCGCTTCCCGCGCAGGACGACCTTGACCTCCCTGTCGCTCCATTTCTCCGTCTCGTACGTACCGCTGTCCCAGATGATGACCCGCCCGGCACCGTACTCGCCCGTGGGGATCTCGCCTTCGAACGACCCGTACTCGAGCGGATGGTCCTCGGTGTGGACGGCGAGACGGTTCTGGTCCGGATGGGTGGGCAGGCCCTTGGGCACCGCCCAGGACACGAGCACCCCGTCGCGCTCCAGCCGGAAGTCCCAGTGCAGCCGGCGGGCGTGGTGCTCCTGCACCACGAACGTGTCCCCCCGACGCCCGCCGCCGGCCCGGGCCGGCATCGGCTCAGGAGTGCGGCCGCGACGACGTCTCCGGTGGTACGGATCGAGACGGTCGGTCACGGGTAACGCCTGCTGCTGCGGGCACGCTCCACTGCGGCGTCACGCTCGGCCTGGAGCTTGGTCACGCGTCGCTCCAGTTCGAGCACCCGCCGTATCGCGATGAGGGTCATGCCCTCGGACGCCAGCTCGACGACGTGCCGGACGCGCCTGATCTCGAGGCGGGAGTAGCGCCGCTGCCCGCCGGAGGAGCGGACCGGACAGACGATCTCGTACTCGTCCAAGCGCCGCAGGAAGGCCTGCCGGACGCGAAGGATCCGCGCCACCTGTCCGACGGTGTACAGGGAGGCGGTCTCGTCATCGATGGAAAGCGGCGGCATCGACCTACCAGTGAAGCACAATCGCGGTCCCGCGGGGGTCTCGCGCTCACCTGGGGAGGCCGAGGTGGGCGCACCGTGACGGTGGCGCCCACCTCCCTCCGGGCCGCGCTCAGCCCTCGATGGCCTCGGGCGCGCGGACCTCGACCTTGCGGGGCTTGGCGGTCTCCCGCACCGGAATGCGCACCGCGAGCACGCCGCCGTCGTACGACGCCTCGACACGGTCGGCGTCGAGCCGGTCCGACAGCCGCACCCGCCGGGTGAACGTCCCGACCGGCCGCTCGCGGACGACGACGGTGTCGTCTTCGTCGTCTGCCGCGTCACGGCGCGCGCTCACCGACAGCACCCCGCGGTCGACCGTCACGTCGATCGAGTCCGCGGACACGCCGGGCAGGTCGAGGCGAACCATTACCTCGTCGTCGCGCCGCACGACGTCCATCGGCAGCACTCCGCCGTACGAGCCGCGCGCGCCGAGCAGATCGTCGGCGATCCGGTCGAACTCCCGCAGGAACGGGTCCACGCTGGCCAGTGTCTTCAGCACCCTGATCACTCCTCGTCGTGGTGGTGGAGCCGTCCCCACAACGGCCCTCGGTCCTTATCTCCCACATACGAGGGAACCTAAAACTAGACTTGTAAATTCCTTGCTGCTGGAATCGCATACCGACCACGCCCCGCGCCATGATGCCGATTCGTGGTCTGGATGCGCGGAGCGTCCAAGGGCCGAGGAGCCGCGCACCGCCGAAAGCGGCCGACGCCCGCGAGGTTCACAAACAAGCTCAGACGCGCTCGATGACCGTCGCGTTGGCCTGGCCGCCGCCTTCGCACATGGTCTGCAGGCCGTACCGTCCGCCCGTGCGCTCGAGTTCGTGCAGCAGGGTGGTCATGAGCTTGGCGCCGGTCGCGCCGAGCGGGTGGCCGAGCGCGATCGCCCCGCCGTTGACGTTGGTCCGGTCGAGCGGGGCACCCGTGTCGCGCGACCAGGCCAGCACGACGGGTGCGAACGCCTCGTTGACCTCGAACAGGTCGATGTCGCCGAGAGACAGGCCCGCCCGCTTCAGCACCTTGCCTGTCGCGGGGATGGGGCCGGTCAGCATGTAGACGGGGTCGGCGCCGACGACCGTCATCGCGTCGATCCTGGCCCGCGGGGTGAGACCGTACCGCCTGACCGCGTCCGCGGAGACGATGAGCAGCGCGGCGGCGCCGTCCGAGATCTGGCTCGACACGGCCGCGGTGATGACACCGTCCTCCCGCAGGGTCTTCAGCTCGGCCATCTTCTCGAGCGACGTGTCGGCACGCGGACCCTCGTCGCGGGCCACCCCGTCGACGGGCGTGACCTCTCGCTCGAAGCGGCCGTCCGTCCAGGCGCAGACGGCACGCCGGTGGCTCTCGTAGGAGAACTCCTCCAGCTCACGCCGGGTGAGGCCCCACTTCTGCGCCATCAGCTCGGCGCCGCGGAACTGGGTGATCTCCTGGGTGCCGTACCGGCCCACCCAGCCCTCGCCGTCGAAGGGCTGGTGCATGCCCTTCTCCATGCCGACGAACGCCGGGCTCGCGATCGGGACCATGCTCATGTTCTCGACACCGCCGGCGACGACGGCGTCGTACGTCCCCGACATCACGCCCTGGGCGGCGAAGTGGACGGCCTGCTGCGACGACCCGCACTGACGGTCGACAGTCACGCCGGGGACCTCCTCGGGAAAGCCGGCGGACAGCCATGCGGTACGCGCGATGTCCGCCGTCTGCGCGCCAATCTGGTCGACGCAGCCGAAGATCACATCGTCCACCATCGCCGGGTCGACGCCCGTGCGCTCGACAAGTTCCCTCATCGCGTGGGCCCCGAGGTCGGCCGGGTGAACGGCCGCGAGCCCGCCACCCCGCTTGCCGATCGGGGTCCGCACGGCACCGACGATGAATGCCTCAGCCACGACTCCTCCTCTGGAGGCCTCAGGTCCTCCTCAGGCCCTCGTCCACACCCGCAGGCTACGCGGGCCCGACCGCGACGCGTTAACCCGTCAGTAGCCCGCGGGCCGACTCTCGTGCCCACCTGGCCCTTCGCTCGCCCCTCGGGGGGGGCAAGCCAGTCATGCGCCCAGTCCGACACGGCCTCGACCACGTCCGCGAGTGCCCGACCCTTGGAGGTGAGATCGTACTCGATCCGCACCGGCGTCTCGGGTGCGACCGTACGCCGCACGATGCCCTCCGCCTCGAGCTCCTTCAACCGCTCGGCGAGCAGCCGGTCGGACAGGCCGGGGACCGTCGCGGTGATCTCGGAGAAGTGGGTCCTGTCCGCGAGCAGGGCGCGGATGATCACACCCGTCCAGCGGCGCCCGATGATCTCGACCGCCCGTTGGTAGAAGGGGCAGAACGGCGACATCCTGGTCGACACGGTTTCAAGTGTAGCTCGTTCGGGGAATTTTCTATAAGGTACTTACGTTCAGTAACGGATGAACGCATTGTAAGCGTCGACAGTACCCGATCAAGGAGGCGTCCGTGACCGTCGAGACCACCGGCTTCACCCGCACGATCGAGGGACGTACGACCCCGGCACCTGGGAAGTACGTCATCGACCCCGCACACACGCGAGTCGGCTTCGTCGCCCGGCACATGATGGTGTCGAAGGTACGAGGGCACTTCGGAGAGTTCGAAGGCAGCTTCACCGTCGGCGAGCGGCCGGAGGACTCGTCCGTGAACGTGACGGTCCATGCGGCCAGCATCGACACGAACCAGCCGGACCGCGACGGCCACCTCCGTTCGGCTGACTTTCTGCACACCGAGGAGCACCCCACGCTCGCCTTCCGGAGCACCAGCGTCGAGCCCGCTGGAGACTCCTGGCAGATCTCGGGCGACCTGACCATCCGTGGCACGACCCGCCCGGCCGTCCTGGACGTGGACTTCGAGGGCGCCACGGCCGACGCGTTGGGTGACCCGAACAAGCCGCGTGCGGGCTTCACCGCCAGCACGCGGGTCAACCGCCATGACTTCGGTCTCGCGTGGGACCAGCGGTTGGAGACAGGTGGGTTCGTCGTCGGTCCCGCGATCACGATCGAGCTGGAGGTCGAGGGCGTCGGCCAGTAAGCGTCCTCCCAGCCGTTGAACCGCACCCCCGGGCCTGCGCCCGGGGGTGCGTCGAGCGTGCCATCTCGCTTACCCTCCGTACGAGGGACGGCGAGAGGAGCGACCAGTGGCCGAGGGCCTGATCGTCATCGCGCTGATCGTAGCGGTCGTGGCCTGGGTCGTGAGCAAGACGGCCCGGAGGGCCGGCGGTCGCCTGAGACCGAAGTCCCTGGTCGCGCTGATGGTAGTCGTCGCGGTCGTGATCCTGCTTCTCTACGGCGCGTCGGCAGGGTCCTGAGCGGGGGCCACTCGACACTAGTGTCGCGTGTCGGAGGTCCTTTGCCAGTGGCGGTGATCCAGGCGGATGGATCGCCAGGCGGAGGAAGGAGGCGCAGTGGGCCTGCGTCGACTGACGACAACGAAGCGAGGCGCCGCGTGGGCGCCGCCAGGGTGAAGAAGACTTCCGACACGCGACACTAGGCGCGGAGGACCGCCGCACCGCGCACGCGTCCGCCCGCAAGGTCGGCGAGCGCGCGATCAGCCGCCCCCAACGGGTACGGCGTCGTCGTCACCGACAGTCGCATGCGCTCGGCAAGCCGCAGGAACTCCTCGCCGTCGGCGCGGGTATTCGAGGTGACGCCGCGTACCGTACGTTCCTGGTAAAGATGCCGCTGGTACTCGAGGGTCGGCACGTCGGAGAGGTGGATGCCGGCGATCGCGAGGGTCCCACCGCGGTCGAGTGCCTCGAGCGCGGCCGGAACCACCTCGCCCGACGGGGCGAAGACCACGGCCGCGTCCAGCGGCTCCGGTGTCGGGTCGTACGGACCTTGGGCGGAGAGCGCCCCGAGGTCCGTGGCGAGCCCGCGTGCGCGCCCGGAGCGGGTGAACACGTGAACCGCCGCGCCCTCCGCGATGGCGACCTGGACGGCGAGGTGGGCCGAGCCACCGAAGCCCCACACACCGAGGCTTCCGCCTGGCGGCAGCTCCGCCAGGCGCAGCGAGCGGTAGCCGATGATCCCGGCGCAGAGCAGCGGCGCCGTCTCCTCGTCGCCCCACCCCGTCGGCAGGGCGTAGGCGAAGGCCTCGGGTGCGAGAGCGTACTCCGCGTAGCCTCCGTGCGTGTCCCAGCCCGTATAGCGGGAGTACGGGCACAGGTTCTCCCGCCCGCGCCGGCACTGCGCGCACGCCCCACAGGTCCCCCGCAGCCATGCGATCCCGACCCGATCGCCCGTGCCGAAACGGCGCGCGCCATCGCCGACCGCGACGACCTCCCCGACGATCTCGTGGCCGGGCGTGACCCCGGGGGCGCGGGGAAGCAGGTCGCCCTCGGCCAGGTGGAGATCCGTACGGCACACACCACAGGTCGACACCCTGACCAGCACCTCACCGGTACCTGGCCTGGGGACGGGGCGCTCGACCAGCGAAAGCGGCCCGGTGCCGACCGGGCCGGGGCTCTCCACGATCCACGCGCGCATGACGCCAGCGTTAGGGCGTGTCCTGGAGCCGCAGCTCGAACCAGACCCACTTACCCTCGCCAGTCGCCCGCGAGCCCCAGCGATGGGACAGCTTCTCGACGAGGTAGAGCCCGCGCCCGCTCTCGTCGCTCGGCTTCGCCTTGCGCAGCCGCGGCAGGCGCAGGTCCTGGTCGAAGACCTCGACCCACACTGCGGAGTTGCCCTTGCGCAGTCGCAAAGTGAACTCACGGGCGGGGGCAGGCGCGGCTGGCGCACCGAGAGCGACCGCGCTTTCCAGCGGATCGGCGTCCTCGTCGGCGAGGAGAGCGGCGACGTCGAGGAACTCGTCCTGCGGACGGGGCCCTGGTGTCACTGTCGCGTGGCGTACGGCGTTGGTCACGACCTCTGACACGAGCAGGCAGGCGAGATCCACCTGCTCGTCGGAAACCCTCCAGCGCTTGAACGCGTCCGCGGCCATCCGCCGCGCCTCCGGCACCATCACGGGATCACCGCGGAACGTCTCCTCCACGACGTCGAGCCCCTCGGGTCTGGCCCGGATCACGAGCATGGCGACGTCGTCGTCGATCTCGCCTGGCACTGAGTCGACGGCGACGTCCACGATGCGGTCGGGGTGCTCGTAGGCGACCTCGGTCAGCCGCTTGCGCAGCACCTCCATCGCGTCGCCGTCGAAGTCCTTCGGCCGCCGCTCGACGAGTCCGTCCGTGTACATCATCAACGTGGCGCCCGGCGCGAGCTCGAACGTCTGCTCCTTGTAGAAGACGTCGTCGGCCTCGAGCCCGAGCGGCTTGCCCGGCTCGATCGGCAGCTCGCGCACGTCGCCGTCGATGAGCAGGGGTGGAGCGTGTCCGGCATTGCACACGGACAGCTGCCGCGACCACGCGTCGTACACCATGTACTGGCAGGTGACGAACGGGATCATCGGCTTGGGGTCGTCCGGCATCCAGTACACGGGGTCACGCCCGAAAGACCGTACCCAGCCCTCGAGCTTGCGGACCAGCTCGAACGGCGGAACATCGAACTGCGCGAACGCGCGCACCGCGGCCTTGAGCTGACCCATGATGGCCGCCGCGCGAGCCCCGCGGCCCTCGACGTCCCCGATGACGATGCCGACCCGCCCGGCCGACAGCGGGATCACGTCGTACCAGTCACCGCCGACCTGGGTTTGCACCCCCTGGTCGACGAGCGGCTTCGCCGGCTCGTAGATGTGGGACAGCTCGAGCCCGTCGGGCTCGGGGATCTCCTCGGGCAGCAGTCCCTTCTGGAACGCGAGCGCGGTCTGGCGCTCCTCCTCGAACAACAGGGCGTTGTCGATCGCCAGCGCGATGCGGCTCGCCACCGCCCAGACGAGCGCCTGGTCGTCGCCGTTGTAGTACGGGTCCTCGCGGTTACCGAGGTCGGAGGTGATGAGGCTCAGCACTCCGTGGAGGACACCTCGAGCGACCAGCGGGGCGGCGATGGCCGACCGCACGCCCAGGTCCCGGCACATCTGGGCGGTCGGGCCCTCGGGGTCGACGAAACCCGAGGTCTCGATGTCCTCGATGAGGATGGCGTCCTCGGTACCGAGCGCCAGCTGGCAGAAGTGGTTCTGCGGGTAGTGGACGGGCTCGCCGACCGGCTCCCACGTGTCGGTCGGCGGCTCGAAGCCACCCGAATGGCGGGAGACGAAGCGTCGCAGCTCGCCCTCGTTGTCGAAGAGGTCGACGAAACAATGGTCAGCGAACTGGGGGACGAGGACCTCGGCGACCCGAGACAGCGTGACGCTGAAGCCCAGCGAGGCCGACAGCAGGTCGCCGAGCTTCGACAGCAGGCCGAGGCGGTCCTCCTTGCGTTCCTTGCCCTCACGGAGGGCTTCGCGGGCGAGGATGAGCATGCCGACGATCCCGCCGCCGGCCGGGTCCCTACGGGGAACCGCGTGGATACGGGTGAACAGCCGCGAGCCGTCCTTGCGGAGGTTGGAGAAGGTGCCCTCCCAGGTGCCGCCCTTGAGGACGTGGCGAGCCAGGCGCCAGGCCTGGTAGCGGTCCTCCTCGGCGACGCCGAGCTCTAGGACCGAGCGCCCGAGGACCTCCGCGCGGGAGAAGCCGAACATGCGCTCCGCGAACGCGTTCCAGTACGCGATGTTGCTGTAGCGATCCGTGACGAGCACGGCGATGTCAGCGTTCTCCAGAACCACATCTGCCTGGAGCGGCGCGTCGAGGACGACAGGCGGCTCCCCCGAGCTGTTCATCAACACGTCACGTCGCCGTGGTGGCGACACTCCGACCGACGCAAGCGGACACACTCCCGGTAATCATGGTCTAACGAGGAGGAGTCTGCCGTGCCGCGAGGCCGGTTTCAACGCAGATGCCGAAAAGTGGCCATGTCCTATCCGGAGAGTGACCATCGACTCCTCGCTGTGACCGAGGAAGTGGAGACTCAGCACGGTGTCGCGAAGACGTGCACGGCCACCTCATCGGTAAACTCCGCCCCCGCGTCGGCACCGCGGCCGTCTCCGCGGACCCGCACGGCCTCCTCGCCGCGCACGAGCGTCACCCCGCGCCCCGGCAGTACTCCCGCACGGCTCAGCTCGGCCATGAGACCGGTGTCGCTTTGAATCTGCTCACTGATGCGACGCACGATAACCGACCGGCCGGGACCCGTCGCCAGCTCGGTCAACGGCGCGAGCGCCGGCAGGTCGAAGCCCGGCTGCGCGGTCCGCACCTCCCCGAGCTCGTCGAGCCCGGGGATGGGGTTGCCGTGAGGGCAGCTGGCCGGATACTTGAGCAGCTCCACCAGACGGCGTTCGACCGCCTCCGACATCACGTGCTCCCAGCGGCACGCCTCCACGTGGACCTCTTCCCACTCCAAGCCGATGACGTCGACGAGCAGCCGCTCGGCGAGCCGATGCTTGCGCATGACACGGGTGGCCAGCGTGCGGCCTTCGGCGGTCAGCTCCAGGTGACGGTCGCCCGAGACCCGCATCAGGCGGTCACGCTCCATCCGGGCCACCGTCTGACTCACGGTGGGCCCGCTCTGGCGGAGACGCTCCGCGATCCGAGCCCGAAGCGGCACGACCCGTTCCTCTTCGAGCTCGAAGACCGTACGGAGGTACATCTCCGTCGTGTCGATCAGCCCATGTGCGGTCACGGCTCCCCTTCCCTTCGCCACAAATGCTACGTCGAGCCGACCGCCAGGTGAGAATCGTTCTCAGCACGCTTCAGGAGGCCCGAAGGGCCGACGGCCGCGAGGTTCACAAACAAGCTGAGGGACGCGCTACGGTGCGGCTATGGCCAGCCCCACCGCCGCACCGTTCGTTCCAGGCGGCGCCGACCTCGACGGGTTGCGCAGGGCCGCGGCGTCCTGCCGCGGCTGCGACCTGTACGAGCCGGCCACGCAGACCGTGTTCAGCGCCGGGGCCGCGACCGCCCGGGTGATGCTAGTCGGCGAACAGCCCGGGGACCAGGAGGACCGCCAGGGCATGCCGTTCGTCGGCCCGGCCGGCAAGGTCCTCGATCGTGCCCTCGAGGAGGCGGACATCGACCGCACCAAGGCGTACGTCACCAACGCCGTCAAGCACTTCAAGTTCACCCGCAGCGCACCCGGCAAGCGGCGCATCCACCAGACACCGACGGCGCTGGAGATCCAGGCCTGCAAGCCGTGGCTGGTCGCTGAGCTCGCCGTCCTCGACCCGGAGATCGTCGTGTCGCTCGGGGCGACCGCTGGCCGGGCGCTGTTCGGGGCCTCCTTCCGTGTCACCAAGCAGCGCGGGCTGCTGCTGCCGCGCCCACCACTCGACGAGGAGGACGCGGCGAGGCAGAACACCTTCGCTGTCGCGACCATCCACCCGTCGGCCGTACTGCGCGCGGATGAGGAGCGGCGAGAGGCCGCCTACCAGGGTCTCGTCTCCGACCTGCGGGTCGCCGCCGAGGTCCTCGCCGCATGACGCCAGCTGACCCGCGAGTGGGCCCACTCACCATCCCGGCGCGATTCAACGGACCGACGGACTCCGCCAACGGCGGGTACGTCGCCGGCCGCCTCGCCTCGTACGTACGCCGTAAGGGAGCCGTCACGGTGACCCTGCACCGCCCGCCACCGCTGGATACGCCGCTGCGCGTGGAGAGGCGCGGGCGGGGTGCCCGGCTGCTGCACGACGACACGCTCGTCGCCGAGGCCGCGCCCGACACGCTGTCCGGCGACCCGGTCGACCCGGTGTCCTTCGAGGTCGCCTCCGCCGCGGCGGAGGCGTTCCCCGGGTACGCGGCCAACCCCGCGCCGCACTGCTTCGTCTGCGGCCAACACCGGACCGACGGCCTCCGGCTCGCCCCGAGCCCGGTCGGGGACGGCTCCGATGGCATCGTCGCCTGCCCGCTGAGATCCGACGACACGCTCGCCTGCGAGGGTACCGACGGCACGGTCGACGATGCCGTGGTGTGGGCGGCGCTCGACTGCCCGGGGGTATGGACGTTCGAGCACGACAGGCTCGTGTTGCTCGGGCGGATGACCGCGCTCGTCGACCAGGCCCCCTCGGCGGGCGAGCGCTGCGTCATCATGGGCCGGCTGCTCGGACGTGAGGGGCGGAAGGCGTACACCACCACGACCCTGTACGACGACGACGGCCGCGTCCTGGCGCGGGCCCAGGCGACCTGGATCTATCCCCGCTGAGGCATGCGCGCGGGTTCATGGGGAGAGGCGGTCGACCGCCCAGCCGTCTCCTTCGCGGCGGTAGCGCAGACGGTCGTGCAGCCGGTTCGGCCTGCCGTGCCAGAACTCCACCGTCACGGGAATGATCCTGAAGCCTCCCCAGTGGTCGGGCAGTGGGATCTCCTCGCCGTCGGGCCAGCGACGCTCGTACGCGGCGTAGCGGCGCTCCAGGGCGTCCCGCGACGCGATCACCGACGACTGGTGGCTCGCCCAGGCGCCGAGTTGGGACCCTCGCGGCCGGCTACGGAAATAGCGCTCGCTGTCGTCACGAGGGAGCCGCTCCACGTCGCCCACGACCACGACCTGGCGCCGAACGGCGTGCCAGGGGAAGACCGCGCTCGCCCGCGGGTTCTCCGTAAGTTCTCTACCCTTTCGGGACCCGTAGTTGGTGTAGAAGACGAAGCCACGCCCGTCGACGTCCTTCAGCAGCACGGTACGGGCGCTCGGCCGGCCGTCGGCGCACGCTGTCGCGAGCACCATCGCCTCCGGCTCGCTCAGCCCGCAGCCGGCCACCTCGCGAAACCACACGGAGAACTGCGCGAGAGGGTCCGCGGCGAGGCCAGCGACATCGAGCCCGACCTCCCCACCCGCCTCCCGCCACGCGGCGCGGTCACGTACGTCCACGACCCGCATCCTCTCGCGACCAGCGGGGCGAGACATCATGAGGGAGGACACGATTCAATGGCCCAGACCATATTGAGATGAGTCGAGGAGACGGAGGCACCCAGAGATGTCCGAGTTCAAGCCGGGTCTCGAGGGAGTCGTCGCGTTCGAGACCGAGATCGCGGAGCCTGACAAGGCGGGCGGCTCGCTGCGATATCGCGGCGTCGACATCGAAGAGCTCGTCGGCCACGTCTCTTTCGGACGCGTCTGGGGGCTGCTCGTCGACGACGCCTTCACCCCGGGGCTGCCGCACGAGGAGCCGGTCCCGCTTCCCGTACGCACCAGCGACATCCGCGTCGATCTGCAGACCGCACTGGCGACGCTCGCGTCGACGCGCGGCATGCACCAGCTGCTCGACATCGACGAGCAGCAGACACGCGACGACCTCGCCCGTACCTCGGTGTCGGCGCTGTCGTTCGTCGCACAGTCGGCGCGCGGGGTCGGCAAACCCATGGTGCCGCAGGACCGGGTCACCGAAGGAGAATCGATCACCGAGCAGTTCATGATCCGCTGGCGTGGCGAGCCTGACCCCGACCACGTACGTGCGGTCGACGCGTACTTCGTCTCCGCCGCGGAGCACGGAATGAACGCGTCCACGTTCACCGGCAGGGTCGTGGCCTCCACGGGAGCGGACGTCCCGGCGTGCGTGTCCGCGGCCGTGGGCGCGCTCTCCGGCCCGCTGCACGGCGGCGCTCCCTCGCGGGTGTTGCACATGCTCGACGAGGTCGAGCGGAGCGACGACCCTCGGGCGTACGTCAAGCGTCTCCTCGACTCGGGTCAGCGGCTCATGGGCTTCGGCCACCGCGTGTACCGGGCGGAGGACCCGCGCGCCCGCGTGCTGCGGCGTACGGCCGAGGAGCTGGGCTCGCCGCGGGTCGAGGTCGCCGAGGCGCTGGAGCAGGCGGCGTTGGAGGAGCTGAAGGAGCGCCATCCCGACCGGGTTCTGGCGACGAACGTGGAGTTCTGGTCCGCGGTCGTGCTGGACTTCGCCGACATTCCGCCGCACATGTTCCCGACGATGTTCGCCTGCTCGCGTACGGGCGGCTGGAGCGCGCACATCATGGAACAGAAGCGCACCGGACGGCTGGTCCGGCCACGGGCCAACTACGTCGGGCCAGGGACACGGCCAGCCAGCTCGGTCAAGGGCGCGGAGACCGTGCTCGGCTGAACCGTGCTCGGCTGATCAGGGAGATCCGCGTTGGCGGTCGAAAACAGCGGGAAACCACGCCCCTGGACCACTGAAACGGATCCGTGGGCCAGGCGGCGCGGGCGAGTGCCGGCTTCCCGTACCCTCGGTTCGTGGCCGACAACGTTCCTCCGATCACTCTGCCCGACAACATCAAGCCGACCGACGGCCGGTTCGGGTCCGGCCCCTCGAAGGTCCGACCAGAGCAGCTCCGCGCGCTCGCCGACTCGGGCGCGACATACCTCGGCACCTCCCACCGCCAGGCCCCGGTCAAGTCCGTCGTCCGGCGGGTGCGCGACGGACTGCGGGCGCTGTTCGAACTTCCTGACGGCTACGAGGTGGTCCTGGGCAACGGCGGCACGACGGCCTTCTGGGAGGCCGCCGCGTTCGGGCTCGTACGACAGCGGTCCCAGCACCTCGTCTTCGGCGAGTTCTCCGAGAAGTTCGCGCAGGCGGCGGCCGCGGCGCCGTGGCTCGACGAGCCCAGCCGGATCGAGAGTGCCTACGGCACGCACCCTGAGCCACGGGCGGAGGGCGGCGTCGATGCCTACGCCCTGACCCACAACGAGACCTCCACGGGCGTGGCCATGCCGATCCGCCGTGTTGCCGGCACCCCCGACGGCGCCCTCGTACTCGTCGATGCGACGAGCGGCGCGGGCGGGCTCCCCGTCGAGGCCGGGGACTTCGACGTCTACTACTTCGCCCCGCAGAAGTGCTTCGCCTCCGACGGGGGACTCTGGGTGGCGCTCATGTCCCCCGCGGCGATCGCACGGGCCGAGGAGATCGCGGGGGGCGGGCGGTACATCCCGGCGTTCCTCGACGTCATGACCGCGATCACGAACTCGCGCAAGGACCAGACGCTCAACACCCCGGCCGTGGCCACGCTGTTGCTCTTCGCCGAGCAGATCGAGTGGATGCTCGCGGCGGGCGGGCTGCCGTGGACGACCGAGCGGACCGCGGACTCGGCCGGCCGGCTGTACGGCTGGGCCGAGAAGTCACCGTACGCGGCGCCTTTCGTCACCGACCCGGCACAGCGGTCGAACGTCGTCGGCACCATCGATCTCGCCGGGGAGATCGACGCCGACTCCGTCGTCGACGTCCTCCGGGCGGGCGGGATCGTCGACACCGCCGGTTACCGGAAGCTCGGCCGCAACCAACTGCGGATCGGCATGTTCCCCGCGGTGGACCCCGACGACGTCGAGGCGCTCACCGCCTGCGTCGACTACATCGCCGAGCGCCTGTAGCGGCACCCGAGTGGGCCTTGTCGGTGGGCGCCACGCCCCCGTCAGCTCCAAGGTCCGTTCTTATGGTCACGGCCGGCCGTATCCTGCCCGTCCAGACCATCGACCGGGATCTTGGCGGGCAGATCAGCCGCGTCCGGCCTCGATGGCCGCCGTCACTGCTGTCTCCCGGCTTTCAGGAAACGGTTCTTGCGCCCGGTGCACCTTGAGGCCGAATTCACCCGGCGCGAGTTCCGGGCGCAGCACAAGATGCTTGTCGAGTCCCCCAGGTTCTGGTGCCGGAAGGGTATTGTCGCGCTGGTCGCCAACGAGAGGAGCCGTCGTCGCAACTCCAGTACGACGCTTCGGTACGCGGCCTCGGAAACTCTGTTCGCGCCGTTGACGACGAACGGCGGGACCACGGACATGCCGGAGTACCACAGCGTGCCGTGTTGCAAGGGGAACAGGATCTCGTTGATGTCGCCATGTATCCCGCGGGGGCCAGTCGTGGCCCCACCTGCGCCGACAGTCACCAGGACAATGGCACGTTTGCCCGCCAGCCCCCCGTCTCCGTAGCGAAGTGCCCGGCCGGTGTGCGGATCGAGAACTCCCTGGGCGAAGCCCTGGACAAAAAGGCGGTCGAACCAGCCCTTGAGAATGGCCGGCGGGCCGAACCACCACATCGGAAATTGCACGACCAGCGTGTCGGCCCAGCCGAGCTTATCCTGCTCAGCCCGAATGTCCTCGGACAATGCACCGGACTCGTAGGCACGTTCGGACTCTGGAAGGATGTGCAGACGCTGGGTCGGGTCGTGCTCGAAGTCCTCGCCGCCGACCACCGGGTTCCAGCGCATGGCATACAGGTCGGACAGCCGGTACTCGGCGTCGCGGCGCTTCTCGGTGCGAAACAGCGCGGTCTTCTCCTGCGCCCGCCCGATGAACAACACCCCCTCACGGTGGCCAGCGGCCTCGAACGCGGCTAGATGCTCATGCATCACCTCGTCCTCGCGCTGTCCCTTGATGAAGTCCACCCACGGCACACTCTGCTCACGCGCGAAGCGGCGGACCGCGGCGCTGAACCCGTCGGTGATCTTGCCCAGCGGCGCAGTAGACGCGACCGGCAGACCCAACTGCTGGTGAACATAGCCCACGATCCCGGCCGCGTACTGCAGCCGCGGCACATACACACTCAGGTACATCCGGTCGATGCACTCGACCTCGAAGGCGACATGATCAGCAACGACATCAGACGGTCGCCCACCAGCTCCATGAACGCCGGCAGCAGCTCGACGGCCGGGAGGTCGACGCGTACCGCCACATCGACCTGCCCGGACGGCCCGACGAGGGTGACGAGCAGCACCTTGCTGGGGTTCACGGAGCCTCCCCCTCGTCGAGGCAGCACTGCACGAGTGAGGTTCGCTGGCCGCGCCGGACGAAGAAACCCCGTCCCGGTGGCTGCACGCGGGCCGACTGGCTCTCGAGGACGGGACCCTCGGTCGGGCTGCCTGACATGATGAGACCGGTCGCCCCGATCTCGCGCACCCGCTGGCCGAACGCCTCGAAGGCCGCGCGCTGCGCCCCGGCGACCCGCCGCGCGAGGATCACGTGGAGGCCGATGTCCTGTGCCATGCCGAGCAGATCGACGAGCGGGGTGAGCGGGCTGCCGGTCGGGCCGAGCGTGAGGTCGTAGTCATCGACGAGCAGGACGTGTTCGGGGCCCGACAACCAGCGGCCCGCGCGCAGCTCGGCAGGCGAGAGCGTCTCGGGAGGAAGCCTTTTGCCGAGCTCGCCGACGAGGTTCGCGGCAACGGTGTTCGCCGTCGTCGCGGTGAACGCGTACGCCTCGGTGTGCGGCGTGTCGGCGTACTGGATCAGGTCGCGGCCGACACCGACGATGTGCAGCCGCACCTCGGTCGGGTCGCGGGTGGCCGCCACATATTCGAGTACGCGCCGCAGCAGGGTGGTGCGCCCGGATCCGCCGTCGCCGTACATCAGCAGATGGCTGCCGCGCGCCAGCAGGCCGAGGTACACGGGACGCGACCGGAAATCCTCCACCCCGAGCAGGAAGGAGCCAGGCTGCGGACTCGCCGGCGGGTTGCCGGCCGCGGCGGCCAGTCTCGGTAGGGCAGCGGCGTGCAGTTTCTCGGGCAGCGGCATGATGCGGGGGGGCGCGCGTCCCAGCGGCACGGTTCTCCGCGTCCTCGACGAGACTCTCCAGCTCCGCGTCCTCGTGCACGCGCTCCGCGTCGGCGAAAGCGGGGAGCGCGACCTGGAAGTGCTTCCCGTCGCGGGTGAGGCCGCGTCCCGGGACGTCGGTGGGGACGGTCGAGGCGACCGCCCTGCCGCACTGGCTGTCGACCGGGTCGTTGAGGCGGAGCTCGACACGGGTGCTGATCGCGTCGAGCAGGCTCGGGCGCACGTCGAGCCAGCGGCCCGCCGCGACGACCACATGGACGCCGTACTGCAGCCCGGAGCTGGCGATCTCGCCGACCTCCATCTCGAGCTCGGGGAAGGCCGTGCGCATCAGCCCGACGTTGTCGATCAGCAGGAACACCTCGGCGAGCGATACGCCCGAGACGTTCCCTCCGGTCTTACGCCGGAGAGCGTCGAGCGAGCCCACGGCGTACTCGCGGAAGGCGGCGGCCCTGTCGTCGATGATCGAACGGGCCTCGCGCAGCAGCCGGGCCACCGTTTCCGGTTCACCGCGCCCGACAACGGCGCCGACGTGCGGTAGCTCGGCGAGCGGGTGCAGCGCCCCGCCTCCGAAGTCGACGCAGTAGAACTGCACCTCGTCGGGCCGATGGCCGTGGGCGAGGGTGGTCATGACAGTGCGCAGCAGGGTGCTCTTGCCCATGCGGGGCGCGCCGGCGACGGCGAGGTTGCCACCCGCGCCGGAGAAGTCGAAGACCAGCGGCCCCTGCTGCTGTCGTGCGGGCAGGTCGAGCAGCCCGACCGTCGCGGCCAGCCGATCCGCGGGCCCTTCGGCGTCGGGGTAGCGTTCGGCGAGCCGGCCGAGGGTGAGCGCCGCGGGCAGCGGAGACAGCCACACCTGATGCGGTCGGCTGTCGGCCCCGCCTCGACCATGCGGCGTACGACGACGTCGAGCTCACTCTCGCGGCCCGCGCCCGGGTCGCTCGCGGTCGCGCTGGGGTGCTCGGAACGGTCTGCGGCGAGCGCGAACTGCCGCAGCACGCTCGCCACGGCCACCTGCTCGGTCTCTGGGGTCGGGGGTCGGTGCGGCAACGAGACGAGCGCGGCCTTGAAGCGGCTCATCTCGGTGTCGACCTTGAGGTAGCCGAGACCCGGCAGCGCGGGCAG
This sequence comes from Streptosporangiaceae bacterium, assembly GCA_050699055.1. Lineage (GTDB taxonomy): Bacteria > Actinomycetota > Actinomycetes > Streptosporangiales > JBOHCT01 > JBOHCT01. The sequence continues at coordinate 16,408 of JBOHCT010000009.1, read as the reverse complement.
CTCGTAGGCGACGGGACTGCCGAGCACGGTCGAGGACTCCTGGGCGGAGAACGTCCGCAGGCACAGGCGGTACCGCAGGTGACCCTCGGGCCGCGCATTCGGCCCTCTTCGAGCCGCTGGGTGACAATGGGGGTCATGGACTACACCCAACTCGGTCACAGCGGCCTCCGCGTCAGCCCGCTGTGCCTCGGTACGATGAACTTCGGCCCCGAGACGCCAGAGGATGACAGTCACGCGATCATGGATCGCGCCCACGAGCACGGGGTCAACTTCTTCGACACCGCCAACACCTACGGCCGGCACGCGGGCAAGGGGGCGACCGAGGAGATCATCGGTCGCTGGTTCGCGAAGGGCGGCGGCAGGCGCGACCACACGGTCCTCGCGAGCAAGGTGTACGGGTCGATGAGCGACTGGCCCGGCGACATGGGCTTGTCGGCGTTCAACATCCGACGCGCCTGCGACGCCTCGCTGCGGCGCCTGCGGACCGACCACATCGATCTGTACCAGATGCACCACGTCGACCGGTCGACGCCGTGGGACGAGGTCTGGGAGGCGATGCAGGTGCTGCGCCAGCAGGGCAAGATCGTCTACGTCGGGTCCTCCAACCACGCCGGCTGGCACATCGCCAAGGCCCAGGAGGCCGCCCGACGGCGGAATATCCTCGGCCTGGTCTCCGAACAGTCCCTCTACAACCTCGACCAGCGGTCGATCGAGCTCGAGGTGCTGCCCGCCTGCCGTGACTACGGCGTCGGCGTCATCCCCTACAGCCCGCTCCACGGCGGCCTGCTCGGCGGCATCCTGCGTAAGCGCGACCGCAGCCGCAGCACCGGCGGGCGGGCGGCCGACGCGCTGGAAAGGCGACGGGATCAGGTCGGGGCGTACGAGTCGTACTGCGACGAGCTCGGCGCGCACCCGGCGAACGTCGCCCTCGCCTGGCTCCTGCACCAACCCGGCGTGACCGCGCCAATCGTGGGACCACGCACGATGGAGCACTTCGAGAACTCGCTGCCTGCCCTCGACGTCACGCTCGACGAGGACGCGCTCAAGCGGCTGGACGAGATCTTCCCGGGACCCGGCCGCCCTGCCCCCGAGGCCTACGCCTGGTAGGGGCCGGCGCTGTCGGCTCCCCGGCAGCCCGCGCCCAAGACCGCATTTGTGGTCCGAGCGCGGAGAGTGCTGCTCTTCTGGACCACTGACGCAGATCTTGGATGCCTGTCAGTGCAAGAGGCTTCCTGCGATGACCACGACCACGAGGAGCGCGAGTATCGCGGGGAGCAGCCAGCGGCGTGGACGACCCACAGCCGCAGGTTATCCCCCGAGGCGTCGGGCATGGCCGACCCGGCCGGAGAGGGCCGCGCGCACGCGTCACCCCTCGCTCGGCGGGCCCGCGGCCCCGCGCAGTGGCCAGGCGCCGATCGTCTCGTACCGAGGTTCCCGCCCGAGGTGGCTGCGGACGAGGCACAGCTCGCCCGCGTCCCAGGGGGTCCCCACATAGGACGACAGCCCGTCGACGAGCGGCCGCAGGCAGGTGGGCTCGCGGACGCGCGCCAGCGTGAGGTGCGCTGAGAAGGAGCGCTTGCGTTCACCTACGTCGATGCCAGCGTGCCGTGCGGCGGCCGACACCGAGTCGGCGAGGCGCGCGAGCGCTCTGCGATCGCCGTCGATGCCCGTCCACAGGACGCGCCCGGACCTGCTCCCCGCGGAGGGGAACGCGCCGGCGCCCGCGAAGGAGAGCCTGAGCGACGGGTAGCGGGCGGCCGTGCGTTCGAGGCGGGACATGAGCGGCGGTACCCTCCGGTCCTCGACCTCGCCGAGGAACGCGAGCGTCACGTGCCAGAGATCCCGTCGCACCCAGCGCAGGGTCGGCCACTCCGCACGGTAGGCGGCGACGGCCGTCTCGATCTCATGGAGGATCTCCGGCGGGGGCGCCAGGGCGACGAACAGCCTCATCACAGCCTCATCACAGTGGGCGTACAACGTCGACGTGCGGCCGCGGCAGGGCATGCGGACGCACCGAGAGGCCCTGTGCGCGGGCGAGCACGGCGGCCACGACGACCGCGACGGTCATCGACAGCAGCCCGCCGATGATGAGGGTGAACCGCGCGCCGAGCGTTTCGCCGACCCACCCCATCAAGGGTGCCCCCAGGGGTTTCCCACCGAGGAAAACCATCACGTAGAGCGCCATGACCCGGCCACGCACGGCCGGCGCGGACCGAAGCTGCAGGAAGGCGTTCGCGGAGGTGCCGAACATCTGCGTGCAGATCCCCACCGGGATCAGCAGGAGCATGAACGCTATGTACGTCGGCATGAGGCCGCTGACGACCGCCAGGACCCCGAACGCGACCGCCGCCCCGACGACGGCCCGCTGGCTCGCCTGCCTCCTGCGGGCGGCCAGGAGTGCGCCCACGAGCGCGCCCACGGCGAGCGCGCTCGACAGCAGTCCGAACTCGCTGGCGCCGCGCCCGAAGGTGTGTTTGGCCATCAGCGCGATCATGAGCTGGAAGTTGAACGCGAACGTGCCGAGGACGCCGCCGATGATGATCGGCAACAGGAGAACGGGCGACCCGCGTACGTACCGCAGGCCCTCGCGCACCCGTCCCCGGCCCTTGCGTACCGGCTCGGCCGCGTAGAGCTGACGCTCCCGCATCATCCCGAGCCCGGCGAGCATCCCCACGTAGGTCGCCGCGGAGAGCAACAGCACCGGGCTCATCCCGACGAACCCGATGAGGAGGCCGGCGACCGCGGGTCCGAGGACGCGGCCGGTGTTGAAGGTGGCGCTGTTCAGCGCGACGGCGTTGGGGACGTGCTCGCGGCCGACGATCTCCACGACGAACGACTGGCGCGACGGGTTGTCCACCGTCGTGATCAGGCCGAGCCCGAACGCCAGCGCGTAGATGTGCCACAGGTGGGCGCCCCCGGTGAGGACGAGCAGCCCGAGGATCAAGGAGACCACACCCATGGACGCGCGCGTGACCATGAGGATCCGCCGCTTGGGGAAGCGGTCGGCGATGACCCCGCCCCATAGCCCGAACAGCAGCATCGGCAGGAACTGCAGCGCCATCGTGGTACCGAGCGCCGTGCCGCTGCCGTGGGTGAGCTCGACGACGAGCCAGTCCTGGGCGGTGCGCTGCATCCAGGTGCCAGTGTTCGACGCGAGCTGCCCACCGGCGTACAGGCGGTAGTTGCGCACGCGGAGAGAGCGGAAGGTCGACCCGAGCGCGAGGCCGCGGAGGCGAATGCCGAAGGGCGACGGAAAGCCACGGCGGCGGGTCAGGACTGGCTGAGCTTCTCCAGGACCGGCGCCGCCGCCCGCAGGATCTGCCGTTCCTGCGGGCTCAGCTCCCGCATCTTCTGCGACAGCCACGCCTCCCTGCGTCGACGGTCCTCCTTCAGCAGCGCCCGCCCCTCGTCGGTCGGGGCGAGCAGCACCTGCCGGCCGTCGGTCGGATGGGGGCTGCGCGTGACCAGTCCCCGCTCCTCGAGCCCCGCGACCACCCGGGTCATTGAGGGGGGCTGCACCTTCTCGTGTTCCGCCAGCTCCCTTGGCGTCATCGCGCCGTGGCCCTCGAGCGCGGCGAGGGCCGCGAGCTGAGTGCCAGAGAGCGTGGAATCCGCCCGCTGGCTGCGCAAGCGTCGGGCCAGTCGGGTGATCGAGATGCGAAGAGCGCTGGCCAGACCCGCGTCGGTGCGTGTCAGTGTCGCTGTCATCCGGTTTGTTAGCCTCGCTCATTACTTTTGCTAACGGTATCCGATCCGAGGTATTCCGTCGAACCGGATCCGCGTACGTTACCGCACGCCGAGCGCCTGCTCGATGGGGGCGATCGCGAAGTAGACGACGAACAGGGCGCTGACGATCCACAGCAGCCAGTGGATCTCCCGCCATCGGCCCTGCGCGAGCCTGATCACCACGTAGCTGACGAAGCCGGCCCCGATGCCGTTGGTGATCGAGTACGTGAGCGGCATGAGGACGATCGTCAGGAACGCTGGGATCGCGGTCGGGTAGTCGGTGAAGTCGATGTTTCTGACCTGGGTCGTCATGAGAAACCCGACGACGACGAGCGCCGGCGTGGCGGCCTCGAACGGCACGATCGACACGAGCGGGGTGAGGAACATCGCGAGCAGGAACAGCACACCTGTCACGACGCTCGCGAGCCCCGTGCGCGCGCCCTCGCCCACGCCAGCCGCCGACTCGATGTAGGTCGTGTTCGACGACACCGACGCGGCGCCGCCGGCCGCCGCCGCGATCGAGTCGACGAACAGCACCCGGCTCACCCCCGGCACCTCGCCGCGCCTGGTCAGCAACCCTGCCTCGGCGCTCACGCCCACGACCGTCCCCATCGTGTCGAAGAAGTCGGCCAGCAGCAGCGTGAACACGATCAACACGCCAGCGATCACGCCCACGTGGACGAACGCCCCGACGAGGTTGACGTGGCCGAGCAGCGAGAAGTCGGGTGACCGCACGAGCGTGTCCGGCAGCTTGGGCACCACCAGGCTCCAGCCTGTCGGGTTCTTCGGCCCTGCCGCTCCGACGCCGGTGAACGCCTCGATCACGAGCGCGACGATCGTCGTGGCGACGATGCTGACCAAGATGGCGCCCTTGACCCCGCGGGCGACGAGGACGGCGGTGAGCAGCAGCCCGATCACGAAGACGAGCGTCGGCCAGCCCTGGAGGTTCCCGCCGATGCCGAGCTGGACGGGTGGGGTGCCCGAGGGGGTGGCTCGGATGAACCCGCCGTCGACGAGGCCCACGAACGCGATGAAGAGGCCGATACCAACGCTGATCGCGGTCTTCAGGTGCAGCGGAATCGCCTCGAAGACAGCGGTCCTGAAGCCGGTCAGCACCAGCAGCGTGATCACGACGCCCTCGATGACCACCAGGCCCATCGCCTCGGGCCACGTCATCTGGGAGGCGATCGAGAGTGCCACGAAAGCGTTGAGGCCGAGGCCGGCGGCGAGCGCGAGCGGGTAGCGGCCGATCACGCCCATGAGGACAGTCATGGCGCCCGCGATGAGGGCGGTACCGGCGGCGACCTCCGGGATGCCGAGCGTGGCACCCGCGGCGTCCTTCGCGGTACCGACGATCAGTGGGTTCAGCACGACGATGTAGGCCATCGCGAAGAACGTGACGATCCCACCGCGTATCTCGCGGGCGAACGACGAGCCGCGTGCGGAGATCATGAAGTAGCGGTCCACGGCGTTCTTCGGTGGGCGCGGGGCGTCGGACCCACCCGGCGCCGCTGCCGCTTCGGAGGAGGTGGTCACGGCGTCGAAGCGTGCCAGAAGCCGAGCCCGTAGCCAAGCCCCCACCTTCTCCGCGGCGAGCGAGCATACGCTGTGGCCATGGACCGGCGACACGAGGCCCAGCCGATGCACTCGAACGAGGCGCTGCCCGTCCTGATCGGCACGGCCCTGTGGGTGATCGCGCTGGTCCTCCTGCTCGTCCTGCGGCCGGTGCTTTCGTTCGATCAGCAGTGGTGGGTCTGGACCTGCGTGACGGGCATCGCCGGGGGCTTCTTCGGACTGTGGTACGTCTGGCGCCGCAAGCGCGCCGGCCTCTGGTGACCGCGGGGGCCCCGTCACCCGCCCAGGTCGGCCTCGACGAGAAGCTCGCCCGCCCGCCCGGGATCGGTCAGCAGGACCTCGACCAGCAACCGTGCTTCGAAGCGCCCGGCCGCCCAGGCCAGCCCCCTCGCGAGCCCCGCCGTCCCGCACGCGTGCACTGTCCGACCGACACACCGCCACGTCACCTCGTGCCCGTCGGCGATGAGCCGGTCGTGCGCGACGTACGTCTCGGGCGTGTCCGGGAGGATCTCGCGGACGACGTCGGGAACCGGGCGCTCCTCCCCCGACGACTCCACGGCACCGGCCACCATCTCGCTGGCCAGCGCGACGTCGAGCACATCGGCCAACGGTTCCGCGACGTCGCTGCGAACCAGCAGGAGCGGGCGCCCGCCGAGGAGCGGAACGAGGTCGGGGGCGTCGACCACCACCGCCTCCTCGGCGGAGACGACGTCGACCTCCCTGCCGACGACCGCGCGCACGCGCTCCGGCGGCGTGACCCGATCGACGTCGATCATGGCGAGCGCGGACAGGAGTGCGCGCAGCTGCGAACGGGCGACCGGCACGCTCGGATCGGCGAGCCGCGCGAGCAGCTCGTCGGGGCCGCCGGCCTCCGCGAGCAGCGCGGCCACGGTCGTGCGCCCTCCGATCGCGGCGAGCAGCTCCGGGGCGGTGTCGCCAGGTGCGGCGTCGTACAGGCCGGCGAGCAGGGGGTCCGAGGACACCCGCAGCTCCGTGGGCCGGCGGCCGTCGATGACCGGATGTCGGGCCAGCCACCACGCGGTGTAGGACCGCACGCGTAGCTCGCGGCCGCCGGGGAGCAGCACGCGCGCCGGCTCGACGACTGCCGCACGCAGGTCGCGCCCTGCGAGCAGGGCCAGTGCGTCCTCCCAGAGGTCCGGATCGACGAGGTCGAGGTCGCGTACGGCGACAAGCTCGGGCAGCAGCGGCGGAGCGGCTCCCTCGTGTCGGTCAGGCTCGCCGGACAGCTCGGCGAGCACGTCCTCGGCCCACTCCGCCTCGCCGTCGAGATCGTGGTCCATGACCTCGGGGTCGAGCGGGACATCGTCCTCGCGCAGCACGGCGAAGGTGCGCAGCACCCCGGCCGCCTCACAGACCTGAGGACCGACGCGCTCCACCGTGTCGGGGGACAGGACCCCGAGCGGCGCGTCCTCGGCGATGACACCCGCGAGTGGGCTCTCGGGGAGCAGCAGCTCTCCCGCGGGTGACCACTCACCGTCGTCGGCGGGCAGCGCGAGGTCGGCGAGCCACGGCTCCTCTCCCGGCTCGAGACCCGCCGCGGCCACGAGGCCCAGCACCGCTTCCGCGATCGGCTGCGGGTCCTCGTCATCGCAGGAGTGGGCCACCGCGGCACGGGTGGCGGACTCGTCGAGCACCACGCGTGGTGTGGCTGGAAGCGCGCCGAGCCGACGCAGCACCGGATGGAAGGCGTCGGGGTGGACGAAGCGCAACGGGAGCGGCGTCAGGCGTGCGGGGTCGACTCCCTCCGCCGCGACGAGCAGGCCGCGTACGCCGCGCACCAACCTACCGTCGGCGAGCGGCACGGGAAGAGCACCGAGGGCCTCGGCGTCGGCACTCTCGAGTGCCGTGTACACCCGGACCCACCACCGCGGCTCACGATCGAGCCCGGCGAGCAGGTCGACGACGTCCGCGAGATGCATTCGACGCACACCAAGGGCGGTGAAGGCCTGGGCCCGCGGCGGCCAGCCGGCGGGTACCAGCCCGTCGATGACCGGAGCCAACAGATCGAGCAGTGCGGGTCCGGCATCTGGGCCGGCGTCGACGACGACCGCGGCGCGCGGCGACACCCGCCCTCCCGGCCCGGCGGCGGTCGGGAGGAACGGGGTCTCGGGGAGCACCGCGAGAATCGCCCGGCGCACCATGGCGTCGAGTTCCCCTGCCGCCGCGGGGCCGGGAACGAGAGCGAGTACAGAGGGGTCGGGCGGCAGCGCGCTCACCACCTCGGCGTAGGTCTCACCGGCCGCACGGACCAGGAAGTCGGTCAGCGGTCCGGGCGCGACGTGGCGGCGGTCGGGCGCGAGTGGGAACGGCGCGAGGAGCAGCGCGGGCAGCTCGAGCCGCTCGTCGCTCGGTGTCGGTGCGTGCACGACCCCGGGTACCCCGGGAGGCAACGCGCGGTACGGCCGGTCCTCGCCGTCGACCGGCACCGCCCACGTCACCGACCAGTGCGGGCGCGTGCGCTCCTCGGTCGGACGGTCGGCGAGCAGGGCGGGATCGAGGTCGCCTCCCGCCTGCGCCAGTCGCCAACGGGTCGGCGCGCCCCCGACGTCGACGTCCACGACGTCGCCCGACCTCGACGAGCGCAGCTCACGGACGACGCCCCCGGCCTCGATCTCCACCGCCTCGAGCGCGGGCAGGGCGATGAGCAAGGCTGGACCGGTCTCGTCCAACAGCCGCCTGGTGAGCCCCTCGGCCCGCTCGTCGCGCAGGGGAAGGACCACCGCCGTGTCGAAGCCTTCTGGCGGTTGGTCGTCGGCCGGGAAGGGAAGGCGCAAGACGGGTACGGTGCCGCCGCGACGAGCCAGCTCGTCGGCCAGGACCCGGATGTCGCGTACGCGGTCGAGCGTGTCGCTCCTGGACCAGCGCACGGCGCCGGTCGACGAGCAGACCCGCGGCTCGTCCGTCACGGCGAGAACGGCGGCGAACCCGACACCGAAGCGCCCGACGGCCGCCCGCTCGTCACGTTTCGCCGAGGCCCGGAGGGTCGACAGCGCCTCGACGCCGGCGGCGTCCAGTGGCGCACCAGTGTTCGCGGCGACCAGCGCACCGTCGCGGAGCACGAGCCTGAGCCGCCCGGCTACGCCCTTACGGGCGGCGGCGTCGGCGGCGTTCTGCGCGAGCTCGACGACAAGCCGGTCGCGGTAACCGCCGAGTGCCAGCTCTTCCTCGGCGTTGGCGTCCTCACGGAAACGAGCCGGCGACGCGGCCCAGGCGTCGAGGACACGCTGACGCAGCCCGCCCGCGTCGAAGGGATCCCGCGCCGTACCCATAGGGGGAGCCTAGGGCGTGTCGCCCTAGCTGTGGCCGAGGGGCTCGTCTGCTTCCTCGACAGATCCCTGGGGACGGACAACCGCGTCGTATCCCACCTCATCGACGATGGGAGGGACGGGCTCGCGGACAGGAGGCACGACCACCGCCTCTGAGTGCGCGCCGCAGCCATGGTCTGCCGACACGACACGGCCGTCGTCGGGGGCCTGCTCATTGGCGCAGACCCCGAACAGCTGCCGCAGCGGTCCCTGCAGCAGCACGAAGAAGCCGCATGTCGCACACCGCCCGGGCGCGGCCTTCGCGATCGCCGTATCGGGTCCGTGGTCGCCGTCGTACCACCGCTCCGCGGCGACGTCGCGCCCTTCCTCGGACAGCACGCGCGGTCTCCCGAGACCGAGTTCCCAGAACTCCTGGTGCTCGGCCTCCTCGCGGGCGTCGGCGAGCCCGGGGGCGAGGCGCTCATCATGACGCGGCGTCGGGAGCAGGTCGCCCGCCCCGAGGTCGCCAGGCTGCAGCCGCTCGCGCCACGGCACCCACTCCGGCGCCAGGATCGCGCCGGGGCCCGGAAGCAGAACGCTCTCGCTGACCGTGACCTTCTTGGCGCGCGCGGCCCTGGTCACAGTCACCGCCCAGCGCCAGCCGTGATACCCGGGGTCACGGCACGCGAAGGAGTGGGTCACCAGCCGCTCGCCGTCGGCCTCGGCTCCAAGGTGATCGCCGAGCTGGCCGGGTCGGGCGCTCTCCGCGGCGGCCTCGCGGGCGGTCTCGATCGCCTCAGCGCAGACCTCGTCGACGCGGAACTTGGATCGCGTGTGACTCACGTAGTCGATTGTCCCGCATAGCCTCAGGTTGGCGCCAAGAGACGGCGAACAAGAGCCCGGGGGAGTACGGCGGTCCTGTCGGCCGCGCCCGCCCACATCCGTACGCGTTCTCGTCGTTGTTGGGGGACACTGGGACCATGAGGTTCTGGGCCGGCCCCGCTAGAGCCGCTCAAGGGGTGGGGGGAGCGGCCCGCCGCACCGGAGGCTTCGCCCGCCGTGGGGCGGGCGGCTTCGGCCGGTTCGTCAACCGTGCCACCAACGCCTCCGGCGCGGGGACCAGCGGCCTCGCCCACCTGATCCAGCTGCACGCCTTCAACCAGGGCGCCGACGCCCTCGTCGCGCTCTCGCTCGCGGGGACGCTGTTCTTCGGTGTGCCGACCGACGAGGCCCGCGGCCGTGTCGCCCTGTACCTCCTCATCACCATCGCGCCCTTCGCGGTCGTCGCCCCGCTGATCGGACCACTGCTCGACCGCATGCGATCCGGGCGCAGGTACGCCCTCGCCGGCACCATGCTCGCCCGTGGCCTGCTGTGCTGGGCTATGGCGAGCGCGCTCGGTCCCGGAGGCCCCGACGCCGTGACGCTCTACCCCGCGGCCTTCGGGGTCCTCGTGCTGTCGAAGGCCTACGGCGTGTCTCGCAGCGCGGTCATCCCCCGTGTGCTGCCGCCCCAGATCACGCTTGTCACCGCCAACGCCCGCCTGTCGCTCGGCGGGACCGCGGGCGCGGCCTGCGGCGCCGGCATCGCGGGCATCGTCGGCTGGCTGGCGGGGCCCGCCTGGATGCTCAGGGTCACGACGCTGATCTTCCTCGCCGGTATCGTCTTCGCCGCTCGCCTGCCGGCCAAGGTGGAGTCCGCCCGAGACGAGGCCGGAACGCGTCCCGCCGAATCGCTGCGTCCCGGCCGCGTACGGCTCGGTTCCGTGGTCAAGGAGGCCATGGGCGCCAACGCCGGCATCCGCGCCTTCACCGGTTTCCTCACCTTCTTTCTGGCCTTCCTGATGCGCACCGACACCACCATCGGCGTACCGCAGACCGTCGCTCTCGGGATCCTGGTCGTGGCCGGGGGCGTGGGCGGGCTCGTCGGTACCGGCGTCGGGGCTCGCGCGCGCTCGCGGGCGCCGCACGTGATCGTGCTGGCGACGCTGGCGCTGACCATGGTCGCGTCCGGGCTGGGGGCCTGGCTGTACGGCCTGGTCGCCGCCATCGGGGTAGCCGCGGCGGGCGGATTCGCCCAGACACTCGGAAAGTTCGGGCTCGACGCGACCATCCAGCGAGATGTCGCCGAGGAGACCCGCTCGTCGGCCTTCGCCCGCTCGGAGACGCTGCTGCAGATGTCGTGGGTGATCGGGGGCGGGCTCGGGCTCGCCCTCTCTCTGGTACCGGACGGCACCCTCGGCTTCGCGCTGGCCGCGGCGGGGTTGGCGATCTGGCTCGCGTTCCTCGGGCTGAGCCGCCGGCGACACGCGTCCCGTGCTCCTCGCCGGCCCGCGGCGATGGCCGCGAACGGCCCGGGTGATAGGACCACGGCGCGATTACGACTCGAGGTCGTCGGCCACACCCCGCAGCACGGCGGCGACCTTACGGGCCACCGACGGGTCGGGCCGCCTGCCTCTGCGGTACGTCGCGGAAACGCCGTCGAGCAGCTTGATCAAGTCCTCGACGATCACGACCATCTCGTCGGGCGTCTTGCGCAGCCCTTCCGACACCGATCGCGTCGGCTCGATGAGCTGCACCGACAGCGCGTGCTCCCCGCGGCGGCCCTGGGCGACACCGAACTCCACCCGCTGACCCGCCCGAAGGGTCGGCACACCTGGAGGCAACGCGGACTGATGGACGAACACGTCGCCCCCGTCGTCGCGCGTCAGGAAGCCGAAAGCCTTCTCGGCATCGAACCACTTGACCTTGCCGGTGGGCACGGGTGACCTCGCTTGGGTTGGGCAGGGACCTACGGTTGCCGCTCGCGACGATCCATAACACTAGTGTCGTGGGGCCGTCGCCGCGCCTGTGCTTGCCGGTCGCACTCGCCTGCGGCTCGCGGCTCCAGTGCTGATCGGTGGACCGGTCACGCTCATCGATAGCGCGCCGGGTCGGGAAGCAGCTCATTCATCGACCCGGAACGAAAACCTCGCGGATCGACCTCGACGGCATCGAACCCGGCCGACCGCACCGCCGCCAGTGCGGGCGAGCAGTCCGCCACGCTCGCCGCGACGAGCGCGTCGACCTCGACCCGCGCCCGGCCGCCGAGATCACGCACCCGAAGGTTATCCGCCCAGATCCCGGCGTCCTCGAGCGCCATGCGCAGTGCCGCCTCCGCACGTTCGACCCGTGCGAGTCGTCCGGGCGTCACCTCGATGCCGTACCTGAGCCGGCTCGACAGGCAGGCCGCCGCGGGCTTGTCCCAGGTACGCAGGCCGCGGCGACGGCTCGCCTCGCGGACCTGGGCCTTGGTGAGACCGGCGTCCGCCAAGGGGGTGACGGCACCGCGCTCGTCCGCTGCCCTGATGCCTGGGCGGAAGCCGCCACGCACGTCGTCGGCGTTCGTGCCGGTGGCGATGGTGGTGAGGCGCAACTCGACGGCGAGCGGACCGAGCACGTCCATCAATTCCGCCTTGCAGAAGTAACACCTGTCGCCAGCGTTCGCGCGGTACCCCTCCCGCCGCATCTCCTCCGTACGCGGGGTGACGTGGCGCACGCCGTATTCCGCGGCGAAGGCGGCGGCGTCGTCGAGCTCGGCCGCGGCGAGGCTCGGCGAGACCGCCGTCGCCGCGACGACGTGCTCCGCCCCGAGGAGATTGATGGCCTCCGCGAGCACGAAGGCGGAGTCGGCGCCGCCCGAGAACGCGACGAGGGCGTCGCCGAGACCAACCAGGCGGGCGTCCAAGGCGGCGAGCCGGGCATTCAGCACGTGCTCGTCGAGCCAACCGGGGAATTCTGTGAGGTCGGCGAGGGCGACGTCGGCGCCCGCCGATCGCAGGGCCGCGGCGTCCAACCGACCCGTGGCGACACCCACACCGACCGCCCCGGCCGCCCGCGCGGCCTCGATGTCACCGCGATGGTCGCCCACGTACACGCTCGTACGGTACTCGCGCAAGGCCGTGCCCTTGTCGCCACCGTAGCGGGAGCCCACGACCTCGTCGACGTCGAGGCCGACGTGCTCGAGCGTGGCGCGCACGTTCGGCTCGTACTTCGCGCTCACGACGACGGGGCGACCGCCGAGCCGGCGAACCGCCGCGACCGCTTCCGCCGCGCCCGGCAGGAGCGTGGACCTGGGCACGGCCAGCTCCGGATACAAGATACGGAACCGATCGGCCGCCCAGCTGACCCGATCGGGCGGAAACCAGCGGGACAGTTCCTCCGACAGTGGTGACCCGATGCTGTCGACGATCGCCGGGGTGTCGATCGGGACGCCGCTTTCCGCGGACAGCGCGTCCGCGACGGCGGCGATACCCGCCCGGGAGTCCACGAGCGTGAGGTCGAGGTCGAAGCCGACGGTGAGGTAATCCACAGTCTCCGAGGGTACGTCGGTACGGCGAAGCCCCGGCGACTCGCCGGGGCTTCACTTGCCTAACCTGTCTGCTGGTGAACCCCGCTGGCGTCGGCCCCGCGGCATCTCAGTGGGAGAGCCGTAGGCCGAGGTAGCCCGCCGACGCGGCCGCCGACAGGACCAGGATCACCGCGCCGGACACGATGTTGTTCACGAACAGCGCGGCCGGCGCGAGCGACGTCGCGGCGAGCGCGAACGGCGAGGCGATGAGCCAGCCGCCGAGCGCGACGTTCGCCCACTGCAGCTGCGAGAATCCCCGCAGTCCCGCCATGGCGACCAGTGCGAACACACCAACCGCGATCCCGATGATGAGGTTGTTCGGCGTCGCGCTGGCGGCCGCGACGTCCAGGATCCACGGCGAGATCGCCATCCAGACCCCGATGAGCAGCGTGACGAGGGTCAGCCCCTGCGCCGCCTTCGCACCAGTGCCCATGGTCTCCGGCGCGAAGGTCGTCTGTGGGTAGGCCGTGTTCTGCTCGCTAGCGGCACGCGTATTGGTGAGGTACCGCTGCTGCGCCACTTTCACTACCTCCTCTCGTACTTTCTATCGTTCCACGATGCTTCTTACCCAGGCTGAGCCGTCTCGATCGCCTGAGAACGCACGAACTACCGACGAGTAGGCCCTTCCTGCGCTAGTCTCGGCGCCACTCGGAGGACTGGGGAGGTGCCGGCTGCGATGGCGCGCGAGAGGCGGAGCGGGACGGGACTGCGGACCGCCGCGAGGACCGCGCGGGTCGCCGGGACCCGAGCGGTCGATCTCCTCGCGACCGCGGTCATGGTCGTGGCGACCCTGTGCGCGATCGTCCTCGCGCTGCACATCGTCTTCGTCGTCTTCGACGCCAACCCCGACAATGCCATCGTCGTCTTCGTCCACGATCTGTCCCGCGCCCTCGTGTGGAAGTTCAGGAAGCTCTTCCTGCTCGACAAGGGCAACCTGCGGGTCACTGTCAACTACGGGCTCGCGGCGATCGCGTACCTCGTCGCCGGCAGGATCGCGTCCCGGCTGGCCGTCCGCCTGACCTGACTCGGCGTTTGCACGCCGCCCAGGCGGTTCGCAAACACTCAGGCGTGGTGCTGGGCCGCCGCGGCCTGCAGGCCGAGCTCCTTGATCGAGTGTTCCCGCATCTTGAACTTCTGGATCTTGCCTGTCACCGTCATCGGGAAGTCGTCGACGAACGTGACGTACCGCGGCACCTTGAAGTGCGCCAGCTTGCCGCGGCAGAACCGCCTCAGCTCGTCCGCACCCACGCGTTCCCCCTCGCGCAGCCGCACCCACGCGCACAGCTCCTCGCCGTACTTCGCGTCGGGTACCCCGATGACCTGGACGTCGGCCACGGACGGGTGGGTGTAGAGGAACTCCTCGATCTCGCGTGGGTAGATGTTCTCCCCGCCCCTGATCACCATGTCCTTGATCCTGCCGACGATGTTGACGTACCCCGCGTCGTCCATGGTCGCGAGGTCGCCGGTGTGCATCCACCGGGCCGCGTCGATCACCTCATCGGTTTTGTCGGGCTCCTCCCAGTAGCCGAGCATCACGGAGTACCCGCGCGTACACAGCTCCCCCGGCTCCCCCGAGGGCAGGACGAGCCCGGTGGCCGGGTCGACGACCTTGACCTCGACGTGCGGGTGGACCCGGCCGACCGTCGACACCCGCCTGTCGAGGTCGTCGTCCGGCCTGGTCTGGGCGGACACGGGTGAGGTCTCTGTCATGCCGTAGCAGATCGTGACCTCGCCCATGTTCATCTCGCCGATGACCCGCTTCATCACCTCGACCGGACAGTTCGAGCCGGCCATGATGCCGGTCCGCAGCATCGAGAGGTCGTACGACGCGAACTCCGGCAGCGCCAGCTCGGCGATGAACATCGTCGGCACGCCGTACAGGGAGGTGCAGCGCTCGGCGACGACCGCGTCCAAGGTCGGCTTCGGCTCGAACGACGGCGCCGGGATCACGATGCACGCGCCGTGCGTGGTGATCGCGAGGTTGCCGAGCACCATACCGAAGCAGTGGTAGAAGGGTACCGGTACACACACCCTGTCAAAGTGTGTGTACCCGCAGAACTCCCCGATGAAATAACCGTTGTTCAGGATGTTGTGGTGCGAGAGCGTCGCGCCCTTGGGGTAGCCGGTCGTCCCCGACGTGTACTGGATGTTGATCGGGTCGTCGAACGACAGCCCGGCCGCGCGTTCGCGCGGCGTCTCGGCCGAGACGCCGCGGCCGCCGTCCATGAGCCCGGCCCATTCGGGCGTGCCGATGTAGACCGTGCGCTCGAGTGCCGGGCAGTCGCCGCTGACCTCCTCGACCATGGCACGGTAGTCGCTCGTCTTGTGGCGCTCCGCTGACACGAGCAGCCGCACGCCGGACTGGTTCAGCGCGTACGCGAGCTCATGGGTCCGGTAGGCGGGGTTGATGTTGACCAGGATCGCGCCGATCTTCGCCGTCGCGTACTGCAGGAGGACCCACTCGGGGGTGTTGGGCGACCAGATCCCCACGCGATCGCCCTTCGCGATGCCCGACTCGATCAGGCCGCGCGCCAGGCTGTCGAGGTCAGCGTCGAACTCCGCGTACGTCCAGCGCCGGCCCGACGGGTAGTCGACGAGGGCGTCCCGGTCGGGAAACTGAGCCGCGGAGCGCTCGAGGTTCTCGCCGATGGTCTGGCCGAGAAGCGGGGTGTCGGATGTGCCGTGACTGTACGAGAACGTGCGCGTGTCGCCCATATCGGCCTCCTGAGGTACACCAGGACCTACCGGCATCCTGCCGCCGGATTCCGGTCACGGGAAGACCCGGGCGGGTACTAGCGGCGGGGCGGGCGGGCGTATCGCCAATACGGCCTCGTGCCGAGCGCCCCGCCCGAGCCGATGGACCGCCAACCCAGGTACATGGCGCCAAGGACGGCTCCGACCTTGAAGTACATCCACCCCTGGCTGAGGATCGAGGCGCCGAAGCCCCCGAGGCCGCCTTGCTGCGTGCCCACGACTAGTCCGCCGACAAGAACCGCCACCCCGGGCGTGAGCCCCGCGATCAGCTTGTCGACACGCGACCACTCGCGTGAGAGCACCAAGAGAATCGCTCCGATGAACCACACGGGGATCGGCCGCAACAATCCCCCGAGACCCAGGAGCACGATCGCGAGCGCCTCGATGACCCCGCGGCGGAACAGCTCCTGTAGCTCGGCGGGAAGCCGGGCGGTCAGTCCAGAGGCCGCCGCGGGGAGATCGAGAGGTCTCTCGCCCGACGGCGCCTGCTTGTACAGCGGAAGCCCCGAGTAGCGGGGCCTCGCCTGTGGAGTGCTGGACCGGGTCCCCGACGTGCGCGGTCCGGCGACAGGTCTGGAGCCCCGGTCCCGCCTCGTCCCGGGCCCCCCGGCGTCGGCCGGCCGCGGCACACCCGGGTGCTCGGTCGGTGCGGGGGACGTCGCGTCGTCCGCGACGCGCTCGCGGACGACCTGGCCGGGGG
>JBOHCT010000008.1:0-42080 GCA_050699055.1 Streptosporangiaceae bacterium | reverse complement strand
GTCATAGCCTCTTACCGTGGTCGATCCGTCGACCTCGGGCGCCTGATGAGCGGCCCGGCCTTCGTAGCGACCCTCACCCAGGTCCTCCTCGACCAGCACCTCGACGCACGACCCCAGGCGCTCTTCGGCGCGCTGCGCGATCAGCTCTTCCACCAGGAGTCTTACCCGGTCCACCCGACGAAGGATCGTCGGCGGAGAGACCTTGTGGTCGAGCCGGGCGGCGGCGGTGCCGTCTTCGTCGGAGTAGCCGAAGACGCCGACCGCGTCGAACCGGGCCGCGACCAGGAACCGTTCCAGCTCCTTGACATCGGCGGGGCTCTCCCCGGGAAAGCCGACGATCACGTTGGTACGTGCCCCTGCCTCGGGATCGTGGTCGCGAACCGCGGCCAGCAGCTCGAGGAACCGCTCACGGTCGCCGAACCGCCGCATGCGGCGGAGCACCGGGGCGCTCGCGTGCTGGAAGGACAGGTCGAAGTACGGCGCCACGCCCGGCGTCGACGTCATGACCTCAACCAGGCTGGGGCGCATCTCGGCTGGCTGGAGGTAGCTGACCCGTACGCGGACGAGCCCTGGAACGTTCGTGAGCTCGGGCAGCAGCCGTTCGAGCAGCCGCACATCGCCCAGATCCTTGCCGTACGACGTGGAGTTCTCGCTGACCAGGACGATCTCGCGAACGCGCTGCCCGACCAGCCACTCGGCCTCGGCAAGCAGCTCGTCGGGCGACCGTGATATGAAGGCCCCGCGAAAGGACGGGATCGCGCAGAACGTACAGCGACGGTCGCACCCGGAGGCGAGCTTCAGTGGTGCTACCGGGCCGCCGGCGAGCCTACGGCGCAGCGGCCGCGGTCCGGACGGCGGCGCGATACGTTCGGGCAGGTCGGGCGGCAGGATACGCGGAGACGGAGCCGCCGCACCCTGGCCATGGCCCGGTACGTGGACATCGGCGCGCCCGCGGTCGACCGGTGTCACGGGGAGAAGACGCCTCCGGTCACGCGGGGCGCGGGGCGCGGGAGGCTTCCCCGCCACGACGTCGTCGAGGCGCTGCCCGATCTGGACGTAGTCGTCGAAACCGAGGACCGCATCCGCCTCGGGCAGGGCGTCAGCCAGCTCGCCGGCGTAGCGCTCGGCCATGCAGCCGACGGCGACAACCTTTCTGCGTGAGTTTCCGTCCATGTCGGAGGCGTCGAGGAGCGTGTCGACAGACTCCCGCTTGGCGGTCTCGACGAAGCCACAGGTGTTGACGACCACGACCGCGGCCTCGCGGGCGTCCTCGACGAGCGACCAGCCGTCGCCCTCGAGCCGGGCCGCGAGCTCTTCGGAGTCGACCTCGTTGCGCCCGCACCCGAGGGTGACGAGGCTGACGGTACGATGGGCAGACATAGCTCGCAGGCTAACCCACTGGTCTGTGAACCTCGCGGGCGTCGGCCCTACGGGGCCTGGCGCCCCTACCCCGCGTCGGGATCGTGCGGCCCGAACGACAGGTGCATGACGGCCCCAGGCTCGCCCGGAACGCCCACGTCCTTGCCGTTGACCCTGATGGAGATGCCGCCGGCGTTCCCCACAGTGAGTTTGATCAGCTTGTGTGCGTCCCATGTCTTGGCGTCGCCGTGGTAGAGGAGCCCCTGGAAGAGCTGTTGGCCGCTTCCGTCGCGCACGCTCATCCAGGTCTCGTCGCTCGCCCTCACGTGTACCTTGACACCGCCCCGCGGCACCAGAGCGAGCTTTTCGTTCTTGGTCGGCGAGGGCGACGGCGAAGAGGGGGTGGCGGTGGGTGACGGTGAGACCCTGTCATGCGCCACCGGCGGCTTGCCCCCGTCGCCGGAGCCGACGCCGCGGGTGAAGAGCTGGACGAGCCCGAGCACGACCACGACGGCGAGCACGACCGCCATGATGGCGCTCCAGTTCAGCGTGTGACGGGACGCGACAGAGACCGGACGGCCGCCCAGGTCGTGGAGGGGCCGCGGCTCCCCGCGAGGACTTCCGTACGTCTGGTCGTACTCATGGACGAGCGGCTCGGACTCGGCACCGACAACGCCCGCGATCGCACGGATGTGCCCACGAGCGTAGAAGTGACCCCCACACAGCGAGAAGTCGTCGTGCTCGATCGCCTCGATGATCGTCTCACGCACGCGAGTAGCCTCGCTGACCTGCGCGACCGTGAGACCCGCCCCCTGACGCGCGGTCGCCAAGGCCTCACCGATGCTCACGCCACGCCTCCCTCCGTCACATACGTCCGGTACGATCCCCCGCCGACCAACCAGGGACGCATGAGGAGATACCCAAGTCTAGGTGGCCGACCACGGCCATGCTGGCTATCAGGGCCCCTCTTTTCGTTCGGACGTCACGCCTATGGCCAGAGTTTCATCACTTCATGCGATGGGCCAGTCACTCGCCGCGAAGGCCGACGAGAACCTCGTCGAGCTCATCCGGCTTGACGAGGACGTCGCGGGCTTTCGACCCCTCGCTCGGCCCGACGATGCCCCGGCTCTCGAGCAGGTCCATGAGCCGGCCCGCCTTGGCGAAGCCCACCCGCAGCTTGCGCTGCAGCATCGAGGTCGACCCGAACTGTGTGCTGACCACGAGCTCGGCGGCCTGGCACAGCACCTCGAGGTCGTCGCCGATATCCTCGTCGGTCTGTCGCTTCTTCTCGACCGCCGCCACCACCTCGTGGTACTCGGCCTCGCGCTGGCCCTTGCAGTGGTCGACGACCGACTTGATCTCCGACTCGGTGAGGAAGGCGTTCTGCAGCCGCATGGGCTTGCTCGCGCCCATCGGCAGAAACAGCGCGTCGCCCTGGCCGGTCAGCTTTTCCGCCCCGGGCTGGTCGAGGATGACCCGGCTGTCGGCGAGGCTGGACGTCGCGAACGCCAGGCGCGAGGGCACGTTGGCCTTGATCAGGCCGGTGACGACGTCGACGCTGGGGCGCTGGGTGGCGAGCACGAGGTGGATGCCGGCCGCCCGGGCGAGCTGGGTGATGCGCACGACCGCGTCCTCGACGTCGCGCGGGGCGACCATCATGAGGTCGGACAGCTCGTCGACGATCACGACGAGATAGGGATACGGCTGGTACGTACGCTCGCTGCCCGGCGGCGCGGTGACCTTGCCCGACACGACCGCCCTGTTGAAGTCGTCGATGTGGCGACACCCCGAGGCCGAGAGGTCGTCGTAGCGCCGGTCCATCTCCCCGACGACCCAGTGCAGGGCGTCCGCGGCCTTCTTGGGGCTGGTGATGATCGGGGTGATGAGGTGCGGGATGCCGCCGTACTGCGTCAGCTCGACCCGCTTGGGGTCGACGAGCACCATACGGACGTCGTCGGGGGCCGATCGCACGAGAAGCGAGGTGATGAGGCCGTTGATGCATGTCGACTTGCCGGAGCCGGTGGCCCCCGCGATCAGGATGTGGGGCATCTTGGCGAGGTTGGCGACGACCGTGTGGCCCTCGACGTCCTTGCCGAGCCCCACGACCATCGGGTGCCGCTCGCCCGTCGCCACCGGCGAGCGCAGGATGTCGCCCAGGCAGACCTTCTCCCGGTCGGCGTTGGGGATCTCGATGCCGATCGCGGACTTTCCTGGGATGGGCGACAGGATCCGCACGTCCGGGCTCTTGACCGCCAGGGCGATGTTGCGCGACAACGCGGTCACCCGCTCGACCTTGACGGCCGGGCCGAGCTCGACTTCGTACCGCGTCACCGTGGGTCCGCGCGCGAAGCCGGTGACCTGTGCGTCGATCTGGAACTGCTCGAACACCTCGGAGATCGCGGCGACCACGACGTCGTTGACCTTGGTGCGCGGCTTGGGCGGGGCGCCCTTGCGCAGCAGGGTCTGCGGAGGAAGGCGGTAGTCGCCCGCCGCCGAGCCCAACGTGAGCTGCTCGGCGCGACCCGGCGCGGTCGTGGGCTCCGGTATCGGCGCGTTGATCGCGGGGATCGGCTCGGTCTGCTCGCCCGGCCGCTCCCCGGACTCGTCGGACGCGATCGGGCTGTCGAAGGGGCGCGCGTCCGCCGTCTCGATGTCGGTGGCCTTGCGTGGCCGCGGCAGCCCACGGCGCGGCTTGCGAGCCTTGCCGTCGGCGCCCTCACCCTGTCCCTGCGGTACGCGACCCGTCACGCGGTCGCGGAGCTGGGCGAGGCGACGGGGAATCG
This sequence comes from Streptosporangiaceae bacterium, assembly GCA_050699055.1. Lineage (GTDB taxonomy): Bacteria > Actinomycetota > Actinomycetes > Streptosporangiales > JBOHCT01 > JBOHCT01. The sequence continues at coordinate 37,938 of JBOHCT010000008.1, read as the reverse complement.
TATGGACGGGCGTGGCGGTGATCACGAGGACGCCGAAGAGCCCGAGCAACCCGAGAAGCGGTGCCGCGACCCATGGGGTGAGCAGGATGACGAGCGGTGCGGAGAACACGAAGCCGACGAGGCCGCCCGCGCCGCGCAGGGCGAGCGGATGAGCGGGGTCGGGTGTGCCGTGGGCGATGTTGACGAGGCCGAGGACACCCGCGAGCAGGGCACTCCACCCGATGACGACACGCCCGAGCTCGGCGTTGCGCTCCGGATGACGCAGCAGCCGCCAGGCGAGCATGCCGAGCAGCAGGGGGATGACGACCGCGAGCGCACCGAAACCGCCTTGCACCGCGAGAACGATCACCTCACCGGCGGCACCGGGGATGCGCCACCACACCCCTGAGGCCACCACGATCGCCAGCGCGACCACTACCAAGCCAAGCCCGTCGCGCCGGTGGGCCGGATCGAGGTCACGGGTCGTGTGGCCGACCGCGCGGACGCCCCTACCGACCCCATGGGCAGCCAGCTGCCAGGCGGCCGTCACGACCTTTCCGACCGCGAACAGCACAGTCCCGGTGATCGCGGGGTCGCGCCGGGGGCCCTGCTTGCGGCTCTGCGGGCGCCGCTTGGTACGACTGGACGCTCCGCGCGACTTCGATGTCGTGCGGGAACGCGAAGAGCGGCTGGGCGCACGGGTAGCCACAATGGCGAGGCTACTCGGGAAGCCCGACGGTACCGAGCTTTCCGGCCCGCGTGTCGGTGCCGAAGGCGGCCGATGCCCGCAGGGCCGCAGCGAAGTCTCGGGAGCACGTGAACCGAAGCCAGGAGGCCGCAGGGCCGACGCCCGCGAGGTTCACCAGCAAACTCAGACCTCGACGATCACAGGGATGATCATGGGACGACGGCGGTACGTCTCGTTGACCCAACGCCCTACCGTACGGCGTACGAGCTGGCTCAGCTGATGCACATCATTGATGCCGTTAGCGGCGGCGGCGCTGAGGGCATCGACGATCCTCGGGAGGACGACATCGAAGTCGGCGTCGTCGATGCCCGACCCCCGCGCGTGGACCTCGGGCCCCGACAGCACTTTGCCCGTCCCCGAGTCGACGACCAGCACGACGGACACGAACCCCTCATGTCCGAGGATCCTGCGGTCCTGCAGAGCGGACTCGGTGACATCTCCCACCGAGATGCCGTCGACGTAGACGTACCCGCATTGGACCGCGCCAACGACCCTGGCCTTACCGTCGGCGAGGTCGACAACGACACCGTCGTCCGCCAGCACGACACCGGTCCTGGGCACGCCGGTGAGCTCGGCGAGCTCGGCGTGGGCCCGCAGGTGCCGCCACTCGCCGTGGATCGGCATCAGGTTGCTCGGCCGTGTCAGGTTGAGAACGTACAGCAGCTCGCCCCGGGGCGCGTGTCCGGAGACGTGGACGAGCGCGTTGCCCCGGTGGACAACCTGGGCGCCCCACCGCGTCAGGCCGTTGACCACGCGGTACACGGCACTCTCGTTGCCCGGCACCATGGACGAGGCCAGGATCACCGTGTCGCCGCGTTCGATCTGGATGGGATGATCGCGGTTCGCCATCCGCGACAGCGCCGACATCGGCTCGCCCTGCGACCCGGTGGAGATGAGCACGACCTCGTCCGGGCGCAGCTCATCGACCTCGCGTAGATCGACGACGAGGCCGCCGGGTACACGCAGGTAGCCGAGGTCCCGAGCGACACCCATGTTGCGCACCATCGAGCGGCCGACGAAGGCCACCTTGCGCCCAGAGTCCCGCGCGGCGTCGAGGACCTGCTGGACACGATGGACGTGGCTGGCGAAGCAGGCGACGATGATGCGCTTCTCCGCCGTGGAGAAGACCTGCCGCAGCACCGGCGAGATCTCGCGCTCGCTCGTCACGAAGCCCGGCATCTCGGCGTTGGTCGAGTCCGAGAGGAGCAGGTCGACACCCTCTCCGCCGAGCCGGGCGAACGCCCCGAGGTCGGTCAGCCGCCCGTCGAGAGGCAGCTGATCCATCTTGAAGTCGCCCGTGTGCAGCACCAGGCCCGCGGGGGTGCGAATCGCCACGGCCAAGGCATCGGGAATGGAGTGGTTGACCGAGAAGAACTCGCAGTCGAACGCCCCGAACCGCTCCCGCGCCCCCTCACGTACCTCGAGCGTGCGCGGGTTCGTCACCCGGTGCTCGGTGAGCTTGCCCTCCACCAGGGCGAGGGTGAGCTTGGAGCCGACGAGCGGGATATCGGGGCGCTCCCGCAACAGGTACGGCACCGCGCCGATGTGGTCCTCGTGGGCGTGGGTGAGGACTAGCGCCTCGACATCGTCCAGCCTGGCCCGGATGTAGTCGAAGTCGGGCAGGATCAGGTCGACCCCCGGCTGCTCGGACTCCGGGAACAGCACGCCACAGTCGACGACGAGCAGCCGCCCGGCGTACTCGAAGACCGTCATGTTGCGGCCGATCTCCCCGAGCCCGCCGAGCGGAACGATGCGGAGGCCGCCCGCGGGCGGTGGGGGTGGCGCGCCGAGATCCGGGTGCGGATAGCTCACGCGCGGGCCACCTCCGGTACCTTGACGCCGCCGGCCACCAGGTCGTCGTGGAGCTGGGTGACCTGCTCGGGCGTGGCGTCGACGTACGGCGGGCGGACGCGGCCCGCGGGCAGGCCGACCATGGCCAGCGCGGCCTTGCTCATGATGGCGCCTTGAGTGCGGGAGATACCGGTGTAGACGGGCAGCAGGCCGGCGTTGACGGCACGGGCGCGCCGGACGTCGCCGCTCTCGAAAGCGTCGAGCATCTCGCGGAGCGGGCGACCGACGACGTGTCCGACGACACTCACGAACCCCACCGCGCCCAGCGCCACGAGCGGAAGGTTGATCTTGTCATCTCCCGAGTACCAGGCGAGGCCGGTACGCGTCATCACCCACGACGCCGCATGCAGGTCGCCCTTGGCGTCCTTGTTCGCGATAATCCTCGGGTGCTCGGCAATCCGGACGAAGGTCTCCGTCTCGATCGCCGTGGCCGTGCGCCCGGGGATGTCGTACGTCATCACGGGCAGCGATGTGGCGTCGGCGACCGTCGTGAAGTGGTGTACGAGACCCGCCTGCGGCGGCTTGTTGTAGTAGGGCGTCACGGCCAGTAGCCCATGGGCGCCCGCCCGCTCGGCGGCGCGAGCCTGCTCGGCGGTGTGCAGGGTGTCGTTGCCGCCGATGCCCGCGACAACGGTCGCGCGGTCGCCGACGGCGTCGAGGACGACGCGCAGCAGGCGGTCCTTCTCCGCGTCTGTGGTGGTCGGCGACTCACCGGTGGTGCCGCTGACCACGAGGCCGTCATTGCCGCCCTCATCGACGAGGTGGGCGGCGAGCATGGCGGCACCGTCATAGTCGACCGTGAGGTCCACCGTCATCGGCGTGACCATCGCGGTCAGAACGCGCCCCAGGGGGGCCTCCGGAGACGTCGTGCGTGCCATGGAAGGAACGCTACCCGCCTGAGCCGCTCGGGCGTAGCACTGTGGCCCTGTTACATGGACGAACCCCGCCGCTGCCTGCTCGGGGGCTCAGGCAGCGACAGGGTTCTACTCGGAGCATCGGTGATCGGCCCGGCGCTGTTACACGCCTACCGTGATGATTTCGTGGCCGCGAGTGGCCAACCCCCGCGAGGTTCACAAACAAGTCTCAGAACGCCCGGCGTGGGAGCGGCCTCGGCTCCGACTAGCGTTGGGGGCATGCAGGGTGTGCGTGCCGCGCGCGCCGAGGACGCCGAGGCCATCGCGCAGGTACAGATCGAGACGTGGCGCCGCGCCTATGCCGACGTGCTTCCTCGGGAGGCCGTCGAGCAGATCACCAGCGCGGAGGCGCTGATGCAATGGCGACACCGCTGGGAGGAAGCCGCGCTCCTGCCGCCGAGCCCACGTCACCGCGTCCTTGTCGCGTTCGAGGACGGCGCGGTCGTAGGGTTCGCGGCGCTCCAACCAGCCGCCGACGAGGACCGCGACCCCGATACGGAGGCCGAGCTGCTGACGCTGCTCGTCGATCCCGAGCGTGCGCGGTGCGGACACGGCAGCCGGTTGCTCGCGGCGAGCGTCGACCACCTGCGCGACGACGGCTTCACCGTCGCCGTAACGTGGGTGCTGCTCGACGACGAGGTGACCAGACACTTCTTCCAGTCGGCCGGGTGGGGGCCGGACGGCACTCGTCGCGACCTCGACATGGGCGATCTCGTCAGGGAGGTACGCCTGCACACCGCGCTCACCGAGGAAGGGGCCTGACCGTGGCGAGAGTCGCTGACTGGCTGGAGGGGGCACGCCCGCGTACCCTCCCTGCCGCCGTCGTCCCCGTCGCGGTCGGGACGGCCGTCGCCTGGGCCCAGGACGCGGTCGTGTGGTGGCGCGCGGTCGCCGCCCTGGTCGTGTCCCTCGCCCTCCAGGTCGGTGTGAACTACGCCAACGACTACAGCGACGGCGTCCGCGGGGCCGATAGCGGGCGCGTCGGGCCGACCCGCCTGGTGGCCTCCGGGCTGGTTCGGCCGCGCGTCGTCCTCGCCGCGGCCTTCGCCTGCTTCGCCGCCGCCGCGGGCCTCGGCCTCACGCTCGCCGCCGTGACGTCCTGGTGGCTCGTCGCGCTCGGGGTTTGCTGTATCGCGGCGGCGTGGTTCTACACAGGCGGGGAGAACCCGTACGGCTACCGCGCCCTGGGCGAGCTCTCGGTCTTCGTGTTCTTCGGCGTCGTGGCCGTGGTGGGGACCGCGTACGTGCAGGTGGGACACGTCACCGGGCTCGCGCTCGCCGCGTCGGTGCCGGTCGGGCTGCTGGCGTGTGCTCTGTTGGTGGTCAACAACCTCCGCGACATCCCGAGCGACACGCGAGCGGGGAAGCGGACGCTCGCCGTCGTGCTCGGGGAGCGGCGCACCCGCCTGTTGTACGCCGCGTGCGTCGCGGTGCCCTTCGCGGCCGTGTGCGCGCTCGCTCCCGCCCACCCCTACGTGCTCGTCGCGCTGCCCGCTCTCCTCGTCGCCGTGTCGCCGCTTCGCGCGGTCCTCACCGGCGGCGACGGGCGCACGCTCATCCTCGCGCTGCGGGACACCGGGCGGCTGCATCTCGCCTTCGGTGCGCTGCTGACCCTCGGCATCGCCCTGTAGGGAGCGCTGTCGTGCCCAGCCTCACCGCGTCTGAGCATCCGCGCCAGATAGGGCTCGAGAGCTCAGACTCCCACCCGTCCTCCGGCCTGGTGTCTGAAACATCGCGCTGCCACTGGCGCGATGTTTCAGACGGTCGGCCGCGGTGGAACTCGAAGCCGCCGAAAGGTGTACCAACGAAGGGAAACGGCCGACCCACCGAAGGTGCGCACCACGGACGACGCGGCGGCGATCGAACGGTCATTGAACGGCGACCTGGACGCCTACGAGGTGCTGGTCGCGCGGTACACCACGCTCGCGCACCGGACCGCGGTGCTGCTCGGGGCCGGCGACGACGCCGACGACGTGGTGCAGGAGGCGTTCGTAAAGGCGTACAGGAAGCTGCGGTGGTTCCGCGCCGACGCGCCGTTCCGCCCCTGGCTGCTGCGGATCGTGACGAACGAGACGAAGAACCTGCACCGTGCCGCGCGCCGCCGCGACGCGCTCGCGCTGCGGGTATCGGTCGCGGACACCGATCGAGCGCCGGCCCGCGACCCGGAAGGCGAGGCCCTCGCGGCCGAGCGCGGCGAGTTCCTGCTCGAGGCCGTACGAGCCCTCCCTGACAAGGATCGACTCGTCGTCACCTGCCGTTACTTCCTCGACCTCGGAGAGGCCGAGACGGCGGAAATGCTCGGCTGGCGACGCGGGACGGTGAAGTCGAGGACCTCCCGCGCCCTGGCACGACTCAGATCCAGCGTCGAGTCCGGTTCCCCGCAGGAGGTGCCCGATGGCTGACTGGCACGGGGACAGGCTCAGGCTCGACGCGGACCTCCGCGAGCTCGGGCACCGCCTCGACGTGCCTCCCGCGCCCGATTGCAGTCGAGCCGTACGGACCCGCCTCGAAGCACCGGCGCACGCGGGATGGTCACGGCGGCTCGCGGCCGCCGCCGCGGTGCTCATCGTGCTGTGCGTGGCCGTAGCCGCCTCGCCGGAGGTCCGGGCCAGCGTCGCCGAGCTGTTCCGGTTCGCGGGCGTAGAGATATCCACCGGTCCGGCGCCGAAGCCGCACGGCGCCGGCGGACTGCCGGGCCGCGAGAACAAGGACCTGGCCGAGGCACGCGACCTGGCGACGTTCCCCGTCTACGCGCCCGCGGGGCTCGGCACTCCCGACAAGGTGACCGTCAGCGGTGGGCGTCCGCCACGGGTCGTCTCGCTCATCTACCGCGCCGGACCCGGCCGTCCCTCGTCGGGCTCCCACGGGGTCGCGGGGCGGTTGGATGAGTTCAACGGAACCATCGGACCCGTGCTCCGCAAGTGGGTCTCGGTCGGAGAAGTCCATCCCGTACGCGTCGACGGCCATCGCGGGATGTGGACCCGCGGGCCACACGAGGTCGCCTACGTGGATCGCCACGGCCAGTGGCACACCGCGTCGGCCAGGCTCGCCGGGAACACGCTGATCTGGCAGGTCGGCAAGGTCACCCTGCGGCTGGAGGGCCACTTCACCCGCAATGAGGCCATCGAGGTCGCCCGCTCCATCGGCTGACCGGGTTCGCTGGACCGGCGGCCGGAGCCGGCCACGAGGCCGGGGCGGTGAACCTCCCCGGCATCCGGCATCCGCTCGGCTACGGCCGGACGGTCACGACGTCAGCGGCCTCCCCCTTCCTTGCGTCCGACGAGGGAGGGTTCCGGTTCGAGACCCGGGGGCGGGGTGGGCGGGGACGTGTGGCCGTCGGCGGTGGCCGGCCAGGTGGTGATGGCGTCACCGGGGATGGCGACGTTGATTCGCGCTCCGGGGGTCAGCGTCGCCGGCACCGCCGTGCGCATGGTGAGCGTGAGGCCATCGCCGACGGTGAGGACCGCCTCGTGCAGCCCACCCAGGTCGGTGACCTCGAGGACGTGGGTGGGGTGGCCGTCGGTGTCCGGGCGAAGGCGTTCGGGGCGGATGCACCAGGTGACGGGAGTACCGTCCGGCAGGTTCGGGTGGGCGACGGTTAGACGAAGCCCGTGGCTGTCGATGACGCCGGGGCCGGCGACGGTGCCGCTGTTCTGGTTGCGGATCCCGAGCAGGCTGGCGGCGGCCGGGCTGTTTGGTCGCCGGTACACGCCGGGCTGGTCGCCGGCCTGGAGCAGCCGCCCGTGGGAGACGATGACGACATCGTCGGCGAGCAGGGCGGCCTCGACCGGGTCGTGGGTCACCACGACCGTGGTGAGGCCGGTATCGCGTTGCAGCCGCCGCAGCTCGCGGCGCAGCTGGTCACGTACCGGGGCGTCGAGACCGGTGGACGGCTCGTCGAGCAGCAGCAGCCGTGGGCCTCGGGCCAGTGCCCGGGCCAGGGCAACGCGGCGGCGCTGCCCGCCAGACAGCTCGGCGGGTGTGCGGCCAGCGAGGTCGGTGATGCCCAGCCGGGACAGCCAGTACGCCGCGAGGGCGGGGTCGGCGTCGACGCCGAAGGTCACCTGCCGCCACACGGGCAGGTGCGGCAGCAGCGCGGGGTCCTGGGGTAGGTAGCCGATGCCGCGCGCTTCGGCTGGCAGCCAGGAAAGCTCCTGTGTCCCGAGCGTGACGTGTGTGGCGCTGCCGGAGGTGAGTCCGGCCAGCAGCCGCAGGGTGAGAGTCTTGCCCGCTCCAGAGGGGCCCAGCAACGCCAACCGCCGGCCGGAGGGCTGGTAGGCGAGTCGCAGGTCGAACGCGCCGAGGTGCGCGGCGAGGTCGAAGCACAGTGGGGGCCCGGGCTCACCGGTTACCGGTGGTTTGGGCGGAGGCAGCCTGGGTGCCCGACGGCCGGGCCGGCGGGCGCGGGGAGCGAGCACGGCCAGCGTCAGCACCGCGAACGCCGCCGCCAACGCGGCGGCGACCGGCAGCAGGGTGGCGGTCAGGCCGGTGGAGCCGAACTGCACGAACGTGTACACGGGCAGCGAGTAGGGGTGGTACGCGAGGATGACGGTGGCACCGAACTCCCCGAAGGCCCGCAGCCACGACAGCAGCAGCCCCGCGCCGATACCGGGAGCGGCCACCGGCAGCCACACCCGGACGAACCGCGACAGCCGGGAGTGGCCCAGGGTCGCGGCGACGTCGTCGAGAGCGGGCTCGACCGCGGCGAACGCGGACCGGGCGGCCACGATGAGGAACGGGGCGGCCACGAACGTCTGCGCCAGCACGATCCCGACGCGGCTTTCCGTCAGCGCCCCACCGAAGACCTGCCCGACAAACGTGTAGGGGCCGACGACGTAGATCAGCAGGATGCCCGAGATCAGCGGGGGCAGTGCCAGCGGAAGCTGCACCAGCACCCCCACCAGATCTCTCACCCGGCCGTGGCCGCGGGCCAGCAGGTAGCCCAGCGGTATCCCCAGCACGGCGATCACGCCGGTGGCGATGCTCGCCGTCTGCAGCGACACCCCCAGCGCCGCGCCCAGCGCGCTGGGCCGCGCCGCCGCCCGTGAGACCCCACCGGCGTGATCGGCGAACCTGGCGACGAACGCGACGACCGGAACGACCAGGTAGGCCACCAGCAGCCCCGCCAGGGCGACCAGCGAAGTGACCCCCCGGCGCGTCACCCGGCGCCCACCACCGCCCGCAGCTTCTTCGGCACTGACGAGGCGTCACCGGAGACCTTCGCCGGCCGGATGAGGTCGAAACCATGGGAACGCAGGATCTTGCTTCCCTTGTCCCCGAGCAGGAAGGCCACGAACGCCACCCCGCCGCGCCGGTTGGGGGCCCGGCCCAGCACGGTGGCGGTGTAGGAGGCGGAGAGGTGGACCGGAGCCAGCGACACGGTAGGGAGGTTCAACTCGCTTGTCTCGATGGAGTAGAAGAATCCCGCGTCGAGCTGGCCGGCCTGCAGCCGCCCCACCAGATCCTCCTCGGGAAAGACCTTCGAGCCCGCCAGGATCTTCTGCTCTAGCCCGGGACGGTGCTTATCCTTCGCGAGCTGCTTGACCGCCTGGCCGGTCAGCTCGCCTTTCGGGTCGAGCTTCGGGTCGGTGCGCCCGAGCTTGAACCCGGGCTCGGCGACGACCTGGTACCACGGCTTGTTCTTCAGCTGGTCGGCGAACGTGCTCTTCGGGTTGTAGGCCAGCACCAGCGGGGAGCGGGCAAGGGTGACGTACCACGATACGAAGCCGCCGGACCCCATGAGCGTGTCGTTGACCTCGGGGTTGGCGGAGATAAACACGTCGCCGCGGCGAACCTTCCCCTTGATCTCGTTCGCGATCTTCGTCGACCCCGCCCCGTATCCCTGGTAGCGGTAGCCCGTGGCCTTCGCGAACGCCGGCCCGAGGTCATGCTCCATCGTGTTGACCAGAGACCCGGCGTACAGGACACGCACCGTCCCCGAGCCTGACGGTGCGGGGCCGCCGCCGGCTGAACGAGCGGGGTTGGCGTCGCCGCACCCGGCCGCCAGCACCGCCATCGCCGTCATCCCGATCGCGACCAGGGCACAGGATCTGCGTCGCACCCCACTCCTCAAGCTCGTCACCGCCCCGGCAGCTCGACCACGACATTGGTGGCCTTGACCGCGGCCACCGCCAAGACCCCCGGCTCGAGCCCGAGCTCAAGGACCGCCTCCCGGCTCAACAGCGACACCACCCGATGTGGCCCGGCCTGGATCTCCACCTGGGCCATCACGGCGTCCTGGGTCACCTTGGTGACGATGCCGCGGAACCGGTTACGCGCCGACTGCCCGACGATCCGATCCGGGCGCGGCTCCTCGGCCAGCTCCTGGGCGAACTCGGCCAGTACCCCGCCATCGATCCCCAGCCGACCACTGGCTCCGCGGACGGTGGACAACCGGCCGGCGTCAGCCCACCGGCGCACCGTGTCGTCGCTGACCCCGAGCAGCTCGGCCGCCTCACTGATCCGGAACGTCGGCACCCCGTGATGCTAGCCGCACCTACGAAAGAATGGCAATTCTGCAGGCAGATTCGCGGATCTTCCGGTGGCACATGTGGCGCGTCTGCGGATCTAGTGCGGACGCGCTCAACTCCAGCGGAACATCCGTGCCGCCGCCGCGCCCGCCCCCACGGCGACCGCGGCCATGACGGCGAGGTGCGGCACCCCGGTCCCGTACCCGTCCAGGCTCCCTGGATCGCCTCCACGCTCGGCGGAACGAACTCGCCGATCCGGACGACGACGTCCGGCAGCTCGGCCCGAGGGATGTACACGCCGCCGAAGAAGAACGTGACGATGAACATGATCGCGCCGATCCCGGTGGCGGCCCGACCGCCCGGGGCTATCGCCGCCACGACGAGGCCCAAGGCGAACAAAGCGCACGTACCCAGCAGCAGGGCCAGCACGAAGCCGCCGACGTGCACGGGCAGCTTCTCTACGCTCGCGAGCTGCTCGCCGACGGGTCCGGAGCGGTGGGTTACCTGCTCAAGGACCGAGTGTTCAATGCGGAGCAGTTCATCGACGCCGTACGTCGGGTCGCGGCCGGCGGTACGGCCATGGACCCGGAGGTGGTCTCGAAGCTGCTGGCGACCGGGGCACGGGACGAACCACTGGGCCGGCTGACCCCGCGTGAGCGCGAGGTGCTCGAGCTGATGGCCGAGGGGCGCTCCAACGCCGCCATCGGCGCGCGGCTGTACCTCAGCGAGAGCGCCGTCGGCAAACACACCGCGAGCATCTTCGCCAAGCTCGACCTGCATCCCTCCGACGACGACAACCGCCGGGTACTCGCCGTCCTCGCCTACCTGAGTGGCGCCGGCGCCAGCTGACGCGCGCTGTGGTTGCACCTCGCCGACCATGACGGAACGTGCCTCGTCGTAGCTCCACTATGCGGACGCGCTCTTGTGTGGACCCAAGACTCGCGTCTCGGTCGCGAGGGTGTCGAGGGGGCAGGTGAGGACAGACCCGTTCGGAAGGACCTCGTGGCCTCCCCGGGCGCCTTCTGGGCCGCCTCCGCGCGGCCAGCCGGACGACGCGATCACGACCGCGTCTGGCATGTGCCACACCCGGAGCGTGTAGTAGTCGGGGTCGGACTGGGCTGATCCGTGGGGCGGGCCTCCGGCGGGGTCCGGGTGCGGCGGCGGGGAGGCCGGGTCGTACCAGCACACCGCGGCGAGCGTGGTCGGCGTGAGTACGACCGCGTTGAGGCCGCTCGGCGTGCACACGTCAGTGACGGACTCGACGGCTCGCGCCAACCCACCGGAGACGTCGTCGCGCCACTCCCCGAGGAAGCGCAGGAAATACGCCTCGCTGTCGGACGTCCCCCGGCGGCGGTCCCGGAGCCGGGGCGGCACCAGACCCTCCAAAGCCTCCCCGGCACGCAGCGCGCCGTTGTGGGCGAAGGCGACCCGCTCTCCGTCCCTGAACGGATGGGTGTTGGGCAGCGAGACGGGAAAACCGGGGGTCGCCCATCGTAGATGCAGAAACAGCCCGGTGGCGGGCGTCTCGTGCAGGAGCGCGACCAGCCGGGAGTCCGCGTAGGCCGGCTCGACAGACCGCTCCGTGTGAACCCCGTCGCCGCGGCCGTCCACCCAGGCCACGCCCCAGCCGTCGGGGTGCTCGTGGGACAGCGCGACGAACTCCTTCACCGCCCGCTCGCCGAGCAGCTCGACGGGCGGACGGGGACGCCGGGACGCGAGGGCGAGGATCCGGCACATGGTCGCCTACCGCTGGTCCTCGTCCTCGAGGAGCTTGCGTACCAGGACCGCGCGGGGCGGAGCGAAGATGTCGATCTCGACGCAGCGTGTACTGCGGGTACGCGCGCCGTGCCGTACCCACGGCGGGATCACCGCCGCCTGGCCCGGCCGCAGGACGCGGCGCTCCTCGCCAAGGTCGAACTCCAGCTCGCCCTCGAGCACTACGGTCACCTGCTCCTCGTCATGGACGTGTGTGGGGGCCTCGGTGTGCTCGTCGAAGTACACGAAGTTGGCCATCACCCGGTCGCCGAGGATGGGCCGGAAGTCGAGACCCGGGGTGAAGGAGACCGACCGCAGGTCGTCGACCTCGATGAAGCGGCCCTCCTTCTCGGGAGTGCCGGCGGCATCTTGCGCGAAGTACGCGTCCCGCTCGGTGGCGCTGTCCGCGGGCCCGCTCGGTCTGTCGGTTGGGTTGTCTGTCATCGGCTCTCCAGTGCCTTGGCGAGGATCCCCCCGAGGCGGCGCGCCCCCTCGGGAATGGCGTCGTCGGCGACCTTGCTGAAGGAAAGGCGCAGGCAGTTGGTCCCCCGCTCGTCCGGGTAGAACGCCTTTCCCGGGACGAACGCCACACCGTCGGAGCGGGCCGACGCGGAGAGGGCGACGGTGTCGACGCCTTCCGGTGCGGTGACCCAGGTGAAGAAGCCGCCGCGAGGGCGGGTGAAGGACACGCCCTCAGGCAGGTGTTCGTCGAGGGCGTCGAGCATCAGCCGGCACCGCCTGGCGTAAAGGGTTCGCGCCGCGGCGACGCCGCTGTCGAACCGCCCCGTGCGGCCGTACTCCTCCAGGAGACGCTGGCCGAGCGCGCCGGTGCACTGGTCGGTGTTCTGCTTCGCGAGCACGAGCTGAGCGATCAGCGGGGCGGGAGCCGCGACCCAGCCCATCCGGAAGCCGGGCGCGAACGTCTTCGAGAACGTGCCGAGCTGGGCGGTCACGTCAGGCGCGAGGGCCCAGAGGCTCGGCCGCCGCTCGTCGTCGAAGCCCAGCTCGCGGTAGGCGACATCCTCGACCAGCAGAACGCCATGCCGACGCGCTGCCGCGACCAGCGCATGGCGGCGCTCCGTCGACATGCTCACGCCCGCGGGGTTCTGGTAGTCGGGGATGGTGTAGAGCATCTTCGGCCGCCTGCGGGCGGCCAGCCGGTCGAAGGCCTCGACGTCGATCCCGTCGTCGTCGACCGGCACCGCGTCGACGTCCGCCTCGTAGCCCTGGAAGGCCATCACCGCGCCGAGGTACGACGGGCCCTCGACCGCGACGGGGTCGCCCGGGTCGACCAGGCTCTTCGTCAGAAGCTCCAGGCCCTCGATACCGCCGCTGGTCACGATGAGCTCGTCGGCGGCGGGCCGCAGGCCCTCGAGTCGTTCCAGGCGCCCCGCGATCCAGTCGAGGGTGCCGGGCAGGCCCGCCGTCGGGGCGTACTGCAACGCCAGCGGTTCCGCGGAGATCTGGTGGAAGATCTCCGCGAGCTCGTCTGCGGGGAAGGTCGCCGGGTCCGGGAAGCCACCGGAGAAGGAGATGATCTCATCGTTCCCGGATAGCGACATGATCGCGGCGATCTCGCCGCCCACCTCGACGGCCGTACGCTGGGCGAACATCTCCGCCCACGGCAGGGTGCCCCGGACAACTCCGGCTACAGATGCCACCGTCACCACTCCCCGGGCGGGACGCCCCTCTTGACGACCTCCATCACATACGTAAGATACAACCGCGTGACGGCGTATCAAACCGAAGCAGATCTCCCCCAGCCCGCGTCTCCTCGTAGCAAATGAGCGGAGATTCGCTTACGAATGTCCTCCGAAGCCGACACGGAAGTCCGCCAAGCCCTCGAGCCACCGGTGCCGATCGCGGCCTCCGGGTCGACGGTGGACCCGGGAGTAGATTCTGTCGACCTCGCGCTGCTGCGGCTGCTCGCCGAAGACGCCCGTTGGTCGAGGCGGCGCCTGGCGCGTGAGGTGGGCATGTCCGCCCCCGCCGTCGGCGAACGCATCGCCCGGCTCGAGGCGTCCGGCGTCATCCGCGGCTACCGGGCCGAGATCGACTGGGGTGCGCTCGGGCTCCCGATGGTCGTCTACCTGAGTGTCGTCTGCGTCCAGGGTCGTGACCAGACCGAAGTCGTCCGGGCCCTCCGCGCGCTCCCCGAGGTGCAGGACGTCCAGATCGTCACCGGCCGGATGGACCTGATCGTGCGGCTGCGGCTGCGCGACCACGCGCACCTGCGGGAGACGTTGTTCGACCATGTGTGGAAGATCCAGGGGATCGAGCGCACCGAGACACTGATCAGCCTCGCGAGCATGCGGCTCAAGGACTTCGCCGCCGGGCTCATCGACGACCTGCTGAGCCCGGGCGTCCGTGAGCGATGAACGCGCGAGCTGAGGAACGGAGGACGAGGTGGCATCCAGCGGACCTCCCGAGATGGGCGTCGGGATCACCGGCTTCGTCGAGCGGCACGGCCTGTACACGGCCGATCAGCGGGCCGCGTGCGACCGGCTCTCCGACCTCATCCGCGAGCACGACCTGCGTACCGTACGGCTCGTGGTCGTCGACCAGCACGGGTTGACCCGCAGCAGGTCGATGTCGCCCGAGGCGTTCCTGAGCGCGACCAGGAACGGCGCCGACTGCTCGGGGGCCATTTACAGCCTCGACGCGTCCGGTGGGGTGTTCCCGCCGCCGTTCGCGGCCGGCGGCGGCTTCGGTATACCGGAGTTCACCGGCTTCCCCGACGTGGTCCTCGTCCCGGACCCGGCCACGTTCCGCGTGCTTCCCTGGGCGGACAGGGCCGGCTGGGTCCTCTGCGACGTGTACTTCGCGAGCGGGAAGCCGGTTCCCCTCGACCCGCGCCGGATCCTCCGCGGGCAGCTCACCGCCGCGGACGAGCTGGGCTACGGGTACGTCGCCGGGCTCGAGGTCGAGTTCTCCGTCGTGGTCTTGGAGAGCGGGCGGATCGAGCCCGACGGCACGGGCATGCCCGCCCCGGCCCCTGCCGTGCGGCCGTTCGAGGCCGGGTACCAGTTCCTCTCAGAGAACCGCCTCGCCTACGGCGACGACGCGCTCGTCGCGCTCCGCGACGCCCTGTGGGACGTGGGGCTGCCACCTCGATCGCTGGAGAAGGAGTGGGGACCTGGCCAGATCGAGATCAGCTTCCCTCCCATGGCGGGCATGGCGGCGGCCGACGCGATGATCCTGTTCAAGGGCGCCGCCAAGCAGGTCCTGCGCAGACGGGGACTGCTCGCGACCTTCATGTCCTGGCCGGCGCTGCCGAACTTCTTTCCGAACGGGTGGCACCTGCACGAGTCCCTCGCGCTGACCGACGGCCGCAACGCCTTCACGAGCGCCGACGGCCCCCTCTCCGACGTAGCACGCCAGTACGCCGCCGGAATCCTCGAGCACGCTCGCGCGATGACCCCCCTCACGACCCCGACCATCAACGGGCTGCGCCGGTACCGGCCGTACTCCTTCGCCCCCGACCGGGTGTGCTGGGCCATGGAGAACCGTGGGGTCATGCTCCGCGGTCAGGGAGAACCCGGGGACAACGGCGCGCATCTGGAGAACCGTCTCGGCGAGCCCGCCGCCAACCCGTACTTCTACATGGCGGCGAGCCTGACGGCCGGGCTCGACGGCATCAGGCGGGGGCTCGCGCCCCCGGAGGCCGTCGAGGGCGACCCGTACGTCGTCGACGGGCTGCCGATGCTGCCCACGACGATGCGCGAGGCCATCGAGACCCTCGACACCGACGGCTTCTACCGCGCGGCGTTCGGCAAGGAGCTCGTCGACTACCTCGTGCTGATGAAGCGCGCCGAGCTGGGCCGCTTCGAGGACGCCGGGCACGGTACGAGCGAGATCGTCACCACGTGGGAGATGGACGAGTACCTCGAGACCTTCTAGCGGAACGGCACGCCGGGAGCTGACAGTGATCGACGACCACGTCCACCCCTTCCCGCTGCGGGCGACGCCATTCGATCCGGCGACGATCACACTCGACGTCTCCGACGACTCGGGGGCGGACGAACGCCGGCACGCGCTCGCCCCGGGGCGGCTGTCCATCGAGCTGCTCACGGTCCGGCTGTCTCGGCTGCTCGGCTGCTCTCCCGAGGAGGTCGCCGGGGTCCGCGACGCGGCCGCCGCGGCGGAGTGGCGCGCGTACGTGCGCCTGCTCTTCGACGACGCGGAGATCGCCGGCATGGTGATGGACGCCGCGTGGCGCCCCGACGAGGCCCAGCCGATCGTGGAGTCGGTCGCGGAGTACGCCGGCCTGGCGGGACGCCCGGTCTGGGAGATGGTCCGGATCGACCCGCTGGTGGATGGGCTGATCGAGGCCGGAGCCACGGCACCGGAGATCCTCGACGCCGTGGAGCGGCTGGTGACGGACGCCGCCGTCCGCGGGGCGGTCGCGCTCAAGACGGTCCTGGCATACCGCACGGGCCTCGCCGTCGACCCGTCCGCTGACATCTCCACTGCCGGCCGCTCCCTCGACCCCGCCCTGCCCGTACGCCGCCGCGGCAAGGCCCTGCGCGACCTGGTCCTCAGGCGTACGCTCGGGCAGGCCGCCGAGTTCGGCCTGCCGCTTCAGGTGCACACGGGGTTCGGCGACTCCGACATCCGGCTCGCCGAGGCGAACCCGCTGCACCTGGAGGAGGTGCTCCGGACGCCGGAGGGCCGCGCCGCGAGCGTCGTCCTCATCCACGGATCATTCCCCTGGCACGAGGAGGTCGCGTACCTGGCGAGCGTCCAACCGCGCGTCTGGGTCGAGGCGTCGGAGTTCAACCTGTTCGCGCCCCTCACGACCGCCGACCGGCTGCTGCGGATCCTCGACGTCGCCCCGCGCGACCGGGTGCTGCTCGGCAGCGACGGCCACGGCGCCCCGGAGACGCACTGGTTCGGCTGTCGGGTCCTTCTCGACGCCTGGCCCACGGTCGCGGAACGGCTCGCGGCCGCGGGCGCCCGCGCGACATGGGTAGAGGAGACCAGGAGGCTCGTCTTCGAGGACAACGCCCGCGCCCTGTACCGACTGGAGCCAGATGTGCGCTAGAGTGCACATTAGACGCGAACCGCCCCTCGATAGGCGCCACTTAGAGCCGTAAGTGCGCTACCGTTCATCTTGGTAGGGCGAACATCCTCGAACGCGCGGTTCTGGGGTCTCGTGTGCACGATAGTGCATAAAATGATCGGACGTGGGCAACCGCGGTGCGCCAGCGCCGGCGACAGCTCGGCCTGACGCAGAGAGAGCTCGCGGACCTGGCCGGTTGTGCCACACGCACGATCATCGCGCTTGAGGCGGGCAAGCCCACGGTCCGGCTCGACACGTTGCTGACCGTTCTCGACATCCGCTACCGCGGCGACTACCTGTCCGCAGGCCTGCCCGCGGTCGCGTTCACCCTTCCCCTTTGCCTAGACTCTGTGATCGCCACTGCGGGAAGTGTGCCCCCATTCTGACCCGCCCCGCTACCCACGCCTGGTCGAGAACGAGCACCCCACACTTCTGCTGCCGCATGGCCGACGCCTGCGGGCTCGCGGTCGCGGAGACCCAGCTCGTGCACGACCGGCTGGGCCGGGCCGGCCTGCTCGTCCGCCGCTTCGACCGCGTCCCTGCCACGGATGGCCGTGTCCACCGTGCCCTACATCGCCGGTGACGTCATGGCGCTCGAGGTGGAGGGTCGGAACAACCGGCTACGGCGGGAGCACATGCGTGCCTTCGGCGGACGCGTCGGCCTGCGCCCCAGTGTCGTCGACGGCGTCCTCGACAGGCTCGTTGACGTGGCTCCCAACTGGGTCGGACGGGTAGGGAAGATCGGGTTGGACGACCGCGGGGGCGCTCGGCTTCTCCGCGAGATGACCCGTCGCAGAGACGACCTCGCGCAGGGGTAATGCTCCGAGTCGTCGCCTTCTACCGCGACCGAACCGCCCTGGCCGCCCAGGTGTTGCCCGTCGTCCAGCACAAGTCGCCCGGCTCTTGGGTATGCGCGGGCTGTGGTCCGGTCATTGCTGCTGGTTGTAGGCGCGGACGGCGAGTGGGCAGAACACGACGACGAGGACCGCGCACCAGATGAGTGTGGTGGTGATGGTGTCGCCGACCGACGCACCGCCCAGCAAGGCGCGGCAGGCGTCCATGGCATGGGTGACCGGGTTGACCTCGGCCCAAGCTGCCAACCAGCCGGGCAGGGTATCGGTGGGTGCGGCGAGGCTGGTGCCGAGCAGCAACGGCAGGAACGCGATGAAGCTGAAGGCTAGGACCGCGTTGGCGTCCTTGACCAGGACGCCGATGAGCACCGTGACCCAGCTCAGGCAGAACCCGAAGAGGATAGCCACGCCCACGCCGGCGAAGGCGGCGGGGAGGCTGCCGTGAGCACGGAAGCCGAGGATGGTACCGATGGCGAACAGGACGGCCACGGCGAGGAGATAGCGGACGATGTCGGCCAGCACCGAGCCGAGCAGGGGCGCGAGGCGGCTAATGGGCAGGCTGCGGAACCGGTCGGTGACACCGTTCTTGAGGTCGAGGTTGATGTTCATGCCGGTCGAGACCATCCCGGCCAGTCCGGTGCCCATGACGAGGATGCCTGGGAAGAGGTATTGCAGGTAGTCGGCGGTGGAGCCGGCGACCGAGCCGCCAAACAGGTAGAGGAAGAGCACCAGGAACAGCGCTGGGGTGACGACTCCGTTGATGACGGGGCCGGGGTTGCGGGCGGTCTTGGCGAGGCTACGGCGGGCGAGCACGAGGCTGTGCCGGAGCCAGCCGGGCGGGCGGGTCCGTGGTTGTTCGCGGGTGTGCGCGGTGGCGGTCATCGTGCGGCCTCCGTCGACTCGGGAGTGTCCACGGAGCCCGTGGTGGGGGCTCCGGTCAGGGCAAGGAAGACCTCGTCGAGGCTGGGCAGGCGCAGTGACAGTTCGTTCACCTCGATAGCGCGCTCGCGTAGCCGGGCGGTGATCTCGAAGAAGTCGTGGTCACCGGCGACCGGCGCGATGAGTTCGCGACGGGTGGAGCGCTTCGAGGGCCGGTCGGCTACCGCGGTCAGGATCGCGGCGGCCGCGTCGGTGTCGGCCGGGTCCTTCGGCCGTACAGCGACGATGCGTCCACCGACGCTTCGTTTCAGGTCCGCAGGACTGCCGGTGGCGATGACCCGTCCGTGGTCGATGACGGTGATGGCATCCGCGAGGGCGTCGGCTTCTTCGAGGTATTGGGTCGTCAGCAGGACGGTGACTCCGTCGGTGTTCAGGCCACGGATCATCTGCCACAGCTCGTAGCGCTTACCGGGGTCAAGCCCGGCTGAGGGCTCATCGAGGAACATGACCTCGGGACGCCCGACCAGGCTGGCGGCTAGGTCAAGACGGCGGCGCATTCCTCCGGAGTAGCCGGCCACCGGCCTCCTGGCCGCCTCCTCCAACCCGAACCGGGACAGCAACTCCGCTGCGCGCTGGCGGGCGCGACGCCGAGGCAGGTCGAGGAGCTGGCCGATCATGACGAGATTGGTCAGTCCGGTCAGTTCCTCGTCGACGCTGGTGTGCTGGCCCGACAGTGCGATCCGCTGACGCACCCGCGCCGGGTCGCGCACGACATCGAAGCCGGCCACGGATGCGCGTCCGCCGTCCGGACGCAACAAGGTAGCCAGGATGCGGATCACAGTGGTCTTGCCCGCGCCGTTAGGGCCCAGCAGGCCCAGCGTTTGTCCACGACGGACAGCCAGGGTGACGTCATCGAGTGCCGGTGTCTTGCCGTACTGCTTGGCCAACCCCTCCGCCTCGAACCCACGCTGGCTCATCGGCCTCTTCCGTGTTCTCACCATTGGAATGTCTCCAACATCTGGATACACGTCGTATCCTAGCTAGCGGTTCCAGTGAAAGGAGTCGCCATGGTCCGGTTGACCCGGGCACAGCAACAGGGACGCACCCGCGCAGCGGTACTGGCCGCGGCGGGCGAGGAGTTCACCGAGCAGGGATATGTCGAAGCAAGGGTCGACCGGATCGCCGAGCGCGCCGAGCTGACCCGTGGGGCGGTGTACTCGAACTTCCCCAGCAAGCGCGCGCTGTATCTGGCGGTGCTGGTCGACATGGTGGAACGCGCCGCCATCGCGGAGATCGCACCAGCATCGCCGGCCTCGACCGGTGAGGCACTGGGTGCGTTCGCCCGGGTGTGGCTCGAACGGCTCCCACTGGCCGACGACACACCTGCGGGCGGTCATCTGCAACTGCGCTCTCTCTCTGGCGTGCTGGACGACGAACCGGTCCGCACCGCGCTGACGCAAGTCATCCGGTTGGAGGCGCTGCTGCTCGCCCTCGTGCTCGAATCACACCGGCCACTACCTACTGAGCGGGCACGGCGGGTGCGGCTGGCCGAGCTGGTGTTGACACTGTTGAACGGCTCGGGTGGCTTCGCCGAGACGGCACCCGGATTCGGCGACCCCTTCGACGTGGCGCGCGCATGCGAGCATCTGGCCGGGATCGACTTCACGGACATCTGGAACCCGCCGCACCTGCCCTACGTGTCAGCGGCGCAACCCAGCGACGACGCCTGGACCCCGCCGACCGAGCTACCGGATCAGCTCACCGGCCGACGGGTCGACCTCGGCGGGGATGGCGTGATCGCGGTCCTCGGGACGCATCGGCTGGCCGCGACCGAGGAGGCCGTCCGTGCCGCGCGCCCCGGCGAGCAGGTGACGGTGATCGTCGTGACGAGCGACCCAGCCGAGATCGGTCGTCTCATCCGGCTCAGGGTCGACGACCTCACTGGATGTCTACGGAGGGTGTTCGGCGTCGACGCATGGCCGCTATTGCGTCTGTTGCTCGATTATCGTGGCAAGGTCGTCTCAGCGATAGGGCTACCGGATACCGGCGACGCGACCGAGTCCGCGGTACGCATCGAAAACGGCAGGATCGTCGCCCGAGCCGAGGGCCGAGGCGCGGCGTATGCCGCCGCGATCGCCGACGCCTCGGACACCGCACGTCCCCATGAGACCGGGGACCCAGTCCGGTTCGACCCCTTCAACCGGCACTGACCTGCTGGTACTCCACGCCCTGCGCTGCATCGGAATCGTGCGTGGCAAGGGGAAGGGCAGCGCCGCCGTCAGTCGAGGCCGAGCAACGTCTCGAGGCCGACCGTCAGACCCGGCATGTCGCGGACCCGCCGCACCCCGAGCAGCACGCCCGGCATGAACGACGCGCGGTCGAGCGAGTCGTGGCGGATCGTGAGGGTCTCGCCGTGCCCGCCAAGCAGCACCTCGTGGTGCGCGACCAGCCCGGCCAGGCGTACGGAGTGGACCCGTACGTCGTCGACCTCCGCTCCCCGGGCGCCTTCCAACGCGGCGGTGGTGGCATCGGGAGGCGGACCAACCCCGGCCTTTCGACGGGCCTCCGCGATGAGCCCGGCCGTGCGCCGGGCCGTGCCGCTCGGCGCGTCGGCCTTGGCGGCGTGGTGGAGCTCGATGATCTCCGTCGAGTCGAAGAACCGGGCCGCCTGCGCCGCGAACCGCATCATCAGCACCGCGCCGACGCTGAAATTGGGCGCGACGAGGACACCGACGCCCGGCGCGTCGTACAGCCACTCCTTGGCTGTCGCCAGGCGAGCGTCATCGAAGCCTGTCGTCCCCACGACCGTGTGGACACCATGGTTGACACACCAGCGGAGGTTGTCCATGACGGCGTCGGGGTGAGTGAAGTCGACCGCGACCTCGACCCCCGCGTCGCGCAGCCCGTCGATCGGGTCACCGACGTCGACACCCGCGGCGAGGGTCATGTCGTCGGCGGACTCGATGGCCGCACGCACCTCGCCGCCCATGCGCCCCCGGACGCCGAGCACCCCAACATTGATCACGGCTCGTCCAGGCTGACCGTCACCGGGCCACCGCCCACGAGAAGTCGTGTCCCTCGTCGAAGGGTCCGACGACCGAGAGCGTGAGCGGCGCGTCCAACACCTCGCGTGCCACGGCGCGCACGTCGTCGACGGTCACCGCGTCGACACGGGCGATCACCTCGTCAAGGGACAGCAGCTCGTCGAGGACGAGCTCGCTCTTGCCGATACGGCTCATCCGCGAGCCGGTGTCCTCCTGGCCAAGGACGAACCCCCCACGCATCTGCCCCTTCCCGCGCTCGAGCTCCTCCTCGGTGATGCCATGGGCAAGGACGTCCCGAAGCTCGTCCCGGCAGATCGCGAGGACCTCGTCGGCCTTCGCCGGCTGGCATCCCACGTAGACGCCGAACTGGCCGGTGTCGGCGTAGCCGGAGGCGAAGCTGAAGACCGAGTAGGCGAGACCGCGCCGCTCGCGCACCTCCTGGAAGAGCCGCGATGACATGCCGCCCCCCAGGGCCGCGTTGAGAACAGCCAACGAGAAGCGGCGCTCGTCGGTGCGGGGGACACCGAGCGTGCCGAGAATGAGGTTGGCCTGCTCGGTACGCCGCGAGGTGAGCACGGCGCGACCGTCGGGCTCGATCCCCGGCCCGTCGAGGCGCGGCGGCACGGGACGCGCGACCCTGTCCACCAGAACCGGGTCGAACGCGCGCCCCACGAGGTCGATCACCGCGTCGTGGTCGATGTTCCCCGAGACCGCGACGACCGTGTCCTGGGGACGGTAACGGTCACGATAGTACGACGCGATCTGGTCCCGGGTCAGGGAACTGATCGAGTCGCTCGTACCGAGGACGGGCCGCCCGAGCGGGGTGTCGCCGAAAAGCGCCGCGGCGAACTCGTCGTGGACGGCGTCAGCGGGGTCGTCGTCGTGCATCGCGATCTCTTCGAGGATCACCCCCCGCTCCGCCTCCACGTCGCGCTCGGCGAGAAGGGCGGAGGTGACCATGTCGGAGACCACGTCGACGGCGATCGGGAGGTCATCGTCGAGCACCCGGGCGTAGTAACAGGTGAACTCCTTCGCGGTGAAGGCATTGGACTCGCCGCCGACGGCGTCCATGGTCGCCGCGATCTCCAGCGCGCTGCGCCGCTTCGTGCCCTTGAACAACAGGTGCTCGAGGAAGTGCGTAGCACCTCGGCGCATCGGCTCCTCGTCGCGGGAGCCGATGCCCACCCAGATGCCGATCGCGGCGGACCGCACCGACGGAACCGCCTCCGTGATCACCCGTAGGCCCCCTGGGACGATCGTACGGCGCACCTCGCCGGCGCCGTCAGCACCGGACAGGAGAGTACGCGTGGTCCCCGGCGCCTGCTCGGTGGCGAGAAGCTGGCTACGCTCGCTCACCGGCGCCGAACCCGCCGACGCGACCGCCCACCGCCTTCGCCGTGGCCACCGTCTCGAGACCCGCTGTCATCCTCTGACGACGAGTCGCTCTCGGGTGCCGGCTCCTCCTCGACTCCGACCGGGACGAGGGACAGCTTGCCGCGGGGGTCGATCTCGGCGATCTCGACCTCCACCTTGTCGCCGACGTTCAGGACCTCCTCGACGGTGTCGAGGCGCCTGCCGCCCACGATCTTCCGGATCTGGGAGATGTGCAGGAGGCCGTCCTTGCCGGGCAGTAGGGAGAGGAACGCCCCGAACCCTGTCGTCTTGACGACAGTACCGAGGTAGCGCTCCCCCACCTCGGGCAGGTGCGGGTTGGCGATGGAGTTGATCGACGACCGTGCGGCGTCCGCCGCGATGCCGTTGGTCGCGCCGATGTAGATCGTGCCGTCGTCCTCGATCGTGATGTCGGCGCCCGTCTCATCCTGGATGGAGTTGATGACCTTCCCTTTGGGGCCGATGACCTCGCCGATCTTGTCGACGGGAACCTTGATCGAGATGATCCGCGGGGCGTGGGGGCTCATCTCGTCAGGGCTGTCGATCGCCTGCGCCATGACCTCGAGGATCTCCATCCGGGCGGCCTTGGCCTGACGCAGCGCGTCGCCCAGAATACGCGCGGGAATGCCATCGAGCTTGGTGTCGAGCTGCAGCGCGGTCACGAAGTCGCGGGTGCCCGCGACCTTGAAGTCCATGTCCCCGTAGGCATCCTCGGCGCCGAGGATGTCGGTCAGCGTGACGTAGTCGTCGGCCTCGTGGACCAGTCCCATCGCGATGCCGCCGACCATCGCCTTGAGCGGTACGCCGGCCGACAGCAGCGACATGGTGCTCGCGCAGACCGAGCCCATGGAGGTCGAGCCGTTGGACCCGACGGCCTCGGAGACCTGGCGGATGGCGTACGGGAACTCCTCGCGGGTGGGCAGCACGGGCACCAGCGCACGCTCCGCGAGCGCGCCGTGGCCGACCTCGCGCCGCTTCGGCGACCCGACGCGACCGGTCTCGCCGGTGGAGTACGGCGGCATGTTGTAGTGGTGCATGTACCGCTTGGAGTGCTCGGGGTTCAGCGTGTCGAGCGTCTGCTCCATGCGGAGCATGTTGAGTGTCGTCACCCCGAGAATCTGGGTCTCCCCGCGCTCGAACAGCGCCGAGCCGTGGACCCGCGGCAGGATGTCGACCTCGGCGGCGAGACGCCGGATGTCGGTGAGACCGCGGCCGTCGATCCGTACCTGCTCCCGCACGATGCGCTCACGGACGACCTTCTTGGACAGCGCGCGGAACGCGGCACCGATCTCCTTCTCACGCCCCTCGAACTGGGGCGCGACCTTCTCGATGGCGAGGGCCTTGACACGGTCGAGCTCGGTCTCGCGCTCCTGCTTGCCGGCGATGGCGAGCCCTCTCGTCAGGTCGTCCCGGGCCGCCTCGGACAGCGCGTCGTACACGTCGTCGTGATAGTCGACGAAGATGGGGTACTCGATCGTCGGCTTCGCGGCCTTCGCCGCCAGGGAGCTCTGCGCCTCGCAGAGCGACTTGAGGAACGGCTTCGCCGCCTCCAGCCCCTCCGCCACGACCTCCTCCGTCGGCGCGGTCGCGCCCTGGCGTACCAGCTCGGTCGCCCCGCTCGTGGCCTCCGCCTCGACCATCATGATCGCGACATCGCCGTCGTCGAGCATCCGGCCGGCGACAACCATGTCAAAGCCGGCGCGCGCCAACTCCTCGTTGGTGGGGAAAGCCACCCAGTGGCCGTCGATCAGCGCGATACGGGTGCTTCCGATCGGGCCGGAGAACGGCAGACCGGCGAGCTGGGTGGACATCGACGCGGCGTTCATCGCGACGATGTCGTAGAGGTAGTCGGGATCGACAGAGAGGATCGTCTCGACGACTTGGATCTCGTTGCGTAGGCCCTTGGTGAACGACGGCCGCAGCGGGCGGTCGATGAGCCGGCAGGTGAGGATGGCCTCGGTCGACGGGCGGCCTTCCCGGCGGAAAAACGAGCCGGGGATCCTCCCGGCGGCATAGAGCCGCTCCTCGACGTCAACGGTCAGCGGAAGGAAGTCGAGATTTTCGCGCGGCTGCCTCGACGCGCTCGTCGCCGAGAGCACCATCGTGTCGCCCAGGTAGGCGACGGACGAACCTGCCGCCTGCCGGGCAAGCCGGCCGGTTTCGAAACGGATTGTACGCGTGCCGAAAGGACCGTTGTCGATGACGGCCTCGGCGGTCCGGACACCCTCCACGGGCGTGCCTCCTTGCGGGTTTGGTCCTCCCGCGGCCGCCCCGGAGGTGCAGAGCCGGTCTTCGATCGAAGCGCCCGGATCACAGACCCGATCCGGATGCCACTACCGAGGACCGGCCACAGGCGCCCCGGACGGTCCTGCGGGCTTGCGGATTCAGTTGTCTCCACGGACAAAGGGAGCGGCCTCCAGCGTCCGAAGGTCCGCTCCCGCAGCCGTCCTAGCGGCGGAGGCCCAAGCGCTCGATCAGGCTCCGGTACCGTCCGATGTCGGTGCTCGCGAGATAGCGAAGGAGCCGGCGGCGTCTGCCCACCATCAGGAGCAGGCCGCGACGGCTGTGGTGGTCGTGCTTGTGGGTCTTGAGGTGACGGGTCAGGTCGTCGATCCGCCGAGAGAGCAACGCGACCTGCACCTCGGCGGATCCTGTGTCACCCTCCGAGGTGGCGAACTCCCCTACGATCTGCTGCTTTTCGGCGGTGTCGAGCGACACGGAACTCCTTCAACACGGATGAGTCGAACGGCGCTCACGAGACCACGGCGCCTGTCTGCGCTTGCCTACGCCTGTGTGTGGCTTCACGCCAACAGTGTGTCAGCGTATCATCTCGACCCTGCGGATTCGCTCGCTCCGGCGAGGGAGGCGCGCGTACGCTGGACATCCTTGTCCATCTCCGTGACCAGCTCGTCGGCGGACGCGAAGCGTCGGGTGTCACGGAGTCGCCGGATGAATTCCACCGCGACGTGCCGGTCATACAGGTCGAGGTCGTCGCGGTCGAGCGCGTAGGCCTCGACGCGGCACCGCGTCCCGTCGAAGGTCGGGTTGGTCCCCACCGAGATCGCGGCCGGCCAGCGCTCGTCGCCGCAGGCGAGCCATCCGGCGTACACCCCATCGGCCGGAATCACGGTGCCCCGTGGGCAGTCCAGGTTGGCCGTGGGGTACCCCATGGCCCGCCCCCTGCCGTCGCCGCGTACGACCACGCCTTCGACCAGGTGAGGGCGGTCGAGTATGCGGGACGCGGCCTCGACGTCGCCGGACTCGACATCCTCGCGTACGCGGGTCGAGGAGTAGATGATGTCTCCGGCGCCCGCGAGGGCGACAGGCTCCACGGCGAACGAGTAGCGGGGGCCCAGCTCAGCAAGGACGGTCGGGTCGCCGGCTGCCTTGTGTCCGAACCTGAAGTTCTCGCCGACGACGACGGCGGCCGCGTGCAGCCGGTTGACGAGCACGGTCCGCACGAAATCCTCTGGTGAAAGCTGCGACAGCTCCTTGGTGAACGGCAGCACCAGCACCGTGTCGACCCCGAGGTCGCCGAGCAGGCGCGCGCGCGTCTCGACAGTCGTCAGTACCGGCGGCTCGGTGCCGGGACGCACGACCGCGGCGGGGTTCGGGTCGAACGTGATGGCGACCGCGGGCAGGTCGGCCTCCCGGGCACGCTCGAGGGCGCTGTTGATGACCCGCCTGTGGCCGCGGTGGACGCCGTCGAAGACCCCGATCGTCACGACACAGCGCCCCCAGTCGCCGGGCACGTCGTCGAGCCCTCGCCAGCAGCGAACCACAGAGCACACACCCTTCTCGCCGGTCTCTGGGCCAAGGGTACGCGGCTGGTCCTCCCCGCCTGAGAGTTCAGCGGACTTCTACACGGACGAGATGTCCACTCGACTTGGCCAGACGGGTGTCCCGAGTCAGCAGCGGGCAGTCCAACGCCTCGGCCAGCACGACGTAGGCGGCGTCATACGCGGATATGTTGTCGCGGAGCTGGAACGCCCGACGCCGAAGAGCATCGCCCGACGGCCAGCGTTGAATCGCCAAGTCATCGAAGTCGGTCAAGGCGTCCTCGGCCCTGGCGGGAGAGAGATCCTCCCGCAGAGTCAGCCCGCGCAGAGCCCACACGGCCTCGAAGTCGAGGAGAGCCGGCGCGTGCAGCTCCTCATCCGCGATGAAGGAACGGAGATCGGCCGTCCCGTCGACTAGTGTCAGCGCATCGACCACCGCCGCGCAGTCGGTGACGATCACGTGTCGGTCCGACCCGACCACCAGCCGGCCTCGCGTTCGCGACGAGCGTCCTCGAGCACGTCGACCGCTGAGGCACTCGCTCGCTCGGCTCGACGCGCGGCGCGGTCGAGTACCTCTTCGACCGTCGGGCGTCGCACCTCACGTTCGACCAGCTCAAGGAGATAGGCGTTGAGCGACTCGCCACGCGCCGCCGCACGAGCCTTCAGCGTGCGGCGCGCGTCATCCGGCACGTTCCTGATCTGCAGGAGCGAACTCATACATACACACTACATCAATAGCAATACATACCGCATGCTTTGTCTCAGGGCCTGAGCGGGTCCCACGAGCGGGTACAGCAACCCGTCAAGGCCTCGTAGGACTGGCACGTCGCGGTTACTCGCACACACGAGGCGGCGCATTTGTGGCGGGCGCACGCCTACGTATCGGCTCGGCTCACGAGCGGAGATCGAAGCGGCCGCGCTTCACGGCGGTCGTGAACGCGACCCACTGGTCGCGAGCGAACCCCAGCTTCGAGCCGCCCGGGTCTTTCGAGTCCCGCACGGCGACCGCGCGTTCGAGGTCCGTGACCTCGACGCAGTTGCCGCCGTTGGTGCCGCTGCGGCTGGACTTGCGCCACACGGCCCCGGTCAGGTCCATTGCTCCGTCACCTTCGTGATCAGATCAAGCGACACGCGGGCCGGAAGAGCCTCCGCGCGGATCGTGTCGTAGATATTTCCCATCGCTGTCACATCTGCAGGGCGGTCGGTCACCTGTCCCCCACGTGCTGACTCCAAGTACACCACACTTGGGGCGCCGTCAAAGCTGGCCAGCGCAAACGCACCGTTTAGCCCCGGGTGGGGGCCCGCCGACGACGGCACGACCTGAATGGTCACGTGGGCATAACGAGACGCGTCCAGGAGGGCTTGTAGCTGTTCTTGCATGACCGTAGCGTCTCCGACTCGGCAGTGCAGCACGCCTTCGGCGATCACGAACCATGTCAGCGGCGGTTCCGCGCGCGAGAGGAGCGCCTGGCGCTCCAACCGCGCGGCGACCAACTCGTCCGCTCGATTCTCCGTCGCGCCGGGCTCTGCGCAGAGCAGCTCGCGCGCGTACTGCTCCGTCTGCAGCAGACCGGGGACCACCGCCAGCTCCCAACTCCGCAAGGTGTGGGCCTCCCGTTCGACCTCCACCCACGGACGGAACCACCCGGGGAACGTCTCCCGACTGACCATCTCCATCAGGCGGGTCAGCGCGCCGTCAGTACCAAGGGCGTCGTCGCAGCGGCGCGCGAGGTCGAGCTGCGGCCTGCGGTCCGCGGTCTCGACCGACCCGACGAGCGCCGCGGAGTAGTTGACCTTTGCGGCCAGCTGCTCCTGCGACAGGCCAGCGCTCACGCGGTAGTGGCGCAGCTCCGCGCCGAAGAACGCGGACGGGCTGGCGCTCGGGTCGAGTTCCCTGGCCGCTGGCATCCCACACCGCTCTCACACATGGCCCGCTCCCTTCCACGGGCATGGAGTGCTTCGACACCTCGTCGATTCGGGCACGCGGGTGGTCCAGACGGTCCACAACGTCTGGCCCCACGAGGACGCTGATGAGCTACGCAGGTTCATCGAGGGGGTCGACCGGCTGACCTCAGGTGTCCACTTCTTCTCCGCCGAGCATGAGCGGCTGGCAAGGGGGGCGCGGCCTTCGATGCCAGCGCAGTCAGTTCGTGTCCCGCACCCCCCAACCCGGTAGCCGACGGCCTCGCTCCTCCCGCACGGACGCACGGCGGCCCGACGAGCATCGGTTGCTTTGGCCGTCTGCGCGCATACAAGCGGGTGGATGCCTTCGCTCGTGCATTCGCCCGCCAAGCCGGCCCGAACCACCAGCTCGTATCGCCGGTCGCATCGCCAAGCTCGAACCTTTCCTGAGGCATCTCCATGCGATTACACGGCCCGGTGGGTCGCTGATCGTGTCGAGTGTGGACTGGCGGAATTCCGCCGACCGACACCGAGCGTACATACGACGACGGGAGGAACGTGGCTGCTATCAGGGCGAGACCAGCCTGCGGCTTCGTTTCGGCGAGGTCGCCAGCGACTGGTTCGACTGGGTGCTGGTCGACGTTGACACTCTCGCGGTCGCCGCGGCGCGCCTCGGTCTCCGAGTCGACGAGGTGCTGCGATGGGGGCCGAAGTACGCCGCCAGGCTCGTTCCCGCCAGGAGTCTCGGGTGATCCACCGCACGGCGACCGGCGCACACGGCACGGTTGCCGTTGTGCTGACAATGCAAGATGCCCTGCTTCGGCTGACCGAGTACTGGGCCGCTCGTGGATGTCTCATCGCGCAACCGATGAACACCGAGGTCGGTGCCGGCACGCTGAACCCGGCCACGGCGCTCCGGGTGCTTGGCCCCGAGCCGTGGCGGGTTGCCTACGTCGAGCCCAGCGTCCGCCCGGACGACTCCCGATACGGCGACAACCCGAACCGAATCCAGACCCACACCCAGTTCCAGGTCATCCTCAAGCCGGAACCCGGCGACGCTCAGGAGCAGTACCTCGGGAGCCTGACCGCCCTAGGCATCGACGCGGCTCGGCATGACGTGCGGTTCGTGGAGGACGACTGGGCCTCTCCCGCCTTGGGCGCGTGGGGGCTCGGCTGGGAGGTATGGCTGGACGGCCTCGAGATCACCCAGTTCACCTACTTCCAGCAGTCAGGCGGTCTGACCCTGGACCCGGTCTCGGTCGAGCTCACCTACGGCATGGAACGCATCCTGATGTCCCTGCAGCAGGTGACGCATTTCAAGGACATCGCCTACGCGCCCGGCGTCAGCTACGGCGAGGTGTTTGGCCAAGCCGAGTACGAGATGAGCCGCTACTACCTCGACGACGCCGACATCGCCGCAAGCCGGGTCATGTTCGACACCTACGCTGCGGAGGCGCAGCGGCTGGCCGAGGCACGTCTGCCGGTGCCCGCGCATTCCTATGTGCTGAAGTGCTCGCACACGTTCAACGTGTTGGACGCCCGCGGCGCGATCAGCACGACCGAGCGGGCACGGGCGTTCGCGCGGATGCGCTCGCTGGCACGCGGCGTGGCGGAGCTGTGGGTGCAGCGCCG
The DNA here is from genome assembly GCA_050699055.1 of Streptosporangiaceae bacterium. Classification (GTDB taxonomy): domain Bacteria; phylum Actinomycetota; class Actinomycetes; order Streptosporangiales; family JBOHCT01; genus JBOHCT01. The sequence continues at coordinate 7,680 of JBOHCT010000008.1, read as the reverse complement.
CGAGGAGCTTGGCCACCCCCTCGGGGTAGCCACAGCCCCCGCCCCGGCCGCGCCGCGCGCCGAGGCCGGTCCGGGCGCCGACACACCCTGCTCCCTCGCCTTCGAGATTGGCGTAGAGGAGATGCCTCCGGCGGAGGTGACTCGCGCGGCTGACCAGGTACGCACCGCGTTGACCCGGCGGCTTAGAGCCTCCCGGCTCGGTCATGGCGAGATCCGGGCGGTGGCGTCCCCCAGGCGCATCGTCGCGACCGTCGCCGACGTGCAACCGGTGGAGGAGGACGAGGTTCGCAACGTGCGCGGACCGCGGGTCAACGCGGCGTACGACGCTGACGGCACCCCGACCAAGGCCGCGACCGGCTTCGCCAGGTCCCAGGGCATCGACGTGGCCGATCTGCAGCGCCTGGATGTCGACGGCGTGGCCTACGTCGGCGTCGCCCAGGCAACCACCGGTCGGCCGGCCGGCGAGGTCCTCGCGGAGATTCTCCCCGAGATCGTGAGGGACCTACGGGGGGACAAGAACATGCGTTGGACCGCGCCAGGTTTGTCGTACACCCGCCCCATCCGGTGGGTCGTCGCGCTGCTCGGTGACCGCGTGGTGCCGTTCACCGTCTCCACCCTCGCCTCCGGGCGGGTCACCTGTGTCCATCGAACGGCGACACCACCGCAGATCGACGTCCCAAGCGCCGACGGGTATCTGCAGACCCTGCGCGCCCGCGGCATCGTCGCCGATGCCGCGGAACGGCGAACGCGGATCGTCCAGGCGGCCGTCGAGATGGCGGCCGGCGTCGGCGGCCGCATCGACCCTGACGACGCGGTCATCGACGAGGTCACCAACCTGGTCGAGCGGCCCACCCCCATCCTCGGTCGCTTCTACGACGACTATCTCGAGCTACCCGCCGACGTGCTCGCCACAGTGATGAGGAAGCACCAGCGATACCTCCCGGTCCGTGACGACGAGGATCGGCTCCTGCCGAGCTTCATCGCCGTCGCGAACGGCGACTGCGACCAAGACGCGGTACGAGTCGGCAATGAGGCCGTGCTGCGCGCCCGGTTCGAGGACGCCGGCTTCTTCTGGCGCCACGACCTCTCTACCTCCCTGGAGGAGATGCGGCGACACCTCGACACCCTCACGTTCGAGACAAGCCTTGGGTCCATGGCTGACCGTGCCAGCCGGATCCACGCGATCTCCGAACTGCTCGCGCAGGACATCAAGCTCGCCGACGACGAGCGGGCGGCACTCGCACGCGCGGGAGAGTTCGCCAAGTTCGACCTGAGCTCTCAGATGGTGATTGAGCTGCCCAACCTCGCTGGGGTGATGGCACGCGAGTACTCCCGCCGCGCCGGAGAACCGGAGGTGGTCGCCAGGGACCTGTACGACATGGAGCTGCCCCGCAATGCAGGCGGCGCGCTCCCCGGGACGACGGCCGGCGGGTTGCTGTCCCTTGCCGACAGGGTCGACCTGCTCGTCGGGCTGTTCGCAGTCGGCTCCGCGCCCACCGGCCGCTCTGATCCGTACGGGATGCGACGCGCGGCACTTGGCGTTGTCGCCATCCTCCTGGCCGACCCCCGGCTCGCTGACCTCACCCTCCGCGGCGCGCTGGCGGCCGCCGGGCGGCATCAGCCCGTTCCATTCGACGAGCGCCTCCGGCGGGAAGCGTACGGCTTCGTCGTGCGCCGTCTCGAACAGCATCTCCTCGACGCCGGCTACTCCGCCGTCGTCGTTCGGGCCGTACTCCCGCTGGCTGACATCCCTGCCCGAGCCGCGCAGACGGCATCGGACCTGACCGAACTCATCGAGGAGCCGCGGTTCCGGCGGGTGACCCAGGCCATGCAGCGTGTCCGCCGCATCCTGCCCGCCGACGCTCCGGCCGGCTACGACGCGGCCCTGTTCACCGAGCCCGCGGAGCAGGCTCTACACCAGGCGCTGGCCCATGCGTGCTCCGATCTCCCCGCCGAGGTCAGCCTGCCGCGGTTCGTCCGGGCAGCAGCACATCTCGTCGACCCCATCGACCGATTCTTCACCGACGTGCTCGTCATGACCGACGACCCCGCCGTCAGGAGCAACCGACTTGGGTTGCTCGCCTCCATCCGGGGTCTGAGCGATGGTGTCCTCGACTGGTCGGCACTTACCTGAGGCAGCGACGGCGTCGAGCAAGGCGTCGCGATTGGCGAGCACGAACTCCTTGAGCGCGGCGGGCTTGAGGTCGACGCGCTTCAAACCGTCCTCGCTCAGGTCGACGAAATCTACGTCGTACCCACCCTGCGAGGCGTCATCGAACTCCGGACCCGACCGGGCAGACAAGTCCAGCCCGGCCAGTCGGCACACGAAGAAGTGCTGCACCGACACCCCGCCCTCTGCGAGCGAGCTGAACAGGAAGACCTGCGTGCAGCCATCTGCCTCCGCGCCGAGCTCTCACCTCGTACTCACGACGGGCGTCCTCGAGCACCGTCGGCGAATGAGGCGCTCGCCGGCTCTCTGTTAAGACTTGCGGCCCACGCCGCACAGCACCCACGCACCCGCGGGATCAGCGGGCTTCCGGGCCTCGGGGCGCCACTCGTGCGCCGCAACGATACCGGGCTCGACGAGATCAAAGCCGTCGAACAAGCGGCGCACCTGTTCGCGATCGCGAAAGGTGAGTGTTGACGTCGCCCGTTTGTAGACCTCCGCACCTCGGCTACCAGTCTTGGGGTCGGACTCACGCGTCGCGCGCGAGATCACGAGGTAGCTTCCGGACGGCATCGCCTCCCGCAACCGATCGGGTCGCGCCCCGCGGCGTTGCGAGAGGATGGTCGGCTGTGCTCGCCCATGACCGGAAGGTTACTCCGCGTAGTCGCCTCGTGACCTCGCTACGGCCGAAAGACGCCAGCGCGATGACAGCAAGCTGAGCCCTCGCGGTCGTGGAGTCTTCCCGCTCAGCACCGGGCGTCAGCGATCGAAGCGGCCACGCTTGACGGCGGTCGTGAACGCGACCCACCGGTCGCGAGCGAATCCCAGCTTCGGGCCGGCCGCGTCCTTGGAGTCGCGTACGGCGACCCCGCGTTCGAGGTCGGCGACCTCGACGCAGTTGTCCCCACTGGTACCGCTGCGGCTCGACTTACGCCACACGGAGCCGGTCAGGTCCATTGCTCCATCACCTTCGTGATCAAATCCAGCGACGCGCGGGCCGGGAGAGCCTCCGCGCGGATCGCGTCATAGATGTTCGTGATCGCTGTTACGTCCTCAGGACGATCGTTGAGCTGTCCCTCGCGTACGGCTCCCAAGTACACCACATCGGGGGACCCATCGAAGCTGGCGATTACGAACGCGCCGTCCACGCCAGGATGTGCGCCGGCAGAGGACGGCAGCACCTGGACCGCGACGTGCGTGTGGCGGGACACCTCGAGGAGGGCCAAAAGCTGGTCGCGCATGACCTCGGCGCCTCCGACCGGGCGGTTCAGCACACCTTCGTCGACAACAAACCACATCAGCGGCGGCTCGTCGCGCGAGAGGATCGCTTGCCGCTCCAGACGCGTGGCAACCAGCTCCTCGACCCGCTCCTCCGTCGCCCCTGGCTGCGAACGGAGCAGCTCACGGGCGTACGTCTCGGTCTGCAGTAGACCGGGAACAACCGCCAACTCCCAGCTCCGGAGGATGCGCGCTTCCTGCTCGACCTCTAGCCAAGGTCGGAAGGGCGGGGGCAGCGACTCCCTGCGGACCATCACCATCAGCCGGATCAGCGCGCCGTCAGTGCCGAGGGCGTCGTCGCAGCGGCGCGCGAGGTCGAGCTGCGGCCTGCGGTCCGCGGTCTCGACCGAGCCGACCAGCGCCGCCGAGTAGTTGACCTTCGCGGCCAGCTGCTCCTGCGACAGGCCAGCCTTCGTCCGGTAATGACGCAGCTCCGCGCCAAAGAACGCGGACGGGCTTGCGCTGGGGTCGAGCTGCCTGGCTGCTGGCATACCACACCGCTCTCACACGGGCTCCGGGCTTTCGCACGAGGCCATACAGCGTAGCCAACCTACTACTCACCGGTTTTCGCGAGCCATGCCACTCGTCGCCGCTGTAGCGGTTCGCTTGCTTTGGAGGACCGCGGGTATCCGATGCTGCTCGCCGTGTGCGCGGCCACGGCGGCCGTCAAGGAGGGCGTGGACCCCGACGACGCGTCGCGGCTCGTGGAGAGTCTCGCGGCCCACCACTCCGTCCCGGACCGTCGTGAGATTCACGTGCTGCTGCGGCACGCGGCCGATCCGGTCGAGGAGGCGAGGCTCGCGTTGGCGCGAGAGCCGCGCCCGGCCTCTCGCCGCTACGCCGACTACCAGCGCAACCTGGCCCTCGTCCTGTACGCGCAGGCGGAACAAGGCATGTACGACGAGGTGGTGACCCGCGGCGACCGCCCGATCTTGGAGATCCAACGCGAGCTGCGGCGACACCTGCACACATGTGGTGTGCCGACCACGGTGCTTCCACCCGACGCGCCGGATCGGCTGTGGGTACTCGGAGGCCTGTCGGAAAGCGGAAAGAGCACTGTCGGCGAGCTGCTGCGGACCGAACACGGCGCCGTCCGGCTCAAGATCGGCTACCTGCTCGACCTGGCCGCGGTTCGGGCGGGCGTCACCGACCCCTACGAGGCGTGGGACGAGCCCGCCCAGGCCGAAGCGCTCAGCGAGGAGGTCGCGCGGCTGTGTCACATGAACAAAGGCACGCGGCGGGTCAGCGTGGAGAGCGCCCACCGGTACGAGGCCACGCTGCATCTCAAGCGCATCTGGGGCGACCGATGCCAAGTCATCTACGTCGACGCGGACACGGTGAGCCGAACCGCGCGGTCTCAAGAGCCAGCAGCGAGCCTCTCCGACCGCGACAAGGTCAAGATCGAGCGCGGCGCCGAACGTATCGCCCAGGTCGCGGACTGGGTGATCGACAACACCCGAAGCCTCGCCGCGCTCCTGGCAAGCACCCCGATCCCGGACGAGGAGCTGACCGACAACCTCGCCCTCTATCTCGGCCGCCGGTCCCTTATGGACGTCTTGGCGCTGGACGCGCTGTACCGCAAGATCCTGAGCGTCCCCGGGGTTGTCATGGAGTTCGGCGCCGGCTGGGGGACGCCACCTCGGTGTCCTGGCCGCGCTACGGGCCATCCACGAGCCCTATAACGTGCACCGACGCATCATTGGCTTCGACACCTTCACGGGCTTCCCCGACGTCGTGTCTGACATCGACCGCGTCAATCGCCATGCCCGGCCCGGAGGCCTCTCGGTCAGCCCCGGCTATCAAGACCACCTCGAGCAGGTCCTCGCCGCTCACGAGGCGGCCCAGCCGCTGGCCCACGTCCGCCGCACGCTCATCTTCGAAGGTGACGTACGCGGGACCCTCCCCCGGTACCTCGCCGCCAACCCACAGACCGTGATCGCGCTGGCCTACTTCGACCTCGACCTCTACGAATCCACGCGTAGCGCCCTCGCCGCTGTCGTGCCCTACCTCACCAGCGGCAGCGTTCTGGCCTTCGACCAACTTGGCCACGCCAAGTGGCCAGGCGAAACCGCGGCACTGCGCGACATCCTCGGCACCCGCGCCGTACGCCTGTAACTCATTCCCGGCTTCCCCACACCGACCTACCTACGCTGGCCAGGACCGGTCAGCCGGCGAAGACGGCCAGCGGCCGGGCGACGCCCCCGGACTCCTCGACCAGCGCGAGCAGCTCGCCGTCGGGCCCGAATACACCGACAGGCCCCGGTCCGATGCCCGCCGCCGGCAGCCTGCCGCCATGCGCCACCCGACGGACCTCACCGGCCGAGACCTCCCTGCGCGGGAAGGCCGCCGCGACGGCCTCGCTGAGCGGCAGGACGCGGAACGAGCGCGCGAGCTCGTCCAGGGTACGGGCGTCACTCACGGTGTAGGGCCCCACACGGGTCCTGCGCAGCCACGTCAGGTGACCGCCGACCCCGAGACCGTCGCCGAGGTCGCGTGCGAGGGCGCGGACGTACGTCCCGGTGGAACACACGACGGAGGCCTCGACGTCGAGCAGCTCACCTACCCTCGCGATCTCGGACACAGCGAACTCGTGGACGGTAGCCGGGCGCGGCTTCAGCGCCAAGTCCTCGCCCGCGCGGGCGAGCTTGTACGCCCGCCGGCCGCCCACCTTCACCGCGCTCACCTGCGGGGGGATCTGCATGATCCGCCCGGTGAGGTGGCGCACCGCGCGCCGCACGTCCTCCTCGGAGATGCCGGTCGCGGGTTCGGCCGTGACAACCTCGCCCTCGGCGTCGTCAGTGGTCGTGCGCTCACCGAGCCGGATGACCGCGTCGTACGCCTTGTCGGTGTGGCCGAGATGCCCAAGCACGCGGGTGGCACGCTCAACGCCGACGACCAGCACACCGGTCGCCGCGGGGTCGAGGGTGCCGGCGTGACCGACCCGTCGAGTGCCAGCGAGGCGCCGGATCCTGGCCACGACGTCGTGCGACGTCCAGCCTCCCGGCTTGTCGACGATCACCAGGCCGTTCGAGACCGTCATACCGCACAGTGTGCCGCGGCGAGCAGACCGCGGAGCCGGCCGATCGTGACGCCGACCCCGTCGCGAGTGGTGAAACCGGCGGCGGAGGGATGGCCGCCCCCGCCGAGGCGGGTACACACCTCCCCCACGTCGACCCTTCCCCTGGAGCGGGTCGACACCCGCCACGCCCCCGTGTCGTCCTCCTTGAGGACGACAGCGACCTCAGCCTCCTCGGCGCGGCGAACGAGATCGATGATCGGTTCGACGAGATCGAACGGAAGACCGTGCCCCGCCCGGTCGGCCCGCGTGACGACGGTCCACACGAGCCCGAGACCACCAGCCTCGCCGGGTTCCAGCCGAATCCGCCCGAGCGCCTTGCCGAGAAGCTGGAGGTAACCGAACGGGGCCTGGTCCCACAGGTGGTGGGCCACGAGATCGGGCCGGGCGCCGGCTGCCACCAGTCGCGCCGCCAGACGGTGGGTGTCTGGTGACGTGGATCCGAAGCGGAATGAGCCGGTATCGGTGACCAGCGCGGTGTAAAGGCAGGTGGCGATGTCAGAGGACACGGTCCAGCCCAGGCCACGGACCAGCTCGTCGACGATGCGGGCCGTGGCGGGCGCACCGCTGTCGACGAGGTTCACCGTGCCGAACCTGGGGTTCGAGGCATGGTGGTCGAGCACGACGAGCTCCTGCGCCTTGGTGGCGTGAGGCATGAGGGCCCCCAGCCGCTCCAGCGAGCTGACATCGAGGGTGACCATCAGCTCAGGAACGGGCGGATAGTCCACAGGTTCGCAGAGCAGCGCGACGCCTGGGAGGAAGCGAAGGATCGTCGGGACGGCGAACGGATCGTCGCCGAACGAGGCGATGACCCGCCGACCCGCCCTCCGCAGCGCAAGCCCCAGCGCCAGCATCGAGCCGAGAGCGTCGCCGTCGGGCGTCACATGACACGCGAGGCAGACCTCGTGGGCGCGGGCCAGCAGCGAGACGGTGCGCGACCAGTCACCGCCGTCAACGCCGGAGGCGTCCGACCCAACCCCTGAGCCAACCCCTGAGCCAACCCCGGAAGCAACCCCGGAAGCAACCCCGGAAGCAACCCCGGAAGCAACTCTGTCTGGCAGCGTCACGAAGCGAAGTATCCCGCTTCCCCGCTCCCCGCGCCGTCGTTTTCCGCGAGATCCTCACGCCGGTACGGATCGGGCTCGCCCGCCGGTCGCGC
>JBOHCT010000007.1:0-42650 GCA_050699055.1 Streptosporangiaceae bacterium | reverse complement strand
CGGCCGACCCCCTGCGCGCGGCCTGCCTCGGTCGCGAGCATGAGCCGTAGCTCCGGGTATCCGGAGAAGCCGATCGCCCGACAGAAACGGATGACCGTGGTCTCTGAGGTGCCGCATGCGTGCGCCAGCTCGGTGATCGTGGACGACGCGACCAGCCGAGGGTCTTCGACCAGGTGCTGCGCGACACGCCGCTCAGCCGGAGGGAGCGAGGGCAGCAGCGCGCGGACCCGCACGGCCGTGCTCATCGGCGCCTGCTGCCGCTCGGTCCCTCGCCGTGCGGTGCCCTCCTCGTCGCCTGCGTGGCCACGCCGACGGCCGCTCCCCGCCTTCGGCAACTCATCCATGTAGGAAACTTACTTGCGAGGCAGGCGTAGGTCAACGGCGCAAAGCAACAGGAGGTATCCGGTCCCGGTGCCCCGGCCGTAGGACCGCGCCGCCGGCGACCCGATCCCTCACACACGACCGTCAGCTACCGCGACATGTCTGACACCGCGCCGCCGGTAGCGCGGTTGCTCCGACACCCCGCCGCGATGACGGATCGGCGACCTGGCCGGAGCGCCCGGGCCGGGACGGACTACCCGCTGCCCAGCCGCTTGAGGACGATCGGCGTGGCGTCGAGGACCTTGCCGGACGGACGCGTGATGTCTGCAGCCGACCCGTAGTCGTAGAACCGCGTGGTGACGGTCAGGTTCGCCGTTTGCTTGTTCTTCTTGCCCGTCGATGGGCTGGCCGACTGGCCGAGGGGGAAGACCATGCGCTGCTGCACGACGCGGTTGTTGCCGTCGAGCCACACGTCTACGGGCAGGGTGTGCCCGCCGACCTGCTTCTTCAGCGAGGAAACGAGCTTCTTGGAGTGATCGGGAGTGCCCGCGAGCGCGTTGAGATCGACAGTGGCACGGTAGTGGGTCGCGTCGGTGCCGCTGATGGTCTGCGTGCCGGCCTTCTTGACAGATCCGCTCGTGCCCTCGAGGTACGACAGCAGGTGGACGGGGTTGCTGCGCTGCTGCGCCGCCACGAACTGTGTGCCGCCCTTGTGCTTGGCGATCTTGGGGAGGTTGACCTTGAGCCAGGGGCTCTTACTTGCCTTCTTGCTCTGCGGTGCCTGGGCCTGTCGCTTCAGATGTTGGTACAGGGTGTCGCCGACGAGACGGGTCTCGTACGAGCCGGCTTGCGCCTGGAAGCTCAGGTCCATCCGGTCGTTGCCGAAGTTCACGACCCCCTTGCCCTGCTGGGTGCGGTTCTGTCCGTTCGCGGCGAGCTTCGCGGACAGGCTCGTCTTGGCGGTCTTCGTGGCGGTGGTCGAGGTGTACGCGGACCGTACGGTCTTGGCCGTAGGGGCGGCCCCGGTCCCGCCGCCCCCACAGGCGGCCGCCCCGACCGCGACCACCGCGCTGGTGCCGATGATCGCGGCGAGCCGTCGCCGGCCGGTCGCGGTACGCAGACGCATAGTGCCTGACTTTCGTGTCGGTGAACATGGGCGCGCGCGGCCTTGCGGTACACGCTCCGACCGACCATATGTGGCCGGAACGCCGAGCGACAATTCAGGCGCCACAAAACGCCGGCGCCTAGTTCGCGCTCCGTGTCCAGCCTTCCGGCTGGAACACCGCCGCGTCGCGCGGCCGCGACCCGTTGAACAGCAGGGTCCCGTCGGCGCTCCACGCGCGGACGCCGTCGACGTACACCCCACGCCCCTCGTACAGCGTGTCGGTGGCATAGCGCCAGCGCACGTCTGTCACGCCGCCGGGCAGCGTCGCCTCGACCTTCGCCCAGCGCCTGCCCTCGAAGCCGGAGAAGTCGCCGCCGTTCGACCAGGTGTACGGGCCGATGCGCAGGTCGAGCGGCACATTCTGCCACGTCTCACCGCCGTCGGTGGATGCCTGGAACGTGCCGATGTCGTACCCGCCCTCGGTGTCGTACCAGAGGTCGAACGAGATCCTGCCACCCTCGGCGGGCACGTCGAGCGGGAGCGCGAGCGTGGCGGTCCGCAGGTCGCCTATCCCCGAGAACCACGTCTCGCCTCCCTTCGCCGGCTTGACCGGGAGGGCGCGTGCGAGGTCGCGGGCGACCGCCCGACGGGACGGGTTGTTGCTCCCCCAGTCGCGGGTCGGGTGCACGCGGTTGGCGAGCAGGATGACGAACGAGTGCGAGATCGGGTCGATGACGATGGAGGGGCCTGTGTACCCGGTGTGTCCGGCGGTCACCGGCGACGAGAGCGCGTCCATGTACCACCGCTGGTTCAGCTCGAAGCCGAGACCGTGCTCGTGGCCGGGGAAGGCGGTGTTGAAGTCGGTCAGCAGCGCCCGCACCGAGTCGGTGCTCAGGATGCGGGTGTGGCCGTACCTGCCCCCGTTCAGGATCGTCTGGGCGAGGATCGCCAGGTCATGGGCGGTCGAGAAGACGCCCGCGTGCCCCGCGACGCCGCCGAGGCAGTAGGCGTTCTCGTCGTGGACGCTTCCCCAGACCATGCCCCGGTCAGTCCACGGCTGGTACTCGGTCGCGGCGATGCGCGGCTTGAGTGACGCCGGCGGGTTGTACATGGTGTCGCTCATCCCGAGCGGCGCGGTGATCCTGTGACGTACGACCCTGTCCAGGGACTTGCCGGTCACCGTCTCGATGACCTTCTGCAGCGTCATCATGTTGATGTCGGAGTAGATGTACCTCGTGTCCGGAGGCGCCACCGGCTTCGTCGCGTACACCGCGGCCCACCGCTGCGCGTTGGTGTCGTAGGAGCACAGCGAAGGGCTCGGATCGGGCGGGAGACCCGAGGTGTGGGTCAGCAGGTTCCTGACCGTGATGTCGCCCTTGCCGTGCCGCGCGAAGGCGGGGACGTACGACGCCACCGGGGCGTTCAGGTCGATCGCGCCACGCTGGATCAGCTGGACCGCCGCGATCGAGGTGAACAGCTTCGATACCGACGCGAGGTCGAAGATCGTGTCCCGCCGCGCCGGAATCCACTGGCCGCGCGGCAGCTCTGTGGCCTTGCCGGTCTCGGCGTCGTAGCTCGCGTACCGCAGGGCATAGCCGACGGCCTCGTGGCTCGCGATCACCCCGTCGCGTCCCGCGATCTCCACGGCGCCGGCGTACTCGGGGTGCGTCGGCGACGGCTTCAGGTACCCGGCGATCGAGCCCCTCAGCTGCCGTACGTACCGCGGCACGAGCCCAGCCTCGCGGGCGGTGCCGTAGTGCAGCCTGGTACCCGGGGTGAAGTGGACGTCGTCGGCGGTGACCGTCGGCGGACCGGGCTTGTCGGCCGCCGAAGCCGGGAGCGGACCTGCGACCAGCGCGCCGGCCGCCGCGCCCGCCACGATCACCGCACCGATCCCCCGCGCCCTGATCCTAGACCGTGCCATGGCCGTGCACCTTTCGGTAGATGACGTACCTCGCCCGGGTCCGCCGAAACGCCGCGAGCTCGTCCTGCCACCCGCCGACGACCTGGTCGGCGCTCTTGCCGGCGTCGATCGCCTTGCGCACGTAGTCGGAACCTGTCAGCTTGTCGATCCAGTTGTCCGATCGCCACGCGAAGTCCGGGTAGCTTCGTTTGGCCGCGACGAGCATCGTGATGGCGGTGTGGATGGCGTTGAAGGACCCGCGGTCGGCGACGTAGAGCTGGAGCCCGGCGCAGGTCTCGCCCTTCCACTTGGAGAACGTGGGCGTGAAATATGTCTCGCGGAAACCCGCGCCGGGCAGTCCGGCGGAGGCGAGGCCGTCGGCCCAGTGCCAGTCGAGGTACGGCGCGCCGGTGATCTCGAAGGGGCGAGTCGTCCCCCTGCCCTCCGACGCGGTCGTCCCCTCGAACATGCACGTGCCCGGGTACACCCACGCGGTGTCGACAGTCGGCATGTTGGGCGACGGCATCACCCACGGCAGGCCGGTGTCGGCGTAGGCGAGGTTCCGTCGCCAATGACGCATGCGGATGACCTCGAGGTCGACCTTCTTTCCGACCCGCTTCGGCACGAACTCGCCGTTGAACAGTCGTGCCAGCTCGCCGACCGTCATGCCGTGCTGCTGGGAGATCGGCTCACGGCCGACGAACGTCGCGTACTCCCGGTGCAACACCGGCCCGTACGCGTCGAGGCCGGTGATCGGGTTCGGCCGGTCGAGGACGACGAACCGCTTGCCTGCCATGGCCGCGCCGCGCATCGAGTCGTACATCGTCCAGATGTAGGTGTAGAAGCGGGCGCCGACGTCCTGGATGTCGAACATCAGCGTGTCGACGCCGGACCCCGCGAAGATGTCGGCGAGCTCGTCGGGCCCCTTGCCGTAGGTGTCGTAGACGGGCAGGCCGGTCCGCGGGTCCTTGTACGACCCCTCCGAGCCACCCGCCTGCGAGGTCCCACGGAAGCCGTGCTCGGGGCCGAAGACCGCGGCGAGGTCGATGCGGTCGTCGCCGGCCATCACGTCCACCTCGTGGCGCAGGTCCGGCAGGACACCGGTGGGGTTCGTGATGACCCCGACCTTCTGCCCGCGTACGGCCGCGTAGCCGCTCGCGATCAGCTCCTCCACACCCGTACTGACCCTGCGTCCGACTGCCCTCCCCGGCGGGTTGCCGCCCGTGGCGGCCGCGATGTCGCCGAGGAAGGGCGCCGCCGCCGCGCCGGCGAACCCCGCGAGGACGTGTCTGCGTCGCACCTGCATGTGCTCTCACTTCCCTCGGGTGACCGTACGGCCGGCCACGAGAGCGCCCGCGGCGAGCCCTAACGGAACAGCGCGCATCCTCGCCTCCTTACGAGCCGTACGACAGGCCGTACCCGAACGGGTAGAGCACCTCGTCCTGCGTCCCGGCCTTCGGGATCATGACGGGGAGCTTGCCCCGTGGTTCGACCTCGCCGAAGAGCACCCCCGTGAGCGAGGTCAGGGCGACCGCGCCGTAGGAGTAGGTGGTGAGGTAGGTCTTCGCGTCGGTGAAGGACGCGATGTCATACGGGTCGCGTACGGCCACGGCGATCACGGGCTTGCCGGCGGCGACGAGCTTCCGCACGAGCCTGGCCTGCTGGGCGTCGTCCCACGCCCGGCTCGTCGTCACGACCGTGAGGTCGTGGGCCTTGCCCTTCTCGACGGCGGCCGCGATCTCGGCGTCGGTCGGGCTGCCGGTGTAGTAGCGGTCGACGTCCTGTCCCTTCGCCCGGATGTCGCCGGCGAGTGTCCGGGTGGTGCCACTCCCCCATCCGGTCACCAGCACGTCGCGCCGCTGGTCGGCCGAGAGAGGCAGCAGCTCGGCGTCGTTCTTGACGAGCGTCACGGTCTTGTCCGTGATGCGCTGGGCCTTGGAGAGGTGCTGGGGCGTGCCAACCACGTCGTCGACCTTGGACACGTCGACGTATGGGTCCTTGAACAGCCCGATCTTGAACTTCAGCCGCAGGATCCGGGCGACCGCCTGGTTGATGCGGTGCATCTTGAGCTCGCCGCTCTTCACGGCGTCGATGACCGCATGGTACTGCAGGTCGAGCCCGCCGTCGGGCGGCTTCAGCAGCATGTCGACTCCGGCCTTCAGCGCGAGTACGGGCACCCGCGCGTCGCCGTACTTCTCGCGTACGCCGGCCATATCGAGCGCGTCGGTGACGACGACCCCGTCGAAATGGAGCTTGTGCCGCAGGATGCCGGTGATGATCGGCTTGGACAGCGTCGCCGGGTCGCCGGACGGGTCGAGGGACGGCACCTCGATGTGCGCGGTCATGATCGCGTCGATGCCGTGCTCGATGTCGGCCTTGAACGGCGGCATGTCGATCTGTCTCCACTGCTCCCGCGTGTGGTGGATGATCGGGATGCCGGTGTGGCTGTCGACGTCGGTGTCGCCGTGTCCGGGGAAGTGCTTGGCGGTCGCCGCGATCCCCGCGTCCTGGTACCCGTCCACCTGCGCCGCCGCCATGTTCGCGACGAGCTGGGGGTCGGACCCGAACGACCGCACGCCGATGACCGGGTTGCGTGGGTTGACGTTGACGTCGGAGACCGGGGCGTAGTCCTGGTTGATCCCGATCGCCTTCAGCTCCTCGCCGGTGATGTGCGCGGCGGCGTACGCGTCGTCCGTGCTCCGGCCGGCGCCGAGCGCCATGTTGCCGGGGAGCTGCGTCGCGGGCGGGCCGACCCTGGCCACGATGCCGCCTTCCTGGTCGGTGGCGACCAGTGCGGGGACCGGTACCCGCTGACTGGTCGCGGCCCGCTGGATGCCGTTGGACAGCCTGGCTATCTGCCGTGGGCTGTTCACGTTGTCCGACCAGCTGTAGTAGATGATCCCGCCGAGGTGGTACTTGTCGATCAGCTGCTTGGCGTTGTCGACGCCGTACACCTTCTGGTTCGCGGCGACATCCGCTGGATCAGTGGTGTCGGCGCTGTCGCCGTAGGCGTAGGTGATGAACAGCTGGCCGACCTTCTCCTGGAGCGTCATCCGGTGGATCATCTGGACGATCCTCGCGCGAACGCTCCGGTGTTCGCCGCCCTGGCCGGCCGCGTGGGCGCTCCCCGGGAGGAACCCCACGACGAGTGTCGCCGCCACTCCGGCCGCCAGGGTGGAGGCGGCACGGGTCAGGCGGGTGGTGGGTCGGTGCACGATCCCTCCCACGATGCGCAACTTAGTAACGGCATCACCGAGATATGCGGAAGTTACCTTCGTTACGCGAGGTGGTCAAGGGGTCACATAGTGGATCATTGACCGGTCGGAGACCTGAGTGCCCTACACGAGTACCCCGCTGCCCCTGCGGCCAGGCTCCCCACCTGAGCGGCCGACCCTCGCCTCGCCCGGCGCCTTCGACGCGGTGTGGACGAACCGCGCGGCGACCCGGGCGTGCAGGCCCCCCGCCGCCTCCACAGTCACCCGACGCTCGGCCACAGTCGCTCCCCCGCCGTCAACGGCCCGGCGAGGTCTGGGTCACCTTGCCGAGTCCTCGCGGGCGGTCGGGATCGATGCCGAGCCGCCGCGCCAGTGCCTCCGCGGCGAGCTGACCTGGAACGACGAGCCCGAGCGGGGCGAGCTCCTCCGGTAGCGCCGGCCCGGCCAGAGCGGTCCGGCCCACGCCGGCCAACCCCACCCCTCCGCCGATCGCGTAGACGGGTACCCCCACGGACGTCACGCGGTCCGCGAGCACGCGCATGTCGGATACGACCGCACCCTCGTCCGGCGACACCAGCAGCGCGGGAGTGTCCGCGTCGAGGACGGCGATCGGCCCGTGCAGCAGGTCGGCGTAGGAGAGCCCGATCGCCGGGACGTAACAGGCCTCCTCGAACTTCAGGGCGAGCTCGAGCGCGGTGGAGAACGCGAACCCCCGACCGGACACCACCAGGCCGCCCGCGCCGGCCAGCTCGGCCGCGAGCGCCTCGGCCGCGTCCGCCTTCGCCACCATCCGCTCGATCTCGTCCGGGACACGCGCCAGCGGCTCAGCCAGGTCATCGGCCCCGCCCAGGCCGAGCGCGAGACAGGCGAGAGCGCCGAGCTGCGTGACGTAGGTCTTCGTGGCCGGGACCGCACGCTCGGTACCGGCACCTGTCACGAGTGTGAGGTCGGCGACCTCGGCGAGCGGCGACCCTGTCGCGTTCGTGACCGCCACCGTGCGCGCACCGCAGTCGCGTGCCCAGTCGAGGGTCTCGACGATCTCCTCGGTGCGCCCCGACTGGGACAGCGCGACCGCCAGTACGCCGTCGAGGTCGAGCCGTCCGCGGTAGACGGTCGCGACCGACGGGGAGGCCAGCGTCGCGAGCCGCCCGCACCGCACCTCGGCGAGGTACCGACCGTACACGGCTGCGTTGTCGGAGGAGCCCCGACCGATGAACAGCACCTGCCTGGTCTCTCTGCCGAGGGCCGCGATCTCCGGGATGAGGGGACGCAGGCCGTCGAGCGTTCGACGCAGCGCCGCCGGCTGCTCCTCGATCTCACCGCGCATCAGGGTCGTCATGCAGTGATCACCCAATCGCGTCCGTGCCGTGCACGAGCTCGCCGGCCACCCACGTCGCCTTCGCGCGCAGGTCGTCGCCCAGCCACACGAGGTCGGCGGCCGCCCCCGGTGCGATCCGCCCGAGATCGGGGCGTCCGATGGCGTCGGCGGGCACCCAGCTGGCCGCGTCGACCGCGGTCACGAGGTCCACGCCGATCGAGACGACGTTGGCGACGGCGTCGTCGAGGCGGAGGCCGGAGCCGGCGAGAACGCCACTTGCCCGCAGCGGGGGGCCATCCCCTCCGACCTCGACCGGCTCGCCGCCGAGGACGTACAAGCCCGGGGGCATGCCGGCCGCCGCGACCGCGTCGGTAACGAGGAAGATCCGGCCCGCCGCGGCGCCGAACGCGACAAGGCAGGCCTCGGGCGCGACGTGGTGGAGGTCCGCGACAAGCCCCGAGGCGAGCCGCTGGTCGGTGAGCGCGCGTCCCACCACCCCCGGCTCGCGGTGATGGAAGCCGCGCTGCCCGTTGTACAGGTGGGTCACGAGCGTGGCGCCAGCGTCCGCGGCGGCTCCCACCTGCGCGGAGGTGGCGTCGCTGTGCCCCACGCTGACCACGACGCCGGCCTCGACCAACCTCCGCACCGCGTCGAGGCCCCCGGTGCGCTCCGGAGCGAGCGTGACGGCCCGCACGAGCCCCGGAGCGGCCGAGAGGAGCGCGTCGAGGGTACGCGGGTCCGGGTCGACGAGCCACGCCTCGTTGTGCGCCCCCCGCCGGCGTGCGGACAGGAACGGTCCCTCCAGGTGAACCCCGAGCGGCCGGGCGCCGCCCTTCACCTCCGGTGCCGCCGTCAACGGCGCGGCACTCCGGAGCGCGTCGACGAGCCGCTCGACCGGGGCGGTGATGAACGTGGGCAGGAAGGCCGTCACCCCCGTACCCGGCAGGCCGCCAGCGACCTGCGCCCAGCCGTCGGCGTCGGCGTCGACCAGGTCGACGCCGAAGTAGCCGTTCACCTGGAGGTCGACGAGGCCGGGCGCGAGGACACCATCGGGCAGCCGCAGGTCCGGCGAGGAGACGCGGCCCTCACGCACCTCGCCCACCACGCCGTCGTCGATGCGTACGGCGCCGGGGGCCAGGACACGGGTGCCCGCCGGGTGGCGAGCGTCGTGGGCGATGACGCGCTCCGCCGAGACGATCATGGCTGCCCTTCTACCGAGGGGTTGTTGCCGGGTCGTTACCGCGTGACCTGTTGACATGGCCGACCGAGGGGTGGTCTAGTCCGGACTAGACCAATTCGACCGTACTGCATGGGCGCGCGAGGTGACCAACGCGACCGACCCCGCGAGCCCCGCGCCGAAGCACGAACAGCTCCGGGGGAGATCTTGACCGTCAGTAGCGCGACGTACGTGGAGGCCGCGTCCGAGGTCTTCGCCCGGGTGGCCGCCCGCGAGGCTCCTGGGGTACGGCAGGCGGCGGGCCTCATCGTTTCGTCCCTCCGGGCGGGCGGCGTCGTCCAGTCGTTCGGCACCGGCCATTCAGAGGCGCTGGCCATGGAGATCGCTGGACGTGCCGGGGGGCTCGTGCCGACGAACCGTCTCGCGCTGCGCGACATCGTCGTCTACGGCGACGCCCCACCGGAGACGCTGATCGGAACCAAACTCGAACGCGACCCCGACGTCGCGCGACAGGTGTACGATCTGGCACCCATCCAGCCACAGGACGTCTTCGTCATCGGGTCGAACTCGGGGGTCAACGGCGCCGTGGTGGAGATGGCCTCGCTCGTCAAAGAAAGAGGTCACGATCTCATCGCGATCACGTCTGCCGAGCACTCCGCGCGGGTGGCGTCGCGGCATCCTTCTGGCCGACGGCTCACCGAGCTCGCCGACGTCGTCCTCGACAACGGCGCGCCGTACGGCGACGCACTGTTGCCGCTGCCGCAGGGTGGCCCTCTGGTGGGCCCTCAGGGGGGCCCTCAGGGGGGCCCTCAGGGTGGCTCGGTCTGCGCCGTCTCGTCGATCACCGCCGCGCTTCTGGCACAGATGCTCGTCGCGGAGGTGGTCCGCGGCCTTCTGGAGGCCGGCGAGGCCCCACCCGTGTACCTATCCGCGAACATCCCAGAAGGAGACGAGCACAACCGCGCCCTCGAAGCCCGGTACGCCGGGCGCATCCGCCGTTCCGCCTGAGTCACGGGAGAGTCAGCAATGAACGAAGACACACGCAACACCTCTGTAGGCACCTCTGTAGGGCCGTCCGGATGGACCCGTCGGGACCTCCTCCGCAGGGCCGGCGCCGCGGGACTCCTCATCCCCACTGGAAGTTTCCTCGCCGCGTGCGCCACGGGAGGCGGCGGCAACGACACCGGCTCCAGCAACAAGGGCGCCCAGCAGTCCGCGAAGAACCCGTTCGGCCTGGCCAAGAACTCCTCGATCGACGCGGTCATCTTCAACGGCGGCTACGGATACGACTACGTGAAGTTCGCCGCGAAGGAGGTGGAGAAGAAGTTCTCGGTCAACGCCAAGGTGAGGCCGTCGACCAAGATCGCTCAGCAGCTGCAGCCGCGCTTCGTCGGCGGCACCCCGCCGGACCTGATCGACAACTCCGGCGCCAACGCGATCGGCTTCAGCAGCATCGTCAAGCAGATCGAGACCCTCGACGACGTCTTCGAGGCGAACAACTACGAGGGCACCAAAATCGCCGACACCTTGTACCCGAACGTGAAGGACCCGGGGGTCTACAACGGCCAGTTCAAGGCGATGAACTACGCGATGACCGTCTACGCGGTCTGGTACTCCAAGACGCTGTTCGACGACAACGGCTGGACTCCGCCGAAAACCTGGGACGAGGCGATCGACCTGGGCGCCAAGGCGAAGGCCAAGGGCAAGTACCTGTGGGTGTGGGGCAAGGAGGCCGCGACTTACTACCACAACTTGGCCGTGGACTCCGCGATCAAGGAGGGCGGCCCCGAGGTGCGGCTCGCGCTGGGGAACCTCAAGCCGAAGTGCTGGTCGCAGCCGGTCGTGCAGAAGGTCTTCGAGGCGCTGGAGACCTGCGTGAAGAAGGGCTACTTCATCCCCGGCGGCGCGGGCACCCAGTTCACCGACGCCCAGGCGAAGTGGAGCAACGACGAGCAGGCGATCCTGTACCCGTCGGGTAGCTGGATCGAGAACGAGATGAAGAAGGCCACCAAGAAGAATTTCCAGATGACCGGCGTCCCGGGGATGACGCTCACCGACCACCCGGCGATGCCGTACGAGACGCTGCAAAGCGGGGCAGGAGAACCGTTCATCGTTCCGAGCCAGGGTAAGAACCCCGCCGGCGGCAAGGAAATCATGCGGGCGATGCTCTCCAAGGACGCGGCGGCGAACTTCAGCAAGACCAGGCACTCCCCCACCATCGTCAAGGGTACGGTCCCCCCCGACGGCTTCGGTTCGACCGCGCTGAAGTCGACGATCGACATGCTGGACGCGGCCGGCGACAACGTGTTCAGCTACCGGTATATCCGCGACTACTACGGGGTGGACACCGACCAGCTGACCGTGTGGAACGCGTTCCTGTCCGGCAAGATCGACGTGGGCCAGCTCACCAAGGCGCTGCAGGACATCACCGACAAGGTCCGCAATGACTCCTCGGTCAAGAAGATCAAGGTCACCTGAGTGACAGTACGGAGTGCGACCACCCCGACCGGCCGGCCGCATTGGCGGGCTGGCCGGGGGCGCCGCAAGCCGCTCACCTTCGACCGGGTGAGCTTCTTCGCCGTGTTCCTCGGCCTCCCGCTCGCGGTCTTCCTGGTTTTCGTGATCTCGCCGTTCGCCCAGGCGATCTACTACTCGCTGACCGACTGGAGCGGGTTCAGCGCCTCGATGAACTTCGTCGGCCTGGACAACTACGTCCAACTGTTCCAGGATGACAAGTTCATCAAGGCGTTGGAGAACAGCATCCTGCTCGGCCTGATCGTCCCGTTCGTGACGATCGTCTCGGCCCTCGTCCTGGCCACGATGGTCACGGTGGGCAGCACCGGCACAGGTGCGGTCCGCGGCCTGAGGAACTCCAGCATCTACCGGGTCGTGTCGTTCTTCCCATACACCATCCCCGCCATCATCATCGGCATCGTCTGGGCGCAGATCTACGACCCGGGCCGGGGCATCCTGAACGCCCTGCTCACCGGTATAGGGCTCGACCAGTTCGCCAACTTCGCTTGGCTCGGCGACGCCAGGACCGCCCTTGGCGCGGTGATGTTCGCGATCATCTGGGGGTTCGTCGGCTTCTACATGGTGCTGTTCATCGCCGCCATCCGCGGCGTCGACCCGGACCTGTTCGAGGCCGCGCGCATCGACGGGGCGGGCAGGTTCCGTACCGCGATATCGATCACGATTCCGCTG
Source organism: Streptosporangiaceae bacterium (assembly GCA_050699055.1). Lineage (GTDB taxonomy): Bacteria > Actinomycetota > Actinomycetes > Streptosporangiales > JBOHCT01 > JBOHCT01. The sequence goes on along the minus strand of JBOHCT010000007.1, from coordinate 30,407 downwards.
ATCCGGGACACCATCCAGACGGCCTACGTCTACGTCGGCATCATCTCGCTCGACTCCTTCGTCTACATGGCGGCGTTGGACCCGAACGGCGGCCCGCAGAACTCGACCCTGGTCATCTCCCAGGACCTGTTCATCACCGCCTTCACCAAGAGCAAGTTCGGGTACGCCACCTCGATGGGCGTGATGCTCGCCGTCGTCACGTTGGTGTTCGCCGCGTTGGTGTTCACGGTGAACTTCCTCACCGGCGGCCGGGACAAGGGGGGCCGGCGATGACTCAGACCACCACCGTCCAGCCGACGAAGGCCCCAAGGCCCGCACGTCCCACGAAACGCGGTGCGCGCGACCGTTCCACCGGCGTCAACGCGGTCGCGCACATCCTGCTGACCATCTGGGCGTTGCTGGTCGTGCTGCCATTGCTCTGGGTGCTGGTCTCGTCGTTCAAGACGACGAAGGAGATCCTCGGCGACCCGCTGACCTGGCCGAGCCAGTTCAAGTGGCAGAACTACGTCACCGCCTGGACCACGTCGGGGATCGGTCGGTTCTTCCTGAACACTGTCATCGTCGTGGGGTGCGCGCTGTTCATCGTGATGGTGCTGGGCGCGATGTGTTCCTACGTGCTCGCGCGGTTCAGGTTTCCCGGCAACCGGCTGATCTACTACCTGATGCTGGCGGGCCTGACCTTCCCGATCTTCCTCGCGATCGTGCCGCTGTTCTTCATCTTGCAGAACTTCGGCCTGCTGAACACCCTGCCGGGGCTGATCGTCACCTATGTCGCCTTCGCGCTGCCGTTCACGGTGTTCTTCCTGCACTCGTTCTTCAAGACACTGCCGGACGACGTGTATGAGGCGGCGCAGGTCGACGGGGCGGGCGAGTGGCGTACCTTCTTCCGGGTGATGCTGCCGATGGCCCGCCCCGGCATGGCGTCGGTGACGATCTTCAACTTCCTGGGTCTGTGGAACCAGTTCCTGCTGCCGATCGCCCTGAACACCGACCCGAGCCACTACGTGCTGACTCAGGGCATGGCCTCGTTCCAGTCCCAGGCCAAGTACGCCGTCGACTACAGCGCGCTGTTCGCCGCCGTGGTGATCACCGTCGCCCCGGTCCTCGTCGTGTACATCATCTTCCAGCGACAGCTCCACGGGTCGGTCGTCGCGGGAGCGCTGAAGTAGCCCGCGGCGCGGCCGGCTGACCGCCTCCCGGGCCGGGTGTCTGAAGGAGCGGGCCGCCGATGGCGCGCACGCTCAGACAGCCTGCTACGCGACGTAGCGCCGCGGGTGTGACTGTCGTCATAGCGTGGATGGCCGCCATCCGGCTCCTCCCTCGGCTACGCTGCCCCTCACGTTGCTCGCACGCGTGCGGGCCGCTGGCCCATACGCGCAGGTCAGCGCGCGCTTCAGCACATCTTCGCCCGGCATGGGCGATCACCAAACGGGATCACGACTTCTGGCTCGCGCTGGGGGAAGTATGCGCAACTGCATCGTTCTGGGCTGCGGACGGAGCGGCACCAGCATGATGGCCGGGGTCCTGGCACACTCCGGATACGACATGGGCGTACGTCTCCTGTCCGCCGACACCTCCAACCCGAAGGGCTACTTCGAGGACCTGGACGTCAACGCGATCAACGACGCCTTGCTCGCGCCGCACGACCCGTCCGACCGGGCACGAGCGCCGCATGAGCGTGCGCTCGGTGACGGCGAGCGGTGGCTGGCCGCCCTACCGCTGGGCGTAGACGTGCGCCCAGATGCCCCGGCCCGGTCCGGGATGGCCGCCGCCCTGCGTCCAGCGCCGTTCTGCCGCAAGGACCCACGTTTCTGCTACACGCTCCCCGCCTGGCGGCCCATCCTCCACGACACCGTCTACGTCTGCGTGTTCCGCGAGCCGGCACGCACCGCGCACAGCCTTCTGCGGCACACACGCAGCCGGCAGCTTGGATTGACCTTCAACGGAGCGCTCCATGTATGGACCGCGATGTACCGGCACGTGCTGGCACGGCATCACCACGACGGTGATTGGGTGTTCGCCCACTACGAGCAGGTACTCGACGGCACGGTCCTGCCGGCTCTCGAGCGGGCCCTGAACGCCCGCCTCGACCACAGCTTCCCTGACCCGATCCTCAGGCGCTCGCCGTGCGACGGACGGCTCCCCCGTGCCACCCGGCAGGTCTATGCCGACCTGTGCGCGACGGCCGGCTACCCGCAGATGACGAAACGATCACGCTTACGGCGAGGTTGTGGACGAAGGGTTGACCCCGGTCTGGCCGCGCGATACGAATTCAGAATCTCAGTTGAGGGTCCGCCGTGACGGGCGGGCAACCGGGGAATTGACGTATGTCAACGCGGCTCGGCCGACGCGTCTTGGCGCACGGCAGGGACGGGGGCAAACACCGCACACCACGGTCAGCTCGTGGGGCTGCGGTGGCGCGTCTTGACATTCGCGTGTTTCCTCGCGTTCGTCCCTTTAGGTGGGCTCTGCTCCTCATTGGTGCTCCTCACTGGTGCTCTTCAATTGTCTCGGACGGGGGATCCATGCAAACCGTTCAAGCAGGTCTTCGTTTTCGTCATACTCCGACCAGCGAACCGCCTTACGACGACGAGGCGGGCAGCACTCCGGAGCGGGCGACGCACCGGCCCGGGCCCGGCGTCCAAGGGGCGCTCGCGTTGTCCTTCCCACCTCCCCGCGATCCACCGCCCGTGGCGAGGCCGCGCCTCAGGGGCCACGCGGAGCGGACAGTGGATCAGGGAACAGGCGAGTCGCGCCTGGCCGGCAAGGCAGAGGAGAAGCGCGCGCTGGTGCCGCGCGGGACGATCCGGGACCGCCGAAACGGCCCGGCCGCTTCGTGGCAGGGGCCGACACGATGGCCGGGCGGCGCGCGCGAGCCCACGGGCCCGGCAGCCCCATCCGCGCGGCCGCTCACGCTCGTGCGTGACCGGGAAACCGCCCTTCCGCCACCCGCCCGCCCCTGGGCGGCCCGCTTCATCAGCGCCCTCGTCGAGGTCATGGTCGGAGCGCGGCCAGTGTCACAACTGGCGCGGTGGATGACCGAGGAAACATACGCCGTCGTTCATGGCCACGTGAGACGGCACCGACACCTGCTCACCGGGCGACGTGTCGACGCGCTCGCCGCCGGGCAGGTCACCGGTCGGGCGGCGACCAAGAGTATCGCCCAGCGGCCGGCCGTTCGCTCCGTGCACGTGTCGACACCCCGCGCTGACGTCACCGAGGCCTGCGCCCTGATCGTGCATCGGGAGCGTGGCCGCGCACTCGCGCTGCGGTTCGAGGCCCGTGACGGCCGGTGGCTTTGTACGGCAGTCGAGTTCGGCTGAACAGACGGTCATCGATCCGGGAAGGTCGGCCGACCTGCCGGCCTCCCCGGAGGCGGCCACCCGCAACGGTGACCTGTGTCAGTGGTCGGGGAGGCGGGAATCCTGCCCCCTCGCACCACAGACACGGGTCACGCGCTAGCCGCCGCGGAGCCGCGGGTCCCCGTGGCACCGCTTGAACTTCCTGCCCGACCCGCAGGGACACAATGCGTTGCGCGGAACCTTCTCGAACCGCGCATCGTCGCCGGAACTCACCTCGCGGCGTTGTTCCACGTCGCCCGCCCCGTCGACGGTAGGCGCGGAGTACTGCAGCTCGGTCGGGCGCTGCCCCCGTGCGAGGCCGGGGGCGACCGCGCCGGGCGCGCCGGGGCGACCCTGACCGTCGGTCGCGCCGCTGCCGTTGACGCTGGTCGGCCCCTCACCCGACGCCATGGCTCCGAACAGAGCGGGCGCGCCCACGGTCGCGGGCTCCGCCGAGCCGGGCACCGCCTCACCGTCCTGACCCGCGTCCGCGCCGGCGGGTTGCTCCTGGACCTCGACCTCGAGGTTGAAGAGCAGCCCTACCGACTCCTCCTTGATGGCGTCGAGCATGGCGGTGAACATGTCGAAGCCCTCCCGCTGATACTCGATCAGCGGGTCGCGCTGGGCCATCGCCCGCAGCCCGATGCCCTCCTGGAGGTAGTCCATTTCGTACAGGTGCTCCCGCCACTTGCGGTCGAGCACGGAGAGCACGACACGCCGCTCCAGCTCCCGCATAAGCTCCTCGCCGAGCTCCTGCTCGCGACGGTCGTAGGCGGCGACGGCGTCTTCCTGGACACGCTCGGCGATGAACTCCGAGGAAAGCCCCGCGCGGCCCCCGCCGGAGTCCTCCTCGAGCTCGTCGAGCTTCAGGGAGACGGGGTAGAGCATGCCCAGGGCCTGCCACAACTTCTCGAGGTCCCACTCCTCCGGGAACCCCCCGCCCGTCGCGCCCTGGACGTATCCCTGGACCACGTCGTCGACCATGTGGCGTACCTGCTCACCCAGGTCGGCACCCTGGAGCACCTTCCTGCGCTCCGCGTAGATGACCTCGCGCTGGCGGTTCAGCACCTCGTCGTACTTCAGGACGTTCTTGCGTATCTCGAAGTTCTGCTGCTCGACCTGGTGCTGGGCGGACTTGATCGCGTTCGTGACCATCTTGGACTCGATCGGGACGTCCTCGGGCAGGTCGAAACGCGACATGATCGTGTCGACCCGCGCGCTGTTGAACAGGCGCATGAGGTCGTCCTGGAGAGAGAGGTAGAAGCGTGACTCGCCGGGGTCGCCCTGACGGCCCGAGCGCCCGCGCAGCTGGTTGTCGATGCGCCGAGCGTCGTGACGCTCGGTGCCGAGCACGTAAAGCCCGCCGACATCCACGACGGTGTCGTGCTCATGGGCGACCGCCTCGCGGGCCCGCTCCAGGGAGTCCGGCCAGGCTTTCTCGTACTCCTCCGGAGTCTCCAGCGGAGACAGCCCCCGGTCGTGCAGCTCCCTGTCGGCGCGGAACTCGGGGTTGCCGCCGAGCATGATGTCGGTGCCGCGGCCGGCCATGTTGGTCGCGACGGTGATGGCGTGCTTGCGCCCCGCCTCGGCGACGATCACCGCTTCCTGCTCGTGATGCTTCGCGTTGAGCACGGAGTGCGGCACCCCACGCCGCTTCAGCAGCTGTGAGAGCAGCTCGGACTTCTCGACGCTGGTCGTGCCGACGAGTACGGGCTGGCCGTTGTCGTAGCGCTCCCTGATGTCCTCGACAACCGCGCGAAACTTCGCCGGCTCGGTCTTGTAGACGGCATCCGACTCGTCGGCCCGGATCATCGGCTCGTTGGTCGGGATCGGCACCACCCCGACCTTGTAGATCTTCTGGAACTCCGCAGCCTCTGTCAGCGCGGTGCCGGTCATACCGGCGAGCTTGTCGTAGAGGCGGAAGTAGTTTTGCAGCGTGATCGTGGCGAGCGTCTGGTTCTCGTCCTTGATCTGGACGCCTTCCTTGGCCTCGATCGCCTGGTGGAGTCCTTCGTTGTAGCGGCGCCCGTAGAGGATGCGGCCGGTGAACTCGTCGACGATCAGCACCTCGCCGTCCTGCACGACGTAGTCCTTGTCGTGCTTGTACAGCTCCTTGGCCCGCAGCGCGTTGTGCAGGTAACTGACCAGAGGCGTGTTGACGGAGTCGTAGAGGTTGTCGATGCCGAGCTGATCCTCGACCTTCTCCACGCCGGTCTCCAGCACCCCGACCGTGCGCTTCTTCTCGTCGACCTCGTAGTCGTCCTCGCGGCGCAGCCTCGGCACGATCCTGGCGAACTCGATGTACCACCGGGTGTTCTGCTCGGCGGGGCCGCTGATGATGAGCGGGGTACGCGCCTCGTCGATGAGGATCGAGTCGGCCTCGTCGACGACGGCGAAGTTGTGCCCCCGCTGCACGATCTCGTCGGTGCTCCAGGACATGTTGTCGCGCAGGTAGTCGAAGCCGAACTCGTTGTTGGTCCCGTAGATGACGTCGGCGGCGTAGGCCTTGCGACGCTGGTCCGGGGTCATCTGCGCCAGGATCACGCCGACCTCGAGGCCGAGAAACTGGTAGATGCGGCCCATCCACTCGGCGTCGCGCTTGGCGAGGTAGTCGTTAACTGTGACGACGTGGACACCCTTGCCCGACAGCGCATTCAGGTAGACCGGCATGGTGGCGGCGATGGTCTTGCCCTCACCGGTTCGCATCTCGGCGATGTTGCCTCTGTGCAACGCCACTCCGCCCATGACCTGGACGGGAAAATGCCGCTGGCCGAGCGTGCGTTTGGCGGCCTCGCGGACGGTAGCGAACGCCTCTGGCAGCAGGTCGTCCAGCGTCTCGCCTTCGGCCAGGCGCCCTTTGTACTCGTCGGTCAACGCGCGCAGCTCGCCGTCGCCGAGCCCGACGAAGTCCTCCTCGATGGAGTCGACCTGGTCGGCGATCCGCTTCAGCTTTCGCAGGATCTTGCCCTCACCCGCGCGGAGGACTTGGTCGATGATGACTGGCACTCGGAAGGCTCCTCGCAGATCGTTGCCACCCGGACGCAGGGCGTGACCTCGTGGGGCGAGCATGGTCGATCCGCCCCACAGGCCATCGTAGGCGAGGCCGCGTGTCGTGGGACCCCTCGTAGGCCGTTCCACGAACAAAACGACCGGGGACGGCCCCCTGTTCCAAGGAGCCGAGAGGGTGGACGGGAAAACGTCGGTGGCCGCCCGTACGATCGTAGGCCATGACAGCCGAGCCGATCCCCCAGCCCGATGTCTGCCTGAGCGCCGACGATGTCCGGCGGGTCTCCCTGCGCGCCCAGGGCCTACTTGGCGCCGACGCCCGGCGTGAGCGTGTGCCGACCATGCTGCGGCGCCTCGGCGCTGTCCAGCTCGACACGATCAGCGTGCTCGCCCGATCCCACGAGCTGGTCGCGTACGCGCGACTGGGCCCCGTCGGCCGGGCGCGCGTGGAGTCGGCGTACTGGAGCCGCCCCGCCGTGGCGTTCGAGCACATCGCCCATGCGGCGTGCGTCCTGCCGATCGAGGAGTGGCCGACGTCCTCGTTCCGGCGGCGCGCTTTCCGGAGCAGGGGCATGCGCTGGCACGAGGTATCTCAGCGGGCCTGCCGCGAGGTGCTGGCGAGGCTGCGCGCCGACGGGCCGTTGACCGCCGCCGCGCTCGGCGGCGCCAAGGCCGGCGGGCCGTGGTGGGACTGGTCGGAGGCGAAGATCGCCGTCGAGTGGCTGCTCTGTGTCGGCGAGGTGGTCTGCACCTACCGCCAGGGCTGGCGGCGGGTCTACGACCTGCCGGAGCGCGCCCTGCCTTCCTCCCTGCTCGATCAGGACCCGAGCGACCAGTGGTGCCTCACCCGGCTGGTACGTCTCGCGGGAAGAGCGCTGGGGGTGGCGACTCGCGCGGACCTCGCCGACTACTACCGGCTGCGCGGGGAACAGGTCGACGCCGTCGTGGACGGCAGTGGCCTGATCCCCGTCACGGTCGAGGGTTGGGGGGCGGCGTGGGCGGATCCCGACGCGCTCGCCTCGTCGGCGCGCGGCCACCACCGTACGACCCTGCTGTCGCCGTTCGACTCGCTGATATGGGACCGCAAACGCACCGAACGGCTCTTCGGGTTCAACCACCGTCTCGAGGCCTACGTGCCACGCGGTCGCCGCGTGCACGGATACTTCGTCATGCCGCTTCTCGCGGGCGGACGCCTGATCGGAAGGGTCGACCCGGGCCGCGAAGGCCATACGCTCGTCGCCAAGCAGCTGTCCCTGCGCCACGCCTCCGCCGTCGATCCCATGGCACGGGCCCTGGGAGAGGCGGCGGCCTGGGTGGGATGCGACTCGGTGCGGGTCGGACATGTCGATCCACCCGCGCTCGCCGCGCCGCTCGCCACCGCCCTCGTGGGGTAGCAGGCCGGCGGCAGGTTGAACCTCGGCCCGACGAACCGCTCAGGTGATCTCGAACAGCTTCTCGCGCATGGCGTAGACCACCGCCTCCATCCGGGAGTGCAGCTGAAGCTTCTCCAGGATATTGCGGACATGGTTCTTCACGGTGTTCTCCGAGATGAAGAGCTCCGCCGCGATCTCCCGGTTACCCAGTCCCTTGGCCACGAGGCGGAGGACCTCCAACTCACGCTCGGTGAGCTTGGGGGCGGGCACCTGGTGGCGTTCGTCGTCTTTCTTGATCATAGCGGCGAACTCCGTCAGGAGCTTCGACGCCATCGACGGACTCAGCAGCGACTGCCCGCTGTGCACGGCTCGGACGGCGGCCACGACCTCGTCGATCGACGCCTCCTTGAGGAGGTAGCCGGCGGCACCGGCCTTGATCGCATCGTAGAGGTCGGCCTCCTCGTCGCTGACGGTCAGCATCACGATCTTGGTGCTCGGTACGACGTCCTTGACGGCCGTGCAGGCGTCGATCCCGCCCCTCCGCGGCATGCGGATGTCCATCAGCACGACGTCCGGGGTGACGTCGCCGGCCTTCTGCACCGCTTCGTGCCCATCGCTGGCCTCACCGACCACTTCGACGTGGGACTCCTGGTCGAGCATCATCCGCAGCCCGCGCCGGAAAAGGGTGTGGTCATCGACGAGCAGCAGGGTGACGGGCTCGGCGGCCCCCGTCACTGTCGGTCCCGCGTCCTGTCCACCTGCCTCGGGCGTCTCGCTCACTTAGTCCTCCTCACGGGCACGACAAGAACGCCGGGCACTAAGAGCGCACGGCAATAGGACAGCCGGGCTCGCGGGCCCCTGATCCACCGCCCTATCTACGCGGCCACCAAGAATCATCGCACGACCACCTCGAGGCGACATGCTCCAGCGCCATGGCGTCCCCGTCCCTCCTGGCCCGGACGCGCGTCTCCCGCGCCCGAGACAGGTGTCCGGGGTGCGTCCCCGCGTCGGGCCTGCGCTCGCCGCTCACCGCTCCTGGAGGCGGATCACCCCATAGTCGAACCCGCGTCGTCGGTAGACGACGCTCGGCAGGTCCGAGTCCCGGTCGCGGAAGAGATAGAAGTCATGACCGACCAGCTCCATCTCGAACAGCGCCTGGTCGAGCGTCATCGGGTCGGCCCGGTGCGTCTTCTCCCGAACCACCAGTGGACCGTCGCCCTGTGCCGGAATGGTGACCTGCGACTCGTCCTGGGTGCCCGCGTTGACGCCGGCGCCGAGTTGGGCGCCGGGTTCGCCCCTGAGTTCAGCACTGAGTTCAGCACTGAGATCGACCGCGGCCCCGCGTAGCCCGTCGCGCGGTGCGGGGCCTTCGCCGACCCCGAGGGGCGAAACGGCGGTGACCGCCGCGACGGATCGTGGGGTATGGGAGCCATGATGAACCTTGCGCCGGTCCGCGGCCTTGCGGAGCCGCTCCTTGAGCCGCGCCAGAGCGAGGTCAAGGGCGGCGTAACGGTCGTCCGCGCACGCCTCGGCACGAATCGCCGGACCGCGGCTACGGCAGGTGAGCTCGATCCGCTCACGCCGACCAGCCTGCCGAGGGTTTCGTTCCTTCGACACCTCCACGTCGATCCGAATGACCTTTGGATCCAGCTTCTGGACCTTCGCGAGCTTGTTGGTCGCGTGCTCCCTAAACCGCTGTGGGATCCCCGTACGACGGCCCTTGACGATGACATCCAACGCCGGCCCCCTTCACGTGACGTCGGCGGAAGAGACACGGTCTACCCAGGCACGCCCCGGTCTAGTCGGCCCGTCTAGCCGACGCGATACCCGGATCGGTCTCATAACGGAAAGGTAACGCGGGAAGAGCCGGATGTGGAGGGGCGCGAAGGTGAGTCTCGTGTTTGTCGCGAGAGTCTCCGGGTGCCCGCGACGGTCGCCACAGCGGGCACGACCGCGCCGGCCGCGCGCAGCGCACGCGAGGCTTCCGCGAGGGTCGCGCCCGTCGTGATGACGTCGTCAACCACGATGACGGTCCTGCCCCGCACCGCTGCGACCCGCGTGGGGGATACGACAAGCGCGCCACTGAGGTTGCGTGCGCGGTCGACAGCGGACAGCCCGGCCTGGTCGGCGATGCGACGCGAATGGCGGAGCACGCGGACGACGCCGGCCGGGTACCCACGATCGCGAAGAAACCGCGCGGCCGCGGAGGCGATACGCGCGGTTGGTTCGTGGCCGCGACGGCGGACCGCCGCGCGAACGGTCGGCACGGGAACCAACACCGTCTCGCGGGCGCCCGACGGGTCGAGCGCGGCGGCGACGCCCGCCGCCAGCGCCCGACCCAACGGCCCAGCGAGGTCGAGACGTCCGCGTTCCTTGTGCGCCAGGATCGCCGCCTTCGCCGCACCGTCGTACGCGGCCACCGCCCACGGAACCGGAAGGGAGGGCGGTGCCGGCCGGGGCCAGGTCCGTGTGGCCGGGCCGATGAGCCCCCCGAGACAGCAGCCGCACAGCGACGGACCGGCGGCGCCGCATCCGACGCATCGCTCCGGGAGAACCAGGTCGACGAGAACATGGAGAGGAGATGCGAGCATGCCTCGACGATCGCGTCAGGGACACGGCCGGCGCCAGGGGATCAGCCTCGCCTGTGGACCGGCGACCGAGAGGATCGCGGGTCGGTACCGTCCATTCGTTCAGCGATCGAGGCGCAGTACGCCCGCATTGAGCCCGATCACCGCCACCAGGGCGGCCACCAGTCCGAAGGCGACGGTCAGCGAGCTCGCCTCGGCGACCGCTCCGATGAGGCCCGGAGCCGCCAGCCAGGCCGCGTACCCGACTCCCGCGACGCCCGCGATCGCTGCCCCCACGTCGTGGTGCCTGTGCCCGGCGGCACGGAAGGTGAGCGGCACGACGCCCGCTACCCCGAGGCCGAGGAGGCAGAACCCGATGAGGCCGAGCAAGGGGACGGGAACGAGCAGCGCCAGTCCGAGCCCGCACGCTCCGGCGGCCGCCGCGACGCGGACGGGCCGGACCGCGCCCCATCGCGCGACCGCCGCGTCCCCGAAGAACCGCCCGGCCGCCATCGTGACGGAGAAGAGCGCGAAGGCCGCGCCGGCGAGGCCGGGCCCCGCTCCCGTCTCCGTCACGAGATACACCGCGCTCCAGTCGCCCGCGGCCGCCTCCGCGAAGAACGAGCAGGCACACAGCGCCCCGAGCGCGAGCAACGCGCGGGACGGCAGCGCGATCACGGGGCCTCGCGAGACGTCCCGGTCCTCTGCGAGCAGGCCCCTCGTGACGAGCGGCGAGAGGACGAGCGCGGCGCCGGCCGTGACCGGCAGGTGGACGGAGGCGGGAACGCCGAGCGCCGCGGCTGCCGCACCTCCACCCGCCCCCACGAGCCCGCCCACGCTCCACAGCCCGTGCGTCCCCGGGAGGATGACGCGTCGCAGGCGGCGCTCGACCGCGACTGCTTGGGCGTTCATCGACACGTCGGCCAGCCCCCCGACGGCGCCGAAGGCGAGGAGGGCCAGCGCGAGCGTCACCAGGCTTGGCGCGAGGGCCGGGAGAGCGACCGCGATGGCCATGGCGGCGAGGGCGACGCGCGCGACCCGTCTGCTGCTGAGCCGACCCACCGCCGCTCCCGCCACCGGCATGGCGAGCAGTCCGCCCGCCGCGCCGCCGAGCAGCGCGAGACCGAGCGCCCCCGGCGAGAGTCCGAGAGAATGCTGAACCCACGGCACCCGGGCCGCCCATGACCCGGCCAAGCATCCGTGCAACCCGAAGGTGGCGCCGACCGCGACTCGCGCGCGGCGCACCGGAGCGAGGGAGACGGCCGGTGCCCCGGTCACCCCGGGTAGGCCGGGCTCGTGCCCTTGTGGAACTTCTGCCAGATCAGGTCGTCACGGGAGAGCCAGATCTCGTGTCCCTTGAGCGCCGCGAGCATCGGGGCTCCCGGCGCGGCGGCGATCGACGTCATCTGCCCCACGGAGCTGATGGGCTGAACGCCGCTCCCCGCGACCTCGACGAGATACGGCACCGCTCCGTTCTCGTCCCTGTTCAGCACAAGCAGCCTGTCCGCATCGCGCCATGACAAGTCGAGCACGTGGCGCAGCTCGGGAGCGAGTGGGATTAGCCCCTCGATCTCGGTCCCTTTGCTACTACGTTCGATGCGTCCCAAGAGCAGCCTGCTCTTGTCGCCGTCGGCGACGACCACCGCCACGCGCACGCCGTCCCGGGCCACCCGCAAGGCCTGGACCGTGTGGTTCTCGAGGCCCGGCGCGTGGACTTCGTGCGGACGTGTGCCTCGGCGCAGCATCCAGACCGTGGAATGGCCGTGATGGCTGGCGACGGCCCATACGTCGCCGTACCTGTCCCAAGAGGGCGTGGCGAGGTGTCGGCCGACGAGCGGGGTGACGAAGTGGGCATCCTCGTTCAGGTCCCCGACGAGCAGCCTTCGCCCGGACGACGACAGCCCGGCGACACGCTTGCCGCCGAGGGAGACCGCGATGTGGGTGAGATCGACCTTCCCCGCCCCGGCCGGGCCCGGGGCGGGGTGGACGGTCTCGTCCTCGACGACGGACACCTTGCCCTTCCGCAGCAGGTAACCCTTCACCGACGTGGTGAGCCCGGTCGGCCGCACGGCGTACCAGTCGTCGCGGTCCTGCAGCCTGCTGGAGATACCGGGCACATCGACGAGGTCGCCACCGATCTCGAGCCGCACCTGCTGGATCTCCGGCAGTTGCGTGAGCGTCCACGCGAGTTGGGCCGACAACCGCGACAGCCGCTCTCCGGCGACGCCATACGCCGCCCCGCCGAGGTCCACCGTCGCGATTCCCGCCGACACGGTGACCGGACGGCGGAGGCTGACGGCCTCGGGGAACGCCGACCGCACGGCGGGGGCGAGCCAGTCGGTCGGCCCGCGCAGCAGGGCACGCGTGAGGGCCGTCGGGAGCTTCGAGCGCGGTTGTACCGCCAGATAGATCGGGTTGGGAACCAGGATTCGGTTGGAAGGATCGAAGAAGTACAGGTCCAGCGTGCGGTATGCCCGGGCCAGATCGCGGGTCGTCAGCAGCAGGCCCTGCGGATAGTCGACGACGCGCCAGTTCCCGTCGATCTTACGCAGGTGGAACACCCTCTTCACGCGCGTGCCGCGCGGCGCGGCGACGTACTGACCGTCCTCGTCGATCGTCGCGACCTTGCGCGCCTCAATGGTCACGGCGTCGGCCGTCTCCGAGGTGAGATCGGAGGTCAGCGTGAACCCTGGGCCTTCGTCGTAGACCACTACCTTCCGGGCCGGGTCCCAGTCCGCACGCTTGCCCTGCGAGATATAGCTCCGTGCGACCGCGTGGTGGCGCTCGAAGCTCGCCGACGCGGTGAGGAACCCGCGCACGATCTGCTCAGGCTTCCATCCGGGCCTCGGGCCAGCGGGAATGACGCGGATGTACGGGTCTTCCAGTGGGTCGGCGCGCTCGACCGGACGACCGCTCAGCACCGGTCCGCCGGTCGGGACCGACGCGCACCCGGCGGCCAGGGCACACACCATCCCGAGGAGCGGAAATATCAGTCGCTTGCTAACCACGGGCGCTCACCGCCGGGGTGGCACTCTGCGTGCTGGCCAACGACGGCCGACCCCGGGCCCGCTGTACCTCCGGTGGGACGAGCGGAAGAGGTGAGCCGCGCAGCTCCTGACCGGTCACCCTCGGCAGGGACAGCCGGAACTGCGACCCCTTCCCGGGCTCACCCCACGCCTGCAGCCATCCGCCATGCAGCTGGGCATCCTCCCGGGAGATCGAGAGGCCGAGCCCGGTCCCGCCGGTGGTCCGGGCGCGCGCCGGGTCAGCCCGCCAGAACCGGTCGAAAACCATCTCCGCCTGGCCTGGCCGCAGTCCGACACCGTGATCGCGCACCGCCACGGCGACGGCGTCGCGGTCGCCCGCGGCCGTGACGATCACCTCGCGACCCTCGCCGTGCTCGACGGCGTTGACGAGGAGGTTGCGCAGGATTCGCTCGACCCGCCGGCGGTCGACCTCGGCGATACACGGATCGGCCGGCAGACGCAGCACCACCCGCGTCTCCCTACGCTCCGCGAGCGGCTCTGTATCGGCGACGGAGTGGTGGACGAGGTCGCGCACGTCGATCGACTCCGTCTCGAGGGTCGCGGCGCCCGCGTCGTACCTGCTGATCTCCAGAAGGTCGCCGAGAAGGGCCTCGAAACGGTCGAGCTGATTCTGCAGCAGCTCCGCCGAGCGCGCCACGGTCGGGTCGAAGGTCTCCCGCGCCTCATGCAGGACGTCGGCGGCGATGCGGACCGTCGACAGCGGCGTGCGTAGCTCGTGGGACACGTCGGAGACGAAACGTCGCTGGACCCGTGACAGCTCCTCGAGCTGACGTATCTGCTCCTGGAGGTTGCTCGCCATCTCGTTGAATGAGCTCGCGAGCCGGGCCAGCTCGTCCTCTCCCTTCACCCGCATCCGCTCTTCCAGCCGTCCAGAGGCGAGCCGCTCCGCGGTCTGGGCGGCTTCGCGTACGGGCGCCACGACCTGCCGGGTGACGAGGTAGGCGATCGCGGCCAGCAGCAGGACGAGGGCGGCGCTCGCGGCGGCGAGGGCGCGGCGCACGAGCGCGAGCGTCTGCACCTCCTGCGTCAGCGGGAAGAGGTAGTAGAGCTCGTAGGGCCCGAGCGGTGCACCGACCACGAGGCCAGGCACACGCCGATGGCCGTCGGTGTACGAGAGCCAGGTGTAGGTGTAGCGCTGCTTGTGGATGTCGCTGGCCCGTACGGCTCGGCGCAGCCGCTCGGGAACGCTGCGCTGCGCTATCGCCCCGGTACTCCGGCCGAGGTCGGAGCTCGCCCGGTCCGCGCCGGTATCGGTCAGGATGATGACGTCGTAGAGCCCGGCGGGGCCGCTTCGCTTACCGAGCGTGCTCGCGAGCTGGTCGAGGACGGCCGACTGTGAGTGGATGTCACCGGTGACCGCGACCGTGTTGAGTTGGTTCTGGGCGGCGCTGAACCCGGCGTAGGCCTCGGTCAGGGCGGCGTTCTCCTTCGCGCGCAGCAGCCCGCTCTCGATCTGCTGCATGAGAAACAGCCCGAGCAGGGCGAGGACCGACAGCGAGACCACCATCGTGGTCGTCACCACGCGGACCTGAAGCGAGCGCCGCCAGCGCGCCGTGGCGGCGTGCCAGGCGCGTCGCGGCAGCCGCCACAGGGCGCGGAACCCACGTCGGGCCGCGACCCGTGCGGCGGCGCTGGCCCTCCTCGTCTCAGGCATCCCTCCTCGCGGGGTCCTCGAGCACACTAGTGTCGCGTTAGGGAGGTTTCCTTCACCCTGGCGGCACCCAGGCGGCGCCTCGCTTCAGTGTCGTTAGTCGACGCAGGCCCACTGCGCCTCCTTCCTCCGTCTTGCGATCCATCCGTCTGGATCGCCGCCGACGGCAAAGAACCCCCTAACGCGACACTAGGTGGTGCCGGCCTTGTAGCCGACCCCCCGAACAGTGACGACGATCTCCGGGTGCTCGGGATCTCTCTCGATCTTCGCGCGCAACCGCTGGACATGCACGTTGACCAGCCGGGTGTCGGCCGCGTGCCGGTAGCCCCACACCTGCTCGAGCAGCACCTCCCGGGTGAACACCTGGCGCGGCTTGCGGGCGAGAGCCACGAGCAGGTCGAACTCGAGTGGCGTGAGCTGAAGAGCGATGTCATCCCGCTTCACCGAGTGCCCCGCCACGTCGATCGTCACGTCACCGATCTGCAGGACCTCGGGCAGCGGCTCCTCGGTACGGCGCAGTCGTGCGCGGATCCGCGCGATCAGCTCCTTGGGCTTGAACGGCTTGACGATGTAGTCGTCAGCTCCGGATTCGAGTCCCACGACGACGTCCACCGTGTCGGTCTTCGCCGTGAGCATCACGATCGGGATCCCCGACTCCGCCCGGATCTGGCGACACACGTCGATCCCGTCGGTGCCCGGCAGCATCAGGTCGAGCAAGACGAGATCGGGCCGGACCTTGTGGAAGGCGTCGAGAGCCTTGTCACCGTCGCCGACGAAGCATGGCTCGAACCCCTCGCCGCGAAGGACAATGCCGAGCATCTCCGCGAGGGCAGCGTCGTCGTCGACGACCAGGACACGTCCTTTCATGGTCCTCATCGTTACACGTCGGGTTCCATAAAGCGGCACACACGCCGTAGGCCGGGCTCGTCGACCGATCGTACGACCCCGCGCTCGGTGACCACGGCCGTCACGAGATCCGGGGGTGTGATGTCGAAAGCGGGGTTGTAGGCGGGGCTACCCGCTGGCGCGGTGGGGATCCCACCAAACGCCGTGACCTCGGTGGACGCCCGTTGTTCGACGTCGACACCCGCGCCGTTCGGGATGTCGAGGTCGATGGTGCTGGTCGGCGCCGCGACGACGAAAGGAACGCCGTGATGTCGCGCGAGCACCGCGAGGGAGTAGGTGCCGACCTTGTTCGCCACGCTGCCGTCGGCGGTGATGCGATCGGCCCCGACCGCCACGAGATCGACCTCGCGACGGGCGAAGAGCACTCCGGCGGCGGCGTCCGGCAGCACCGCGTGCGGCAGGCCGTCGCGCACGGCTTCGTACGCGGTGAGGCGCGCTCCCTGAAGCAGCGGCCGGGTCTCGCCGATCCAGAGCTTCGCGAGGCGGCCCGCCCGGTGAGCGGCCGCGATGATGGCGTAAGCCGTGCCCTCGCCGCCGGACACCAGCTGACCGGTGTTGCAATGGGTAAGGATTCTCGCGCCCTCGGGAACGAACGGGAGGCCGTGCTCGGCGATCCGCGCGCAGGATGCGGCGTCCTCCGCCTCGATCGCCTGCGCGACGTCCAGCGCGGCCTTCGCGCCCGGCTCGCCGCCGCCCGCCTCGTCGTATGCGGCCGCGGTCCGCCGCACGGCGCGGGCGAGATTGACGGCGGTCGGACGGACGGTGGCCAGCGCTCCCGCCGCACGCGCGACGTGTTCGGATCCTCTGTCGCGGCGCGCCGCCGCCAGCGCCACGCCGTACGCGCCCGCGATGCCCAGCATCGGAGCGCCGCGCACGGCGAGTCGGCGGATCGCGTCGACGAGCACGTCCACGCTGTGACAGGTGACGGTGACCTCCTCGCCCGGCAGCCGGGTCTGGTCCAGCAGTCGCACGGCCGGACCGGTCGGGAGGTCGACCCAGAGCAACGGGGACGGAGCGCTGTTCACGAGGACAGTGTGCGGCATGGCGGCAAATAGGCGACAACTCCCCCGGCGGCTTCCCGTACGCATCGAGGGGAAAGACGCGCGCTCGTCACGCGCGCCCTCGTGTCAGGATGGGGGTTCAGACAATTCCACCGTGAGCGACGCCCGCGGCACGCGGGCGGAGAAGCGAACTGGCCAACACTGAACACAAGGACGACGATGAGCGACTCCTCGGGCTGGGACACGCCAGGCTCGGACGTTCCTCCGGGATGGTCCCCGCGACAGCCGCCTCCACGCCCCGGGGAATGGGGACCGCCGGGCCCGAGCGGCCCGCACGGACCGTACGGCGGACAGGCGCCCGGCGGGCCGCAGGGGTCCGGCTATCCGCCTCCGCCCGGTTACGGCCCGCCCCAGGGGCCCGGTTACGGCCCGCCCGGCTGGGGACCGTACGGATGGGGCGACCCCCACGGGTTCGGACCGAAACCCGGTGTCATCCCGCTGCGCCCGCTCGGGGTCAGCGAGATTCTCGACGGCGCGATCACCTACATCCGCCAGCATCCCAAGGCCACGCTCGGGCTCGCCGCGATCGTGACGGCCATCGCCCAGGCCATCCAGCTGATCGCGCAGATCTTCCTGCGCCGCGACGTCACACAGCTGTCCCCCGAGGACATGCGCCTCATGACCGACCCCGTCGAGCTGCTGAACTACTTCTCCTCCAGTCTCGTGGCGAGCGGAGTGACAGCGATCATCACCGGCATCGCCATGCTGGTGCTCACCGGCATGCTCACGTCCGTCATCGGACGGGCCGTCCTCGGTCGTCCGTGCTCGATGGCCGAGGCGTGGGCAGAGACGAGGCCCCGGCTCCTCGCGCTGATCGGTGTCGCCGTGCTCACGTTCCTGATCGTCGTCGCCGCGATGTTCCTGTGCCTGGTCCCCGGCCTGGTCGCGCTGCTGGCGGGCGCCGCGGCTCTGGCCGCGGTGCTGCTCGTTCTCGGCGGCATCGCGACGCTCTTGGCGGCCGTGTGGCTGTACGTCAGCTTCGCGCTGGCGACACCCGCCGTCGTCCTCGAACGCCTCGGCGTGGTCGCGGCGCTCCAACGTTCCTTCACGCTCGTACGCCGCGACTTCTGGCGGACGTTCGGCATCCTCCTGCTCGCGTGGCTGATCGCGTTCGTTATCTCCCTCGTGATCGAGGTGCCGTTCGGCATCGCCCAGGCGGGCGTCGGCGCCCTGGGAGGCACTGTGGGTGGCACCACGATCCTGGGCCTGGTGATCGCCGCGCTGGGCGGGGTCGTGGCGAGCACGATCGTGCAGCCGTTCAGCGCGGGGGTCCGCGCCCTGCTGTACATCGACCAGCGCATGCGCCGCGAGGGGCTGGACATCACGCTGCAGCGGGCGGCCGGGGTCGCCCCGCAGGGCGCCTCACCCGCTCCGCCGCCGGCATGGTGACGACCGCGACGGTTCCCGCGCTCGTACTCGCCGCCATCCACGTCGGACGCGGGGAGGCCCAGCGGGCCGCGCGCCGCGAGCTCTCCAAGCAGCTGTACCACCAGGACGAGCCTTCCCTCCCCGCGCGGATACTGCTCGCGATCTACCACTGGGTGACGGACATCCTCCAGCAGGTGGCCGCCCACAGCCCAGGCGGATGGTTCGGCCTGCTCGGGCTGCTGGCGCTCATCGTGGTCATCGTCGTGGCCGTAAGACTGCGGCTCGGTCCCTTCACCTCTGCCCGTTCGACCGGCCGCCCGGTCCTCGACGAGGCGGCCCTCTCGGCCGCGGAACACCGCGCGTACGCCGAACGCCTCCGCGCGGAGAACAGGCTGGACGAGGCGGTCCGCGAGTGGATGCGGGCCCTGGCGCGGAGCCTGGAGGAGCGCGCGATCGTCGACCCGCGGCCCGGGCGTACGGCCGCGGAGCTCGCCGGTGAGGCGGGAGCGGCGCTGCCCGCCTACGCCGCGGAGCTGCGCGCGGGAGCGCGCGTCTTCGACGACGTCTGGTACGGCGGTCGCCCCGCCACCGCGGAGGACGCGAACCGGCTCGGCGCACTGGACCGGCACCTGCGCGAAACGAGACCAGCGCTCGGTCAGCCCGCGAGGAGCGCGGAATGAGCGCGCCCGCGACCCCGGCGACCGGCCCCGTCTCGCCGTCAGCGGCACAGGTCTGGCGCGCGGCCCGGGTACCCGTCGCCATCGCGTTGGCACTGGTCGCGGTCGCGGTCGCCACGGCGGTCGTACGGAGCGGCGGCCGCGCCGGCTACCTGGACCCGGAGGGCGTCGACGACGCCGGCAGCCACGCTCTCGCCGCCCTCCTCGCCGAGCGGGGGGTGACGGTCGAGACCGCGAGGACCGCGCGCGACGCACGTGTGGCCGCTGGGGCTCATACCCTCCTCGTGGTGGTGCGGCCCTGGCTGCTGTCCCGGAGACAGCTGCGCGGACTGGCCGCGGTGCCGGGAAATCGGATGCTCGTCGAGCCGACCGGGCAGGCGCTCGACGCGCTGGCCCCGACGGTGTCGACCGACAACAACGCACCAGTTGCGCCCCGTCCCCCAGGCTGCGGCCTGTCCGCGGCCCGTCGGGCCGGAACCGCCGACACCGGGGGCGACCTTTACGACGTCCACGCGCACGGGGGTACGAAGGTCACCCGTTGCTACGAGGCCCAAGGAAAGCCGAGCGTCGTCCGCCTCGTCGACACCAACGGTCGGGCGACCACGATCCTCGGCACGGGAGACCCGCTCACCAACGCGAAGCTGGGCGCGCAGGGCGACGCGGCGCTCGCCATGAACCTCGTGGGAAGCCGGTCGAAGGTGGTCTGGTTGGTCCCCGAGACCCAGCAGCCCGCCGCGACGGGGCAGGACGGGTCGCTGCTCGGACTGTTGCCGGACGGCGTGGTCTTCGGTGCCGTTCAGCTGGCGTTCGCCGTGGTCTTCGTAGCGCTGTGGCGCGTCCGCAGGCTAGGTCCCGTCGTGGCCGAGCCGCTGCCCGTCGCGGTACGGGCCTCCGAGACGGTCGAGGGTCGGGGGCGCCTCTACCGCTCCAGGCATGCCCGCGACCGCGCGGCCGGGGCGCTGCGGGCCGGCTGGCTGGCGCGCGTCGTCCCTCGGCTCGGACTGCCAAGAGACGCCACCCCTCAGGCTGTCGTGGACGCGGTGGCCTCGCGCGCCGACCGTCCGGCGACAGGTGTCCGGGCACTGCTGTACGGTGCGTATCCCGAGGATGACGCCGGCCTCGTGCGCTTGGCCGACGACCTCGACACACTCGAGACGGAGGTACGCCGCTCGTGAGTCCGCCCATGCGCGACACAGGCGCCCCCGAGCGTGAGGCAGCCGGCCAGGCCGAGCGGGCACGATCCGCGCTGGTCTCGGTGCGGGGCGAGGTCGCGAAGGCCGTGGTCGGGCAGGAAGCCGTCGTGACCGGCCTCGTCATCGCCCTCCTGTGCCGGGGTCACGTGCTACTCGAGGGCGTACCCGGGGTGGCCAAGACCCTCCTCGTCCGGGCCCTCGGCGCCGCGCTCCGTCTCGATGGCAAACGGGTGCAGTTCACCCCCGACCTGATGCCCGGCGACGTGACCGGTTCGCTCGTCTACGACCGGCGCACCGCGGAGTTCTCTTTCCGCGAGGGCCCGGTTTTCACCAACCTGCTGCTCGCCGACGAGGTCAACCGCACCCCGCCCAAGACACAGGCAGCGCTGCTCGAGGCCATGGAGGAGCGCCAGGTCTCGGTCGAAGGTGTGCCGCGGCATCTCCCCGACCCGTTCGTCGTCGCCGCCACACAGAATCCGATCGAGTACGAAGGCACGTACCCGCTGCCCGAGGCACAGCTCGACCGCTTCCTGCTCAAGCTGACGGTGACCCTGCCGTCCAGGGACGAGGAGATCGCGATCCTGCGGCACCACGCCGGCGGCTTCGATCCGCGCGACCTCGAAGCGGCCGGGGTGCGCGCCGCCGCCGGCCCCGCGGAGCTGCGGGCGGCACGCGAGGCGGTGCGGCGCGTCCACATCGCGCCCGAGGTGCTCGGATACGTGGCCGACGTGTCACGGGCCACCCGACAGTCCCCCTCGCTCGCGCTCGGTGTGTCGCCGCGCGGCGCGACCGCGCTCCTCGCGACGAGCCGTGCGTGGGCGTGGCTGGCCGGCCGCGGCTACGTCACGCCCGACGACGTCAAGGCACTCGCGCGCCCCGCCCTGCGCCACCGCGTCCAGCTGCGGCCGGAGGCCGAGCTCGAGGGCGTCACCCCCGACGGGGTGATCGACGGTGTGCTCGGCGCGGTGCCCGTCCCCCGCTGATTGCCGGCTCACCCATGGCCCTGTCCGCCCGCGCCGCGATCCTCGCCCTCCTCGGGGTGATCGCCGTCCTCATCGTCCCCGCGGCCGGGCTGAGCGTACTCGGGGTGGAAGCGGTCATCGTCGCGGCGATCCTCGCGGACCTCGTCCTCGCCGCGAGCCCGCGCGGTCTTCGGCTCCGGCGAAACGGGGACACCTTGGTGCGCCTTGGCGAGACAGCCGCCGTCCACCTGATCGTCGAGAACCCGAGCGGGCGGCGCGTCAGCGGAAGGCTTCGCGACGCCTGGCCGCCGAGCGCGGGCGGCCGTCCCCGAGACGCCCGCGTCGACATACCCGCCGGCGAGCGGAGACGACTCACCACCACGCTCACGCCGACCCGGCGCGGCGACCGAGCGGCGACGGTGGTGACCCTACGTTGCTTCGGCCCGCTCGGCCTGGCCGCCCGCCAGGCCTCTCACCGGGTGCCGTGGACGGTACGGGTGCTGCCGGCGTTCGAGAGCCGCCGTCACCTCCCGACGAAGCTGGCTCGGCTGCGCGAGCTCGACGGTCGGCAGGCGGCGCGGGTCCGGGGGCAGGGCACGGAGTTCGACTCGCTGCGCGAGTACGTCGACGGTGACGACGTTCGCTCGATCGACTGGCGAGCGACGGCACGGCGCGACTCCGTCGTGGTGCGTACCTGGCGCCCCGAGCGGGACCGACGGATCATCATCGTCCTCGACACCGGGCGCACGTCCGCGGGCAGGGTGGGCGACGTCACCCGTCTCGACTGCGCGATGGACGCGGCGCTCCTGCTCGCCACCGTGGCGTCACGTGCGGGGGACCGGGTCGACATGCTCGCCTTCGACAGGCGGCTACGGGCCAGTGTGGAGGGCACCTCGCGTACCCGGGTGCTGCCAGCCCTGGTACAGGCGATGGCGTCTCTGGAGCCCGAACTGGTCGAGTCCGACGCGTCCGCGATGATCTCCGCCATCCTGCGGCGGACCCGCCGCCGCGCTCTGGTCGTCCTGCTCACCGACCTGAACGCGCCCGCCATCGACGAGGGCCTGCTGCCCCGCCTCGGCGCCCTCGTGGGACGCCACCTCGTGCTGGTCGCGGGGGTGGCCGACCCGCGCGTCGCCGAGATGCGGGCAGGCCGCGGCACCATCGAGGCGGCCTATGACGCCGCGGCCGCCGAACGCGCCGCGGGCCATCGGCGCGGCGTGACAGCCTCGCTGCGCCGCCACGGGGTCGAGGTCGTCGACGCCACTCCCCAGGAGATCGCTCCCGCCGTCGTCGACGCCTATCTCGACCTCAAGGCGGCCGGGCGACTCTAATGCGCCAGTTGCGCTACCCGGCCGTCGGGGCCGCGTCCGGGCGCCTGCCGATCGGCAGGTCACCGGTCTCCCCGATGCGTACGGCCCGGCGGCCGAGAACGATGACGTAGCTGAGGAAGGCCGCCTCGACCGCGGCCCCGATGCCGACCCGCGCGGCCGTGGGTAGCGGAGATGGCGTGACGAAGGCCTCCACGGCCCCCGACACGAGCAGGACGAGCACGAGCCCGATCGCGATGCTGGCCGCCACGCGGCCTTCTTCCGCGAGGGCGTCCGCCCGTCGCCTGCGGCCAGGGTCGATGACGGTCCAGCCGAGACGGAGCCCGGTCGCGGCGGCCAGGAAGACGGCGGTCAGCTCGAGCAACCCGTGCGGCAGGATCAGGCCGAAGAAGACCTCGGCCCGCCCGTAGGCGACGAAAAGGCCGGCCTGGACCCCGACGTTGAAGGCGTTGCTCCACAGCATCCAGACCGTAGGTATGCCGAGCAGGATGCCGAAGGTCAGGCTGAGTGCGGCGACCCAGGCGTTGTTCGTCCACACCTCGGCGGCGAACGCCGTTGCCGGGTGAGCGCTGTAGTAGTGCTCGAAGTCGTGGTTGATGAGGCGGCGTATCTGCTCGCTGGTACCGACGCTCGACCGTACCCGCGGCGTGACCACCACCCAGGTACCCAACAGCGTGGCCACGGCGAGAAAGGCGAAGGCCGTGGAGAGCCACCACCAGCGAACCCGGTACGCGGCGGCCGGGAACGTCACCGTGAGAAACCGCGCCGCGTCGCGCCAGGCGGGCGCGTGAACGCCGGTCACGGCGGCGCGGGTCCGTGCGACGAGAGCGGACAGCCGGGAGACGAGCATCGGGTCGGGGGAGTTCGACCGGACGACGGACAACTGGGTCGTGACCCGCCGGTAAAGGTCGACCAGCTCGTCGACCTCCTCACCGGAGAGGCGACGCCGCCTGGCGATGAGCCGCTCCAGGCGCTCCCACTCCGCGCGGTGCGCCACGACGAAGGCATCGACGTCCACGCCGGGCAGACTAGGGCATGTCAGGGTGCGCCGGGCGGCCGGCCAACTAGGGCGTCGACCGAAGGGAGCGAGGACGTGGCCCATAACGTCACTGGCCCCGTCACAGGAATCGTCACCGGGGAGGCGGTCGTACTCGACATGCGGACCGCCCGGCTCGCCAGCCGGATCGTGGCCCTTGCCGTCGACCTGACAATCCAGGTCGCGTTCTTCGTCCTCATGACCCTGCTGGTGGGCGCGGTGAGCGGCACCTTCGACGAGGCCCTGGTCCGTGCCGTGGGCCTCACGTTCTTTGTGCTCATCGTGATCGGGTACCCGACCCTCTGGGAAAGCCTCTGGCGGGGACGCTCTCCCGGCAAGGCCGCTCTGGGGCTGCGCGTGGTGAGCGACGACGGTGGACCCGAGCGCTTCCGCCAAGCGCTGTTCCGTGCTCTCGCCGGGTTCGTCGAGATCTGGCTGCTGCTCGGCTCGGTCGCGCTGATCTCCTCTCTGGCTTCTCGCCGCGGCAAGCGACTCGGCGACGTGTTCAGCGGGACGATCGTCGTGCAGGAACGCATGCCTGTACGCGGCGGCCCGGTCCCGTGGATGCCGCCGCAGCTCGCCGGCTGGGCTACGGGGCTGGAGCTGTCGCGCCTCCCCGACAGCGTCGCGCTGATGGCGCGACAGTACGTATCCCGCCACTTCGAGCTAGCGCCGGCCGCGCGCGAGTCCATGGGCCGCGACATCGCCGCCACGGTGGCCGCGTACGTGAGCCCCCCGCCACCGCCCGGCACCCCGCCGGTCGCCTACCTCTCCGCGGTACTCGTCGAACGGCGCAGACGTGAGCAGATACGGCTGGATGCGCCGCCCGCGGCGTACGGGCCCGCCGCACCCTCTGGGCCCATGGCCGGTGAGGCCTCGCCCACCCGGTCCTGGAGTCCCTACTCCGACCGTTCGGCCTGGAGCCCGCCGGCGGGCCCGCAGACGGACGGACGGCCCGAGCGTCCGGCTCCACCGGCCGAGGAGGAGTCGCACGGAGGTTTCGCCCCGCCCGACTGACCGCGACCGCGGCGCGACGCCCGGTCTCATGCCCAGACGCCGCGACCACCTGCCGGCCGAAGGCGTGGTGGGCCCGCGTACTGACAGGCCCTCGTCAACGCAGCCGGATGCACGCCCGTATAAGCGACAGGGCGCGGAAGGCTCCGCGGCCGCGTCGTCAACGGCCGCGGAGCTCCCCGGCCAGGCACTCCGTCATGAGCCGTGCTCCCAGGAGTTGAGGTACTCCTCCTGGGCAGGCGTGAGGGCGTCGATCGACACGTCCATGGAGGCGAGCTTCAGCCGCGCCACCTCCTTGTCGATCTCCTCCGGCACCTCGTAGACGCCCGGCCTCAGTTCGCCGTGGCTGGTGGCCAGCCAGTCCGCGGTCAGCGCCTGGTCGGCGAAGGACATGTCCATGACGGCCGCCGGATGACCCTCGGCCGCGCCGAGGTTGACCAGCCGGCCCTCAGCGACAAGCATGATCCGTCGCCCGTCCGGCATCGCGTACTGGTCGGTCTGGTGGCGGACCGCCTCCTGCTTCTCCGCCGCCATCTCCTCGAGGGCCGGGATGTCGATCTCGATGTCGAAGTGGCCTGAGTTCGCGAGGATGGCCCCGTCCTTCATCCGGTCGAAGTGCTCTCTCCGCAGGACGTCGCGGTTGCCCGTGACCGTGACGAACACGTCGCCGAGCGGCGCCGCCTCTGTCATCGGCATGACCCGGAAGCCCTGCATGGTGGCGTCGAGCGCCGTCGTGGGATCGATCTCGGTGACGACGACGCTGGCACCCAGGCCGGCGGCGCGCTGGGCGAGCCCCTTGCCGCAGTAGCCGTAACCGGCGACGACGAAGGTCTTGCCGGCCAGCAGCGTGTTGGTGGCCCGGATGATGCCGTCGAGCGTCGACTGGCCGGTGCCGTACCGGTTGTCGAACATGTGCTTGGTGTCGGTGTCGTTGACCGCCACCATCGGAAACCGCAACGCCCCGTCACGCGCCATCTGGTGGAGACGGATGACTCCCGTCGTGGTCTCCTCGCAGCCGCCCTTCACGCTGGAGAGCAGCTCGTCCCTGGACGTGTGGAGCGTGTTGACGAGATCGCAGCCGTCGTCGAACACGAAGTCCGGCTCGACATCCAACGCGGCGTTGATGTGGCCGTAGTAGCCGTCGCGGTCGATCCCCCGCCGGGCGAAGACACTGATCCCGTACTCGTGCACGAGAGCCGCGGCGGTGTCGTCCTGCGTCGACAGGGGGTTGGACGCGCACAGCGCGACGTCCGCGCCCCCCGCCGCGAGGGTCCGCATGAGGTTGGCGGTCTCGGTCGTGACGTGCATGCACCCGGCCATGCTGACGCCTTCGAACGGTCGATCCTTCTCGAAGCGCTCTCTGATCTGGCGCAGGACCGGCATGGCGCGCTCGGCCCACTCGACGCGCTTGCGGCCTTCGGCGGCGAGTGTCGGATCGGCGATGTCGTGCTTCGGAAGATCGCTCATACGGACTCCTCCCTTGGCCCTGTCCTCGAGTCGGTGTCGCGGCGAGTCTAGGGCCTGTCCGCGCTTGAACGCAGCCCCGCATAGCGTTTCCTGACACACATACGTAAGATTCGTCCATGCGCATCACTGAGGCGGCGCGTCGGCTCGGCACCTCGCCGCGCATGCTGCGCTATCGCGAAGCACTCGGCCTGCTTCCCCCGACGAAGGAGGGCAGTGGCCACCGTCATTTCTCCGCCGCGGACCTCGAAGCCATCGCGCTCGCGCTCGCGCTCGAGAAACGCTTCGATGTCAGTCCCGCCGCCCTGGCGTTCGCGCTGCGGGTCCTCGCCGAGCCGGAGGCCCGTTTCGCGGTGTACGCGCTCGGAGAACGCATCGGGCGCGTGACCACCTCGCCCGCCCGCGTCCTCGACTTCGAGAAGGAGAAGGCGCTGCGACTGCTGCGTACGCCGGGCGGCGTACCCATGGTCAGAGAGCGATCCGCGCCTTGAGCTCCTCGATGACCGAGACGGGGGTCGGGTCGATGTCGAGAAGGAGCGCGAGGTACACCGTCGTGTAGTCGATGACCCCGACGAGGCTCGCGAGCCGTTCCAACGGGTGGGCGCCCTCGGCCGCCACCTCGCTTATCTCGACGCCGCGCTCGGCGGCGAGCCCGACCGAGACCTCCCGCCGCTTCGCCACCTGGGGATGTTCGTCGGTGTCACGGAGGACCACGAGGCGCAGCCGCGCCTCACCCGCGGGGTCTTCGACACGGTCGCGGAAGATGTCCTCTTCGCGCGCCGCGCCAGCCAGCGGTCCGTCGAGGGTCACGACCTGGTTGTGGTTGGCCTCCGGCAGTCCGCCGCAAATCGACGGGTACTTCGCGTTCTCCGCGAGCTGGCAGGAGAAGCGGTACGCAGCCAGCCTCGCCAGCGGTGACGTTCCCCAGATCATCGGCAGCGAGCCGGCGAGCTCGAGGGCGAGTCCCTTGGCCGGGTTGATGAACGACTCGCTTGCCACTCGGCAGCGGAAGCTCACCTCTTCGAGGCGCGTCGCCGCCGCCTCGAAGACCTCGTCAGAGGCATCGACGAGCTTCAGGGCGCGCGCCGCCGCGACGAGCGGGATGCCGAGCCCCCACAGCGTCGCTCGGGGCTGCCCGGCGGAACGCACGGGAACGAAGGGCGCGCCCGCCTGCCCGGCGACATCGGCCAGCGGGGACCCGGACGCGCCGACGCCGAGCAGCCGGCAGCCGCGACGAACGGCCTCGCGCGTTACCGTGAGCGTCTCCTCGGTACGGCCGGAACAGGACACACCGATGACCAGGTCGGCCGGCCCCACCCAGCCGGGCAGGACGTAGTCGCGCACGGTCACGACCGGAACCGGACACCCGCTCCCGCAGACTGCGGCGAGGACATCGCCGACGATCCCCGAGCCCCCCATGCCCGAGACGACGACGGCGCGGGGACGCCCTTCCCGCGCGAGGGCCTCGAGTCCGGCCTCGCTGGACAAGGTGGCGGCCTCACGGACCTGGGCCGCCCCGCCCGCGACCCCCCGCAGCATGTCCCCGGGGTCCCCCGACCGCAGCACGGCCTCGTCGTCGAGCCGCCCGGGATCGACAGTGAATGTCACTGGGATTCTCCAGGGGGGCGCGCCTCCTCGACGAGTAGGACCGGAATGTCGTCACGCACCGGGTACGCGAGCCCGCACGAAGAGCCCGTACACACGAGCTCTTCCGCGGCGTCGTCCGCTCGTAGCGCCGACCTGCACTGCGGACAGGCCAGGATCTCGAGAAGAGACATGTCGAGGTTCACAGAATCTCCTAACCGATCTCCTAACCGCGTACACATTCCCCAGACGGCGTGTTCCCCTCGCCGCGTACGAGAGAGAGGACCTCGTCACGCACCGTGGTCTCCGTCCGCCCGTCTGACGCCTCGACGTTGAGGCGTAGAACGGGCTCGGTGTTGGAAGGACGCAGGTTGAACCACCAGTCCTCCGCCGCGACCGTGAGGCCGTCGAGCTCGTCGACTGTGACACCCGGACGCTCAGCGAAGGCCGCGCGTACCCGGGCGGTGACACCGCCCTGGTCGTCCACCTCGCTGTTGATCTCGCCGGACGCGACATAGCGGCTGTACGCCGCGAGCAACGCCGACAGCGGACGGTCCTGCTCGCCGAGGGCGGCGAGCGTGTGCAGCGCCGCGAGCATCCCGGAGTCGGCGAACCAGAAGTCGCGGAAGTAGAAGTGCCCAGAGTGCTCGCCACCGAAGATCGCTCCGGTCTCCGCCATCGTCGCCTTGATGAACGAGTGGCCGACCCGGGTGCGCAGCGGCTCACCGCCGTGCTCGCGAACGATCTCGGACACCGCGCGCGAGGTGATGAGGTTGTGGATAATCGTCGCGCCCGGCTCCCTGGCGAGCTCGCGGGTCGCGATCAGCGAGGTCAACACCGACGGGGAGACGGCCTCCCCGCGCTCATCGACCACGAAACAGCGGTCGGCGTCGCCGTCGAACGCCAACCCCACGTCCGCGCCCTCGCGGCACACCGCCGCCTGGAGGTCGCGGAGGTTCTCCGGCTTGATCGGGTTCGCCTCGTGGTGCGGGAACGTCCCGTCGAGCTCGAAGTACAGGGGAACGACGTCGAGCGGCAGCCCACTGAACACCGCGGGAACCGTGTGTCCGGCCATCCCGTTGCCCGCGTCGACGGCGACCTTGAGCCGGCGGATCCCGGACAGGTCGACCAGAGACCGCAGGTGCTCGGCATACCCACGCAGCAGGTCCTGCCGGCGAACGGAGCCGCGGGGACTGTTGCCGGCACTGCCGCCCTCGGGGACACCACGCTCCACGAGTGTCCTGATCTCGGCCAGCCCGCTGTCCTGCCCCACTGGCTTGGCGCCCGCCCGGCACAGCTTGATTCCGTTGTACGTCGCCGGGTTGTGGCTCGCGGTGAACATCGCCCCCGGCGCGTCGAGTCGCCCGCTCGCGTAGTAGAGCATGTCGGTCGAGGCGAGCCCCGCGTCGATGACGTCGGCCCCCTGGCCCGTCGCGCCGTCCGCGAAGGCGGCCGCCAGCGGCTCCGACGACGTGCGCATGTCGCGGGCGGTCACGAGGGTGGTCGCCCCCGTCACCCGGACGAAAGCCGCGCCGACGCCGCGGGCGACGGTGTCGTCGAGCTCGTCTGGGACGAGGCCCCGGATATCGTAGGCCTTGACGATCGTGGAGAGGTCACGCACACCGGCTCCGTGATGCTGGGAAATCCTGCACTCGGAGCGTACCGGTCCCCCCGCCGGGTACGGCAGCCGACACCTCCGGCGGTCGCACCAATCTAGCCAGGGTCCGGGCCAGGGATCGAGTCACCTCGGCGGGACCGAGCGCAGCACGCGAAGGTGTCCCCTGCGTCCTACCTCGACACCATGGCCGACCGGCTCGCCGCCACCGCTTCGCGGGCGGGCGGCCTCACGTACGGCGTTGGCGAGTGCCTCCAGGTCGTCGCCGCTCGGGCCCGTTTCTCGTTCGTCACACGGAAGACGGACCATCTCCCAACCCCGCGGCGCCGTCAGCCGGTCGGCATGCTGGGCGCACAGGTCGTAGCTGTGTGGCTCAGCAGAGGTCGCCAGGGGCCCGAGCACCGCGGTGGAGTCGGCGTAGACGTATGTCAACGTCGCCATCGCAGGCTGCTTGCAGGCGGTACGAGAGCAGCGCCGGGCGGAGACCACGGCCCGGACGGTATCCCTTCCCTGTCCTCGATGCCACCACCACGGGGCCAGGGCCCTGAGCGTGTCGCGCGAGGACAGACTCGCACGCTCCCACCAAGATCACCGAAGGGGCGCGTCCGCTCCACTCGCCTGCCGGCCGCCATCCCGGTTACCCTCGAAGCGTGCGTACGCGGCCCTCGTCGAGGACGCCCCGCCCAGGACGCCCCCGCCACCGTGACCGGCACGGGAGGGGGCTGCGTGGCCCGCTGGCTCCGCCTCAGGTGCCACTCAGCCGCACCCGCGCCGAGCGCTTCGACGACCTCGTGCTCGATGCCGTCGAACGCCTGGAGAGCCGCTGGTCGGCGCAGCTCGCGGAGGTGGAGTTCGCGGTCGAAGACGTGCCGCCGGTGCGGACCACCCCCGCCGTGGATCCCTGGGAGGATGAGCCGGTCCCCCTGGGCGCGCTGCTGCCGGCGTCGGGCGGACGCCCCCTGCGCGTCGTCGTCTACCGACGGCCGGTCGAGACCAGGGCGCCCGATGTACAAGACCTCGGTCTGCTGGTCCACGATGTCGTGGTCGAGGAGGTCGCGCGCCTGCTGGGGCTCGACCCCGAAACGGTCGACCCTCACTACGGCCAGGACGGCGACAACGACTGATTGGGGACACACCCTAGTGTCGCGTGTCGGAGGTCCTTTGCCAGTGGCGGCGGTCCAGGCGGATGGATCGCCAGGCGGAGGAAGGAGGCG